>CAWJRV010000029.1:0-8780 GCA_963845355.1 uncultured Actinomycetes bacterium
GATCTTCTCGCGAGCGCTCGTCATCCCGTTCGTCGCCCTGATCGGCGGCTTTGCCTTCTCGCCGCGTCAGTCGGCGCTGCTCTCGTACCTCACCGCCACCATCCCCACGATCGGCCTCATCGTGTGGGCTCAGTCGGGGCAGACGATCAAAGGCCGCATCTACCGGCCGCTCGCCCGCTTCGCCGTGCCGGCGAGCGTGCTGCTCGCGCTTTTCGAGATCGCCGTGTACACGCTCTACCTGAAGACCGGCGAGCGCACGTTCCTGGCCGCCCACCACAGCGCAACTGCACAGCAGGCCGTGCAGGCAGCCCTGCCGCTGGCACAGACCGCGACCACCTCACTGGCCGTGCTGTGCGGGCTGCTGCTGCTGCCGTTCGCCGTGCCGCCGAGCATGCGCTGGGTGGGCGGCGCCCGTCTGCGCGGCGACCGGCGGCCGGCGATCATGGCCGCCGTGCTGTTCGTCGTGTACCTGATCGTCGTCTCGAGCCCGAGCGCACGCCACCTGTTCGCCCTGCGCCCGCTCGGCGTGCTGCAACAGATCCTGCTGATCGTGATCGCCGTGTCGTGGGGCTTCACCGTGCGGGCCATCTGGCACTGGCGTCTGCTCGACCGCGTCTTCGGCCCGTCCGAAGGCCGGCCACACGTCACCCGCTGAGCGCCGTCGAGGCGCCGCCGCGCCCAACGAGGCCGTCATCGGCGCGCCATGAATGGGTACTATAGAAGCCCCTAAACCACCACGGGAGATGCGGCGCATGGCGACCCCCACACGTTCGGCCACTCAAGGCGAGGGCGAGGGCGGCAAGTCACGCCCCGGCGGCGGACAGCCGGAGACAGTCGCGACCGACGCCGCGGCGACGGCCGAGGCCGCAGCCGCCGTCGTAGCCGAAGAGACCATCGACCTCGCGGACCGCTCCTACTACATCAACCGCGAGCTCAGCATGCTGGCCTTTCAGCGCCGCGTCCTCGAAGAGGTCCGCGACGAGCGCAACCCCCTGATCGAGCGCGTCAAGTTCCTGTCGATCCTGGGCTCGAACCTCGGCGAGTTCTTCATGGTCCGCGTGGCCGGTCTGCGCCAGCAGGTCGAAGCGGGCGTCGCCGACCTGTCGGCCGACGGCATGACACCGGCCGAGCAGCTCGTCGCCTGCCGCGAGCTGGCCCATCAGCTCATGCGCGAGGCCCGCGACGCCTGGGCCTCCGAGATCCTGCCGCAGCTCGCCGAGGCCGGCGTCCACATCCACTACTTCGACGAGTTAGACGACACGCAGCGCACGGCCGCCGTCGCCTACTTCAACCGCAGCGTGTTCCCTGTGCTCACGCCGCTCGCCTTTGACCCCGGGCGGCCGTTCCCGCACATCTCCAACCTGAGCCTCAACCTGGCGGTGCTGCTGCGCGACGACCACGACCAGCAGCTCTTCGCCCGGGTAAAGGTGCCCTCGTCGCTGCCGCGCCTCGCGGCCGTGCCCGCGCCCAAGGGGCTCCCCGCCGCGGCCAAGGCGCGGCGCTACGACTTCGTCTGGCTCGAACAGCTCATCGCCGCCAACCTCGACGAGCTGTTCCCGGGCATGACCAGCGCCGGCGTCTACGCCTTCAGGGTGACCCGCGACGCCGAGATGTCCATTCAGGAGCTCGAAGCCGACGACCTTCTCGAGACGATCGAAGAGGGCGTGCTGCGCCGCCGCTTTGGTTCGGTGGTGCGTCTCACGATCGAAGACACGACCCCGGGCGACGTGCGCCAGATCCTGCTCGACAACTTGGACCTCGAGCCCGAGGGCATGATAGCCGTGGCCCCGCCCCTCGGCATGAGCGGCATCAACCTGCTCGCTCTCGACCGTCCCGATCTCAAGGACCCGCCGTTCGTGCCCGCCGTACCCGAGGGCCTCGGCGACCCCGAGCTCAGCATCTTCGCCTCGATCCGCAAGCACGACATCCTCATCCACCGGCCCTACGAGTCGTTCGAGCCGGTCGTCGGCTGGCTCGAAAGCGCCGCCCACGACCCCGACGTGCTGGCCATCAAGATGACGCTCTACCGGGTGGGGCGCAACGCGCCGGCGGTGGCCGCCCTGCTCGAAGCTGCCCGCAACGGCAAGGAGGTCGCCGTGCTGGTCGAGCTCAAGGCACGCTTCGACGAGGAGAGCAACATCGAGTGGGCGCGAGCGCTTGAAGACGAGGGCGTCCACGTGGTCTACGGCCTCGTCGGCATCAAGACGCACTCCAAGATCGGCATGGTCGTGCGCCGCGAAGGCGGCGGCATCAGACGCTACGTGCACCTCGGCACCGGCAACTACAACGTCGTGACCGCGCGTCTTTACACCGACCTCGACATGTTCACCTGCGACGAGGTCATCGGTCAGGACGCCACCGAGCTCTTCAACTTCCTCACGGGCTTCTCGCGCTCACGCGACTACAAGAAGCTGCTGGTCGGACCGATCAACCTGCGCGAGCGCTTCGAAGCCCTGCTCGAACGCGAGATCGAACACCAGCGCGAGGGTCGCGGCGGCCACCTCATCTTCAAGATGAACTCGCTGATCGACCGCAAGATGATCGCCATCCTCTACCGGGCCTCCCAGGCGGGCGTCAAGGTCGACCTGCTGGTGCGCGGCATGTGCTCGCTGCGCCCCGGCATCCCCGGCGTGAGCGACAACATCAAGGTCACGAGCATCGTCGGCCGGTTCCTCGAACACAGCCGCATCTACTGGTTCCGCAACGGCGGCGACGAGCAGGTGCTCGTGGGCAGCGCCGACCTCATGCCCCGCAACCTGAACCGGCGGGTCGAGATCCTCTTCCCCGTCGAGGATCCCGCCCTCATCCGCCGCCTGCGCGACGAGATCCTGGCCGTCTACATGCGCGACAACGTCAAGGCGCGCTTCATGCAGTCCGACGGCAGCTACGTGCACGCCGCGCCGGCCGAAGGCGAAGAGCCTCTCGACAGCCAGGCGTGGTTCATCGAGCACGCGGCCAGCCGGGCGGCCAGCCCTTCGCCGGCCGACCGGCGACGCGTCAAGCGTCGCACGCCGGCCGGCCGCTGAAAGGGGTGCGGTGCAGCTCATCTTCTTTCGTCACGGCCCGGCGGGCGCCAAGAGCGAGTGGCAGGGACCCGACGCGGAGCGGCCCCTCACCGATGACGGTCGTGTCGTCGTAGCGCAGGTCGCGGCCCTGCTCGTCGGGGCCGGCGTCACCGTCGACACTATGCTGAGCAGTCCGCTCACCCGTGCGCGCGAGACCGCCGATATCGTCGCCGCCACCTTGGGCTGCCCCGACCGGCTGACACACGACGAGCGCCTCGCGCATGGTTTCGACCGCAAGCGCCTGGCCGCGATCGTCGCCGAGCACGCGGGCGCCCAGACCCTCGTGCTGGTCGGCCACGAACCCGAGTTCAGTGCCGTGATCGGTCAGCTCACGGGCGGCGCCGTCGTCGTCAAGAAGGCGGGCGTGGCGCGGGTCGACATCGACGAGCAGACCCTGCGCGGCACGCTCGTCTGGCTCTTGCCGCCGCGCGTCTTCGCCCCAGAAAGGTGACGTCCCGATCATGGAGATAGAGGCCAAGTTCAGCGCGCCCGATGCCGCCGCCCTCGAGCGGCTCGACCGGCTCGGAGAGCTCGCCGGCTACTCCGTGGGCGGTCGCGAGCTCGTCGTCATGTCCGACGTCTATCTCGACTCCGACGACCACGCCCTGCGCAGCGCCGGCATCGTCTGCCGGCGACGCGACCGCGGCGACCGCGTGGTCATCACGGTCAAGCGGCAGGGTGGCGACGCGGCCGGCGGCGAAGGCGGGGCCGGCGGCGAAAACGGCACCGGCGGTGGAGACGAAGCCGGCGGCGCAGCATCCGGCGGCGAAGGCGGGGCCGGCGCAGCATCTGCCGGCCAAGTGGCCGACCGACCCGTGAGCGCCGCCATCCACCGACCCGTGAGCGCCGCCATCCACCGGCGCGCCGAATGGGAGATCGATCTGCCGGCCACCTCGACGGCGGGCCTGCCCACGAGCTGGCCGGCCAGCGAGGCGCGCGAGCAGGTGCTCGCCGTGACCGGCGACCGCCCCCTGCGGGCGCTCGTCGAAGTCCGCCAGAGCCGCGTGCTGCGCATCCTCACAAGGGACGGACACACCGTGGCCGAGCTCTCGCTGGACACCGTCAAGATCGTCGCCGGCGGCGCTGCCCGGCCGCCGCAGTTCGAAGTCGAAGCCGAGCTCAAGGGCGACGGCACCGAAGCCGACCTCGCGGCCATCGCCGCGGCGCTGCACGACGACTTCGGTCTTACCGCGCAGCCGCTCTCCAAGTTCGAGCGCGCCATGGCGACGCTCGCCGACGAGTCCCCGCAGGCCGGCTTGCTCACCGACGGGGAGGAGCGTCTCCTAACCCGCATCGCACGACGCACCGACGCGACTGGCCGCCGTGCCCGAGTCCTGCTGGCGCTCCACCAGGGCGCCCTGCAGCGCGAGGCGGCGGCCCGAGTGGGCATGGCGCCGCGCACGGTGCGCTACTGGCTGAACAGGTTCCGCCAAGAGGGCCTCGCCATTTTCCCCAGGCGCCTGGTCGCCCGCGCGCCACAGCGTCCGCGCAACGCGGCGGAGGCGGCGGTCGCCGCGGCGGTGGCCGGCACGACGGCCAACGGCACGACTGCGAGCGACGCAACGGCCGGCGACGCAACGGCCGGCGAGTCCACAACCAGACGCATGCGCACGAAGATCGCGGCGGCCCGCAGCCTGCCGGCCAAGGCGCGGCGCGCCGGGGCAGCGGAGCCTGCCGGACCGGCCGCTCAAGCCGGGCCTTCGGCCGGCGTCGCGCCCGAATCGTCGGCCGCGACGCCCACGGCGGGCCGCCCGCCGGCGAGCGCCAAACGACCGGCGCGTCCCGGCATACGCAAGTCCGACACGATGGCCGAAGCGGCCTTCAAGACGCTGCGCTTTCACTTCGACCGCATGCTCGAACACGAGGCCGGCACGCGCGCGGGCGACGACCCGGAGGAGCTGCACGACATGAGGGTCGCCACGCGCCGCATGCGGGCCGCGCTGCGCGTCTTTGGCGCGTATCTCGACGGCGACGTCATGCGACCGGTCGATCGCGGACTGCGACGCACCGGGCGCGTGCTCGGCGCCGTCCGCGACCTCGACGTGTTCCACGAGAAGACGATGGTCTATCTGGACTCACTGCCCGAAGACCGGCGCGGCGACCTCGACCCCCTGCTGGCCGTCTGGCAGGTGCGTCGCGAGCACGCCCGCACCGAGATGATCGAGTACTTCGACGGCGGCCGCTACCCGCGCTTCGTCGAGACCTTCACCACGCTGCTCGACGATCCGCAACGCGCCGCCCTCAGCTTCATCGACGACGACGGCGAGGCGCGCCCCCACCGTGTCGCCCACGTCCTGCCTGCGGTCCTCTACGACCGCGTCGCCGGCGTGTGGGCCTACGACGATGTCATCACCGGTCACGACACGCCGCTCGTGCGCTTCCATCGCCTGCGCATCGCCGGCAAGGCGATGCGCTACACGTTCGAGTTCTTCGAAGAGGTCCTGGGCGCCGACGCCAAGCCGCTGATCAGCGCGACCAAAGGGATGCAGGACCACCTCGGCGACCTTCAGGACGCCGTCGTCACCTGCAACATCCTGCGCAACTTCCTCGCCTGGGGCGCTTGGGATACGCCGGCCGGCAACGCCCGGCGCGCTATGACGATGATCGTCGCACCCGGCGTGGCCACCTACCTGGCCGCCCGCCAGGAAGAGCTCAACCGCCTGGTCGACACCTTCCCCGAGATGTGGGTCACGATCCGCGGCGAGGGCTTCAGCCGGCGTCTGGCGAAGGTCGTGGGCGAGCTATAGCGTCAGTCGGCGCCCGGCGACGGTCGCCCGCCGTCCGTCGCCGTGGCGGGCACCGTCTCTATTTCGAACGTCAGGCGACGGCCCATGGCCTTCTCCATCGAGCTGCGCCGGTTCTCGAGCCCCCAGAGCTCGAGCTGCGCGGGGCCGTTCGTCACGAGGTGCAGCGTCAGGGCCTGCCGGCCCGCGGCGTGCAGCGCCGCGTGGCGCACCACGGCGCCGTGGCTGCGGTCGAGGCGCTCGGCCAGCCGCAGCAGGTTGGCCTGCGTCTGCACCGTCTTGCGGTCGGCCCCCTCGAGGCGCGCATAGAGCGAATCGCGCGTACTGGGCGCGGCCTTGCGGTGAAACAGCACCGTCGCCGCCATGACAGCGATCTCGCGCTGATCGAAGCCGAGCATGTCGGTGTTGGCGATCAGGTAGGCCGAGTGCAGGTGATGGTCGGGATACGAGATGAAGGTCCCGATGTCGTGCAGCAAGGCACAGTACTCGAGCAGCTCGCGCTCGCCGGCGCCGAGCCTGTGAAAACCGGCCTCGCGGGAGCTGTCGAACAGCTCGAGCGCCAGGCGAGCGACGTGGCGAGCGTGGGCCTCGTCGGCATTGCAGACCCGCACCAGCCGCAGGACGCTGCGCTCGCGGACGGTCAGCTCGTGCACCAGGGCGGCGTGCGGGCCGCGCGACAGATGGTCGATCAGCATGCCGTCGCGCAGGCCGCATTCGGTGAGGGCGGTCACGGCAGGCAGCTCGAGGTCGGTCATCAGTGTCTCGAGCACGGCGGCGCCGGCGATCACGATGTCCGCGCGATCGGGGTTCAGGCCGGGTACGCCACGGCGCTCCTCGAGCGACAGGCCGCGCAGCAGCTTGACCACCCTGCGCACGTCGGCGAGGCTGGCCGTCTCGTCGCGCTGGGGCTCGCTCTCGTGCAGCACCCGGGCGGCCACCGCCACCACGTTTCGCACCGTGCCCGAGGTGCCGAAGGCCACATCGACATCGAACCCGCGCACCGCCTTGACGGCGTGCACCGACGCCAGGCGCACGGCGCGCTGCAGACGCTGATAGTCGTCGCTCGACACGCGGCCGGAGACGTCGGGCAGGTTGGGGTCGCCGGCCAGCCGCACCGCCCCCAGCGGCAGGCTGTCGAGGAACAGGTGCCGGTGGGCGTCGCCCACTATCACTTCGGTGCTGCCGCCGCCGATATCGAGACAGAACGCGGTGCGCTCGCCGAGCTCGACCCTTCCGAGCACACCGAGGTAGATGAGGCGCGCCTCTTCGCGGCCGGAGATGACATGTACGTCGAGCCCGGCCTCGGCTCGCAGACGGGCGACGAAGGCGCCCTGGTTGCGCGCTTCGCGGGTCGCCGACGTGGCCACCGCGACGATCTCGTCGGCGCCGTGACTGCGGGCGAGCTCGGCGAACGAACGACACACCAGCACGGCCCGTTCGACCGCCGCCGGGCGCAGAAGATGGTCGGCGAACTCCTCCTCGCCGAGACGCACGACCTCGCGCTGCAGGTTGACGACGTGATAGGAGCGGTTGGCCGAGATCCGCACCAGCATGAGCCGCACCGAGTTGGTGCCGATGTCGATGAAGCCGACGAGCTGGCCCTCGCGGGCGGACCCGCCGTTGCCGTCGCTGTCGCCTACCGGCACCATCATGAGTGACAGCCTATCGCGAACGAGCAACGTGTCGTCAATGGGGGCTCGTGGCGTACACTGGTCGTCGTGGCAAACTGAGGCGGCGCAGCGGTGGCCGCGGTCGCTCGCAACGGAGAGGACGAGACGTGTCACCCGACAAGATCGACGACCTGGGCGACATCGAGCCCAAGCAGCGCAAGAAGCTCGACGACGACACTTATCTTAAGGAGCTCGGCAAGCTGCAGATCGAGCTCGTCAAGCTGCAGGAATGGATCCGCACCAAAGGCCTCAAGGTCGTCACGATCTTCGAGGGTCGCGACGCGGCCGGCAAGGGCGGCACCATCAAGCGGGTCACCGAGACCCTGAACCCGCGCTCCGTACGTGTGGTCGCCCTGGGAGTGCCGACCGAGCGCGAGAAGACCGAATGGTACTTCCAGCGCTACGTCGCTCACCTGCCGGCAGGCGGCGAGTGGGTCATCTTCGACCGCTCCTGGTATAACCGCGCCGGCGTCGAGCGCGTCATGGGCTTCTGCAGCGAAGCCGAGACCGACGAGTTCTTTCGCTCGTGCCCACCGTTCGAGGAGATGCTCATCCGCAGCGGCATCATCCTCATCAAGTATTGGTTCAGTGTCAGCGACGAGGAGCAGGAGAAGCGCTTCAAGGACCGCATCACCGACCCCACCAAGCGCTGGAAGATCTCCGAGATGGACCTGGAGAGCTGGAACAAGTGGGTCGAGTACTCACGCGCCAAGGACGAGATGTTCCACTACACCGACACGAAGCGCTCGCCCTGGTATGTGGTGAACTCCGACGACAAGAAGCGCGCCCGGCTCAACGTCATCCACCACCTGCTGGGCCTGATCCCTTACGAAGACCTGACTCCCAAGCCGTTCAAGCTGCCGCCGCGCCGCGAAGACAAGGGCTACATGCGACCGCCCTACGAGAACCAGACCTTCGTACCCGAGATC
Source organism: uncultured Actinomycetes bacterium (assembly GCA_963845355.1). GTDB lineage: Bacteria > Actinomycetota > Thermoleophilia > UBA2241 > UBA2241 > Bog-752. The sequence continues at coordinate 8,409 of CAWJRV010000029.1, forward strand.
TTCTAGGCGCTGAGGCGGCGGCGGGGCAGGCCCCGCCGCCGCCTCAGCGCTCACGCCGCTCGCGAGCCCCCGGCCAGCGCCACCCTTCGCCGTCGGCCTCCCGCGCCACCCTTGGCCGTCGGCCCGCCCTTCGCGGCCGCCTCAGTGCATCTTGGTGTGGTCTTTGGCGAACTTCTTCTCGCCTTCCTTTTTGCCGTACGCGTCGAGGTAGGCGTTGTGGATGTCGCACTTGCCGCAGCCCTTGCCGCAGCAGTGCTTCCATTCCTTCTTGGAGAACTCGTTCTTCAGCTTCGTCATGGCGCCTCGCCCTTCCGGCCGATCGTGGCCTGTCGGGCACGTCATGCCCAGCCGCGACCTTACGAAAACGAGCCC
>CAWJRV010000030.1:0-30885 GCA_963845355.1 uncultured Actinomycetes bacterium
TCTGCAACGCGAGCGCCTGGCTCAAGGCGCACTACCCGGCCGAATTCTTCTGCGGCATCATGAACAACCAGCCGATGGGCTTCTACTCACCACGCGTGGTGTTAAACGACGCGCGCCGCTGGGGGCTCGAGGTGCTGCCGGTCGACGTCAATGCGAGCGGGCGCGGCTTTTCCGTCGAGCGCGACGGCCGGGCCCTGCGGGTCGGGCTCCTCTACGTCAAGGAGATGAGCCACGCGGCCATCGCAGCCATCGCGGTCGAACGGGCGCCCGAGCGCGGCGGACCGTACCGCTCGCTGCCCGACTTCTGCCGGCGCACGCGGGTGAGCGTCGAGATCGTCATCAACCTGGTGCGGGTGGGGGCCTTCGACGGCCTGGGCGTGCGCCGCGAAGAGCTGCTCGTGCAGGTGCCGCTGGTGCATGCGCAGATCATGGGGATGAAGGGCGCTCCGTCCGGGCGGGCTGCGGGCGGGGCGGGACGTTCCGGTCGCGGCTTCGTGGGGACGGCGGGCGTAGCCGGGCGATCTGCGGGTGGGGCGGGGGTCTCTGGTCGCGGCTTCGCGGCCGGGGCGAGTGCGCCAACAGTGGAGTGGCTGTGCCGCGAAGAGCGACCGTCGACCCCCGCCCCACCCTCCGCCCGCCCTGGCGGTACGGCACCCGGCGACGACCGGCGCGACACCAGCCACACCGCCCTCGCCGAACCCAGCGACGTGGGCGACGGCTCTGTCCTGGCGACAGGCCAGGGTGAGCCGTTGCAGTTCGCGACCGACGAGCAGCTTGGGGCGCTGCCGTTCGTACCGTCGTGGAGCGCCCGCGAAAAGGTCGCCGTCGAGCTCGAGGTGCTCGGCCTCAACGTGAGCGCCCACCCACTCGAGCTCGTGCGCACCCAGCTCACGGCGCTCGACGTCGTGCCGTTCGGCCGCCTGCAGCTGGTGCCCGACAGGCGGCGCATCCGCCTGGCCGGGGTCCTCGAACGCGCCCAGATGCCCTGGATCCGCAGCGGTCATCGCACGCTCTTTCTCACCCTCGAAGACGAAAGCGGCCTGGCCGAGGTCGTCGTCTTCAACGACGTCTACCTGAAGTACGGCCGGGTGCTCAAAGAGGCGGTCTATCTGCTCATCGAGGGCGAGCTGCAAAACAACGACGAGCGCGGCCTGGCGGTCGTCGCCACGCGCATCGTCAACCTCGAGACGGTGCTCGGCAGGCTGCGCGACCTGCCGCCCGACGACCGCAACCGCGCCCTCAAGCGTTCCGGTGAGTGGTTGCCAAAAGTCGAGCCACGCACGCGACCGGGGCGCACGGGCTGACGGCACCAGGCCGTCGATCGACTTCGTCGTCGTCGTTCAGGTGGCGTGACTTCGCAGCGCGCCCAGGCCGTCAATGACTTCGTCGTCGTTCAGCTGGCGTGACTTCGTCGCGCGCCTAGTGCTTCTCGAGGTCGCTCCTGAAGCGCTCCCAGAGGCTCGCCTTCTCGGGCAGGATCTCAGCCGTCTCGGGCACGTTGTGCTCCGGCAGGTGCTGCGACTCCGCGGCGGTGATCGTGAGGCGCACGTGGCCGTCCTGGATGGCCGCCACCTGGTCCTGGCTCACGTAGCGCGGCCGATCGAGCCAGTGATGCACCAGGGTCGGACCGCCGTGATGGGCGATCGCCAGGCCGTCGAAGATGTCGGCGTTCTCGTCGCCCACCGGAATGAAGACTTCACCGATCTCGACATCGTCGGCCGACCAGACTTTCCAGTGAGGCTGAATCGCCTTCCACGAGACGGTCGTCTCTTCGTCGTTTGTCATCGTCACCCCTCGGCTCGTGTCGTGTGCGGCCCGGGACCGCCGTTCGGCGCCCGCGTGAGAGCCGGCCATGCCGACACCCCCCACGGGCGTCTCCTTGAACTCTACCCTACCGTCAGCACGGACTGGACACGACGGCGGCACCAGTCGCCGGCCGGGAGGTCGCCGGGCGGAGGACCTGTCGCGAAGGAGCACCTCGAGAGGCGGCCTCCGGGCCCTCGACGGCCCGCCGTCATCGTCATCGGGGCCGCAGTGGCACACGTCGGGCTCGTCGCATGGTGGGCCACCCGCCGGCGGCGCAAGTCGGTGCTCGAAGAGACCCCCCTAGAGAGGCTTGGGCTGCGTCTCGGGGTCGCGATCGAACCAGAAGCGTTCCCAGACCACCGCGACGTTCAGCGGCTGCTCCTGATCGGCCGAGCCGCGCAGGCGGGCATAGGCCATGAGCGCGGGCAGAGTCGCACACCAGGCGGCTGTGCGCCGCCGACCCAGAGCCAGGCTCGCGAGCGGCAGGCACAGGGCGCCCACCATGACGCCCAGCCCCGATCTCTTGAGCGCCACGCCACCGAGGATCGGCGCCAGGACGATCCCCGTCGCGGACGTGTCAAGCGCAAATGCGGAGCCGAGCGCGGCCGCGGCGCCGCGACCGCCTACGACGGCGATGTGGGCGACCACCGGCGTAACGGCGAGAACGCCGACCAAGTCGGGGCCGGCGCCGGCCGAACGAGCGAGCGTGGCGACCGCCGCGCCCTTCGCCATGTCGAGCCCGGCGGTGGCCACACCGGGGCCAAGGCCGAGGCTGCGGGTGACATTGGCCGCTCCGGGCTTGCGGTCGCCGATCTGCTCGATGTCGCCGGCGCCGAGCAGACTGCTCACCAGCCGGGCGCTGGGCAGGCAGCCCAGGGCGAAGGCCGCCGGAAAGCCGGCCAGCGCGATGGCCGCGGTACGGGACCTGCAACACGTCATGGTCGATCTCCTCGGGGTTGGGGTGGCGGAGCCGAAGGACGAGCCGCCGCAGGTGCGGTCTGAGCGCGCGCCTCCGACACGGATTCGACGGCGACCGCTGCTTCGGCCTCGGGGACGCCGCTCTTCACCAGAAAGGCGAGGCCACCGACGGCCACCGGAATGAGCCAGGTCGCCAGCCGCCAAAGGATCAGGCTGGGCACGCGGATGGTCTCGGCGGCGACCGGGCCGATCAAGGCGAGGTAGCCGAGCTCGGCCACTCCGGCTCCTCCGGCAAGCGGCGAGAGCGGCATGATCACCTGCAGCACGGCCTGGCCGGTGATGATCGAAAACGGCCGGCCGTGCCAGCCCAGTCCGATCAGGATGAACGGGATGATGGCGAACATCGCCACCCAGTAGACGACCTGCGAGGCGAGGACGGCGAGCCACACTCGCCAGCCCGCGCGATGGAACTCGGTGAAGGCTTCGCGCCCGGCGTGGATCGTCTTGTGAAAGCGCTGCGGAAGCTGCTCGAGGCCGATCGGACGGCGCACCCACAGCGAGCCGATCACCCAGGCGATCGCCGTCAGCACGACGGCGGCGATCACGAACCAGCGCTGCAGCGGAGTGATCGTCGAGCCGGTGGCCGGCAGCAGCGCCGCCAGCGCCACCAGCACCAGCACCGACGTGTGCACGACGCCCTTCACGAGGATGACCGACGTGGCCTCGGGCAGGGTGAGCCCCTGGCGGCGCAGCGCGAAGATCTGGTAGGGGATCTCGACGCCGCCGAACGAGGTGGTACCACCCACGAAGTTGGCCCGCAGCGAGAGCAGCACCAGGGGCTTCAGGCGCACAGCCGACCTGAGCACGCGGGTGAGCAGCACCAGCGTCACCGTGTCGGCGACCAGGTAGACCAGCACGGCGAGCACGGCGTAGGCGAGAAACTCGGGCTCGCGCGCGTGGCCGCGCACGACGCCGAAGTTGTGCCTCAGGTGAAGGCTGAACAGACGAGTGATGAGCACCGTGACCATGACGCTGAGGGCAAAGCCCAGGAACATGCGCGGCCGCGTCAGGAACGTGCGCAGCTTCTCGGGTGGCGCGACGAGCGGCTCTTCGAGCAGCTCGAGCTCCTCCTCGCCGGCAATTGCGGGGCGCCCCGCCCGCCGGTCGTCAGCCACGAGGCCTCTCGACCGCGCGGCGCAGCAGCTCGTGGTATCGCGCCGCCGCCACGTTGGCTGAGTGACGCGAGAGCGCGAGCCGGCGGCCGCGGGCGCCCATGGCGCGCCGCTCCTCGGGACTCATCTGCAACAGTCGCTCGAGCGCAGCAGTGAGCTCGGCAGGAGTGTGGGCGTCGACGACGATCCCGGTGTCGCCGTCCCTCACCGCCTCGGGCGCACCGCCGGAGCGGCCGGCGACCACCGGCAGTCCGGTCAGGGCGGCTTCGGCGAAGACGATGCCGAAGCCCTCGACCTCGAGCCCGCGAAACCGCGTGCGCGAGGGGCCGGCGAAGACGTCGGCCGCCTGCAGCCACAGGCGCAGCTCGTCGGCCGGGACTTCGCCGGGCAGATGGACGCGGTCGGCGAGGCCGGCGGCGGCGGCCTGGCGGCGCAGCCCATCGGCCAGACGGCCGCCACCCACCAGCGCGAGCCGTACGTCGGAGAGTGCGCCGTCGCGGCCCTTGAGCGCCTTCAGCGCCTCGATCAGCATGTCCTGGCCCTTGCGAGGCACGAGGCGACCGACGCACAGAACGAGAGGCGCCCCGTCGAGGCCGAGCGCCTCCCGGGCGGCCGCCGCGTCGGCCGCGCTCGTCAGAGGGTATCGCTCGGTCTCGAGCGCCGGCCGCAGCACTTCGGCCCGCGCGACACCCCCGGACAGACGTACCGCCTGATCGGCCGTGTAGCGGCTGACCGTGAGAAGCAGCGCGGACTCGGCCAGCACCCAGGACAGCAGACGCGCCACGCCGGGCGCGGCGCCCGGCACCGTGACCTCGGCGCCGCCGAGAAAGATCACGTACGGCACGCCCGCCGTGCGCCGCAGCCAGGGACCAAGCAGGCCTGCCGGCAGCGGGTGACCGAGCTGCAGGAGCTCGAGATGGTGCTCACGGATCAGCCGCTCACAGAGTCGCTCGACCGACGGCAGCGGCAGGACGGCCCGCTGCGCGGTGCGCACCACAGTGTAGGGGTGAGTCGCGTCGAAGGCCGCGGCGTCGGGGTGTGCCGGCGCGACGATGACGACCTCGCCGGGGTCGAGCGTCTGGATCATGTTCCAGTAGTACGTCTGGGCGCCGCCGACGCGGGGCGGAAAGTCGTTGGTCACAAAGAGGGAGCGCGGGACTGTCCCCGTCGCTTGCGGTTGGTGGTCCATGGCGGCCATTGTATCGGTCCGGCCGCCTGCCCACAGCTGTGAAAGCCCGCAACCACCGCGGAGTCATTCGTGCAACCGCGGCGAAGCCAGGCATGGCAGATGCCGCGCAGCCTCCCGCGCGGCCGCCGCGACGTCGCCTACGGCAAGATTCGCTCCACGATGACCTGCAGCGCCTCGAGCTCGTCCGCGTCGAACCAGAACAGATCGCAGACGCCGCAGTAGTCGACCTCGATCGCGTAGTCGTAGCTGTAGTGGCGACGCACCATCGTGCGTCCGCAACGCGGACAGGCGACCAGCAGCATCTCTTTACTGCCACGCCGCCGGGCGAAGTCGCGGCGCAGCTCGTCGCCGTGCTGGACGACGTACTCGGCGAGCTGCTGCTGGCGCTCGTCGAAGCGCATCTCACGGCGGGTCAGTATGCGCTGCACCTGCGGAGTCGTCGCCAGCCTGCCGCCGCACTTCCGGCAGACGAACAGGGTGGCGCCTTCGTAGTCGCAGGTCTCCAGCGGCACGTCGCAGATCGGACAGGCAACGGCCCGGTCGTGGGCCTCGTGGGCGCGCAGCGAGTCGGCGGCGGCCGGCGGCAGACTCGTTGCCCGTGCGGGCGGCGCGGCTGAGGGCGGCGCGGGCGGCGTCGTGGGCGACGGAGTCGTCGTGGGCGGCGCGGGCGGCGTCGTAGGCGACGGAGTCGTCGTGGGCGGCGCAGCCACCGGCTCAGCGGCGACAGCCGCGGCACCGGCTCTGGCTGCGCCCACAGTGGCCACGACGGCCGGCGCCGCGCCCATGGCGGCCGTGACTGCGACGGCCGGTCCACCGGCGACCATGCCCGCCGCCAGAGCCGCGGCGCCCGGGGCAATGGTCGACGCAGCGAGCGTAGCGGCAGACACGCCGGGCGCGACGCTCGCGTGCTCGCGCTCCTCGCTCGTCTTCTCGGCGACCGCCATCTGCTGCTGGAACTGGTCCCAGCTCACGTGAGCGATGTTCAGCAGGCGCACTTCGCGGTCCTTGATCGGCGGGTGCGTGGCCATGGCGCGCCGCACCGCCGATCGGGGGTACAGGTCGGTGGGTCTGATGCAGAGTGCCGACAGTCCGGCTGGGATGTAGCCTCCGCCGCCCGGGTTCCGGGCCATCATCTCCAGCGCCTGGGCGAGGCTCAGGGGATCGCGCGTATAGCGCGCGGCGGCGAGGTCGGCGACCCACTCGCGCTCTCTGGAGATGGCGGCGTTGGTTACCGCTGAGCCGAGTTGCAAGAGACCAAGAAGCCCCCGCAGGACGATGGCGACGAACGCCAGCGAAGCCCCTCGCGTGGCGGGACCGACGTCCATGGCGCCATCGAGTGCATCGCCGAGCGACGTGTACACCCCGAACAGAAGGCAGGCGCTGGTGACGGTGACGTAGTCGCCCGACAGGATGTGACCGAATTCGTGAGCCACGACGCCCTCGAGTTGCTGGCGCGAGAGGCGCGACAGGGCGCCCTCGGTGACGCCGATACAGGCGCCGCCGTGCAGGTCGCTGAAGGCAAAGGCGTTCATGTCCGCGGTGGCCACGGTCAGACAGCGGACCGCGGGCCCGCCGGTCGCGATCCGCATCTCCTCGACGATGTCGGCGAGGCGCTGATGAAAGCGGTCGTCGGGGTCGAGCGCCTGAGCGTGCATCACGCGCACCATGTGGTCGCGAGCACCGATCCGCGACACGAACCAGTAGAACAGGGCGACCAGCGTCGAGACGAGGAAGATGATCGCCATTCCACGCAGACTAAGGGAGAAGGCAAGGAAGCGCCGGTTGGTCCCGACCTGCACGACCATGACTCCTTCGAGCACGACTTCGACGGCCATGACCACGACCCAGATGCACACGTAGACCATGGCCAGCAGCAGCGCGAACAGCGCCCACACGCGCCAGCGGGCTTCGCGCTCGATCTCGAACATGGTGGTCGTCTTGGTCTCGCTCATCACTCTCCCTCACACCATTGTCGGCAGACGAGGCCGGTGCTTGAAAGGCACAGTGCGCGAAGGGAGGGCGGAAGAGCGACGCGGACACAAGGATGGAACGTTTACACTGTCGTCACTGTGGCAATATTGACTGTGCGACCTCGGGTAAGGCCTTCCCAACCGCGGTACGCCCGGGCCGCACGGTACCCCCCCAGGTACCACCCATGGCTCCTTTCACAGCCCCAGACCCCCCTCTGGGGCTGCCATTTTTCAGGCCGTCGAGGCTGCTGTCGCCGACGCACCGAGCGTTTGCGATCGGCTGCGTGCGTCGCTCGTCCTGCGCGTCGGCGTTCGCGAGTCAGCGTCGGCGCCTCAGCGTTCGCGCACCCCGCCGGCAGCCAGGAAGTTGGCCATGAGCTGGCCGCAGGTCATGGTCGACCGCAGCATCTCGCGCCTGCTCACCTTGCGCAGCTTCTTGAGGCCGCCGTCATACGTGGACTCGATCAGGGCGGGGTCAGCGTCGAACCAGCGGCGTAGCAGATCCTTGTCGACCTCGGGGTGGAAGGCGACTCCCCAGGCGACCCCGCCGAGCCTGAAGATCTGCGGCTCGGCGTCGCTGTCGGCCAGCAGCAGCGCGTCGTCGGGCAGGCGGCAGGTGAAGGCGCGCCACGAGAAGACGTACGGCCGCGGATGGATGTCGTAGACGAACCCGTCGCGCGCCGCGAACTCGATCGGCTCCCAGCCCAGGCGCAGGTCGGCCCGAGCATGAACGTCGCCGCCGCCCGCCAGGCAGAGCTGTCGGGCGCCCAGGCCCACCGCCAGGACGGGAACGTCGCAAGCGAGCGCCGCCGCCAGGAGCTCGCGTTCGGCGGCCAGGGCCGCCCGACCCGCATCGTCGACCATGGCCGGCTCACCGATCGTGACCACTGCGGCCAAGCCGTCGAGCTCGCCGGCGTCGGGCAGCGGGTCATCCCAGTCGAGGCGCCGGACGTCGAGATCGAACCTGGCCTCACGCAGGTAATCGCCGATCAGCGCCGGCGGCCCCAGAGCGTCGTGCTGCACGATGACGATGGGTCGCACTGGTCTCATTTCCTTTCGCGCGCCAACGAAGCCGGATGCCGGCCGGACAGAAGCGACCGAGTGTACGATACGCCTGTCGGGATGTCGTTGCCCGCCCGACGACGCTCGCCCCCAAAAGAGCGAGCGAGCCGAGCGACCGCCAAAGGAGCGCCATGACCGCCACGTCCCGGGCCCCGAATCCGCACCCCGACCGATGAGTCCGGCGTCTGTGGGCTCCCGGACACCGACGGCCGAGATCGTGGCGGCCGGCAACGAGGTGCTGCTGGGCGACGTGCTCGACTCCAACTCCCATCTGCTCTGCCAGCGCGTGACGGCCCTCGGCGGCGCCGTCACGCGCGTCGTGCTGGTGCGCGACGACCTCGAGGCGATCGCCGCCGAAGTGCGGGGCGTGTTGCAGCGAACGCCCGCCCTGGTCTTCACGGTCGGCGGCCTCGGTCCGACGGCCGACGACATGACCCTCGAGGGCCTGGCGCTCGGCCTTGGGGTACCGCTCGAGCTGCACCCCGACGCCGAGCGCCTCGTGCGGGCGGCGTACGCGCGCTTCGCGGCCGCCGGGCTCGTGCCCTTCGCCGAAATGAACGAGGCCCGTCTCAAGATGGCCCACTTGCCGCGCGGCGCCGCGCCGGTCGTGAACCCCGTGGGCGGCGCGCCCGGAGTCGTCTGCGAACGTGGTCCCACGACCTTCGTCTCGCTGCCGGGCGTACCCGAGGAGCTCGCCGCCATCGTCGAGCAGTCGCTGTCTCAGGTCTTCGACCGGGTCTTCGGCGTCGCCCACTACGAGGAGCGCACGCTGGTCGTCGAGCTGCAGGACGAGTCGGCGATCGCCGGCATCCTTGGCGCCGTCGAGCGCGCCCACCCCGAGGTCTACGTCAAATCGCGCGCCAAGGTCATGGGGCCGTCCGTGACCCTGCGCATCACGCTCTCGGCGCGCGGCGACGACCCGGCCCGCGTCGACGCGCTGCTGGGGCCGCCGGCCGGAGAGCTCCTCGAGAAGATCGCGGCGGCAGGCTTTGGCGTGCGGCCGGAGGAGCCGTCCGACTGATCCTCACGCTGCGAAGCGTCCATCGACCCCCGGCCCCGCCTTCGCCGACTCCCCCCCGGCGACGCGCAGTCAGCAAGCGGCTGCAATTACGCGCAGGCGATGACGAACGTCCTGCGGAACGGGAAGAGCACACGCCCGTCGCGCTGCGCCGGATAGGAGCGAGCGACCCGCCCACGCAGCCTGGACACGAATTCGTCGCGCTCGGCGTCGGTATCAAGAGCATCGAGAAACGGGCGCAATCCTGTGCTGGCGATCCACTCGACGATCGCCGAGGGGGACTCCATGACATGAACGTACTCGGTCTCCCACAGGTCGACAGAGCGAGCGTTTGGCGCGAGCCGATCGTAATAGAAGCCCAGCGGCTCCATTGTGAGGACGTCGAGAGGTCCCTGCATCCGCGGAGCCCACGGTTCTTGGCGCGCGATCTCGTGGATGAGGCTGCGGACCTGGATTGAGGGACCCCCGCGGTCCCCCTCTACCCCGTCGCCTGGGCCAGGAACTCGAGGAACTCGGATTCGGGCAGCGCTCCCTCGAAGCTCACCGTGTCGTCGATCACGACCTTGGGCACCGCCATCACGTCGTAGCGCTCGCCGAGCTGCGGAAAGTCGTTGACGACGATCACGTCGGCGGTCACTCGCGGGCTCGCCATGGCGAGCTGGTGGGCCGTCCGCGCCGCGGACGGACAGTGCGGTCAGGTGGGTGTGACGAAGACCTGCAGGTGCACGTCGCGCGTGAGAGCATCGAGGGCGGCGTGCGCATTGTCGCTCAGATCGTCGCGCGCGCCGCCGACGTCGATCACGTCTTCGATCAGGGTGGCGAACTCGTAGCCGCCCGGCAGCCCGAAGAGCCGCACCGCCCCACGGGCGCCGGAGCCGACGATCCTGGTGGCGGGGACCTTGTCGATGCCGTGTTCGTGGGCCACGTCGGGTTCGGCGGCGACGTCGTGGACCTCGAGGCTCAGATGGTCGCTGGTCGCGGCCAGCTCGCCGAGCAGGGTAACAGTGTCGGCGCAACTCGGGCAGGGTTCTTCGCCGGGCACCACCAGGCGACTCGCCTGCCGCGTGAAGTGCACCAGCGTCACGTCGCCGCTCAGCTCGCGTTCGAGCAGCTCGTGCAGTCGTGCGGCCTCGTCGTCTGTGAGCAGTGACACCAGTCGCCCCCTTTTGATCAGAAAGGACCGGACGCGCCGGCGCGCCGGGGTTTGTGGACTCTACCCGCCCGCCGCCGACTGCACGCCCGCTCCCCCGGCTGCCTCCCGAAACTGCCTGCAGAGCCCACCTCGCGAGGCCACCTCGCGGCCGACACTCGCGCGCCGGCCTGCCTGCAGAGCGGCGCCGCCCGTTTAGACCGGCGTCGCCTGGTCTGTCTCGAAGTCCTCGTCGATGAAGTGCGTCGACACGGTGCCGGCCAGAAAGAGCGGGTGCTCGAGCACGCGGCGGTGGAACGGGATGGTCGTGGCGACGCCTTCGACGCGGAACTGCTCCAGCGCCCAGCGGCCGCGGGCGATCGCCTCGGCCCGGTCGCGACCCCAGACCACGAGCTTGCCCAGCAGGCTGTCGTAGAACGGCGGCACGGTGTAGCCCTGGTAGACGTGCGAGTCGAAGCGCACCCAGGGCCCGCCCGGCGGCGACCACACGGTCACGGTCCCGGGAGACGGCAGAAAGCCGTTCGCCGGGTCCTCGGCGTTGATGCGAAACTCGATCGCGTGGCCGCTGATCGTGACGTCGCTCTGGCGTACCGGCAGGCCCTCGCCGGCGGCGATGCGGATACCGGTCTTGACGATGTCGATGCCGGTCACCATCTCGCTCACGCAGTGCTCGACCTGCACCCGCGTGTTCATCTCCATGAAGTAGAAGTGGCCGGCGGGGTCGAGCAGGAACTCGACGGTGCCGGCGCCCTTGTAGCCGGCGGCGCGAGCCGCCTCGACCGCAGCTTCGCCCATGTGTGCCCGCAAATCGGGGGACACGGCCGGCGAAGGCGCCTCCTCGATCAGCTTCTGGTGGCGGCGCTGGATCGAGCAGTCGCGTTCGCCCAGGTGGATGGCATGTCCGGCGCCGTCGGCCAGGATCTGGATCTCGACATGGCGCGGGCTGGCGATGTACTTCTCGATGTAGACGGCGCCGTTGCCGAAGGCCGACTGGGCCTCGTTGCCGGCCTGGCGCAGGGCGGCGGCCAGGCCGTCGGCCTCGTGCACGATGCGGATACCCTTGCCGCCGCCGCCCGCCGAAGCCTTCACCATGAGCGGCAGGCCGATGGCGCGCGCGACATCTTCGGCCGCGGCCACGTCGTTGATCTCGCCGTCGGAACCGGGCGTGACCGGCACGCCGGCGGCGGTCATCGTGGTGCGCGCCATGGCCTTGTCGCCCATCAGCTCGATCGATTCGGCGGACGGCCCGATGAACACCAGGTCGTTGGCGGCGCACAGCCGTGAGAAGGCCGCGCTTTCGGCCAGAAACCCGTAGCCGGGGTGGATCGCCTCGGCGCCGTGCGTGAGCGCCGCCATGATGAGGTTGTCCATCACGAGGTAGCTCTGCGCCGCCGGCGCCGGACCGATGCAGACGGCTTCGTCGGCGTGCGCCACGTGCAGCGAGCTCTCGTCGGCCGCCGAATAGACCGCCACGGTCGCCACGCCGAGCTCGCGGCAGGCGCGCATGACGCGCACGGCGATCTCTCCGCGATTGGCGATGAGGACCTTCCTGAACACCGGGCGACTCCTGTGAACCTTGAGATTCCTGTGAGTCCGACGAGGGCCGGCAAGCGGCGGAAGTATACCAGAGGCCCGCGCCGTGACGTGCCGCTCGCGCCGTCGACGGTCTACCACTTGCGCGCGCGACGGTGTGCTTCACACAGGCAACGGTTTCTCGGGGCGACCCCTGTCGGGCCGTCCTGCGCTGCCGATACGAAGGGGGACTACCACGGAGGTCCCTAGACCGACTACGACACTGGATCGGGCTTCACGCCCGGATATCGCTTCCCTCTCCCTGCCGGGCCGGTCTCCTTCGACTGTACCCACCAGCCCGCATCACGCGAAGGCCCCAAACCGGCCCGGCCCTTTTTCCTTCACCGTCGACCCCGGAGACCGACCCCGGGAGCCGACCCCCGAGATCGATCCCTGAGATCGACCCTGAAAGTCGACCGGAGCGCTCCCGAAGGTCCACCCTCCGACGCCCCGGCGAAACTGCAGCGCCAGACTATACTTGCCGATGCTCCGCGTAGCGATGCCCCCGGGCTGGAGGGATTCATGACCAAGTCGTCCAGAAAACGTCTCGTCGTGGTCGACGACGACATGGACCTGCTCGACGAGCTCGCGGCCTACTTCGGCGACACCTTCGAGGTCGACACCTTCCCCGGCACACCGGGCGCCCTCAAGGCCCTGCGCGACGCTCCGCCCGACGCCCTGCTGCTCGACATCGATCTCGAGGCCGTCAAGGGCTTCGACGTCCTGCGCCTCATGAACTCCACGCCCGACCTGCGCACGGCGCCGGTGATCGTGCTCTCGGCCACCAACGACTTCGAGACCTTCGAGCAGGCCCACCGACTGGGCATCGCCGAATACGTCACCAAGCCGTTTCGCGTCGAAGACCTGCGCAGCAAGCTCGAGGCCGCGATCAGTCGCCGTCACAAGCGCAGCGCCGGGCGGCTCAAGCTCGGCGCGATGCTGATCGAAAGCGGGCTCGTCACCCAGCTTCAGATCGACGAGGCCCTGCAGCGCCAGCAGCAGGCCGGCGGTCGCCTCGGCGAGGTCCTGGTCAGCTCGGGCCTCGTCTCCGAAGACGATCTCGTGCGCGCCCTGGCCGGCCAGATGCACCTCGCCGTCGTCGACCTGCGGGCCGTCACTCCCAGCCCCGCCGCGGTCGGCCTGCTGCCGCGCGACTTCGTCGTGCGCCACCGCCTGCTGCCCGTACGCTTAGACGACGACAGCAGCCTCGTCGTCGCCATGACCAACCCGCTCGACGTGGTCGTGATCGACGAGGTCCGCCTGCGCACCAAGAGGCGCGTGGTGCCGGTCATCTGCACCGAAAGCGCCTTCGACGAGGCGCTCGCGATCTTCACCAGCAAGCGCGGCAAGCTCAAGGAGATCGAGGGCGGCGACGGCGAGGCGCGCGCCGACGACGTGCCGGGCGCGCTCGACGCCTCCATCATCGAGATCGTCGACTCGGTCCTGATCGATGCCATCGGCATGAAGGCCTCCGACATCCACATCGAGCCGCGCGAGGACGCCCTCGCGATCCGCTGCCGGGTCGACGGCGTGCTGCACGACCTGCGCGAGTATCCGCTCGAGCTGCAGGCCGGTGTCCTCAGTCGCCTCAAGATCATGGCCAACATGGACATCGCCGAACGCCGCCTGCCCCAGGACGGACGAGCGAGCTTCGAGACCACCGACGGCGACGTCGTCGACATGCGCCTGGCCTCGATCCCCAGCCTGTACGGCGAGAACCTGACGATCCGGGTCCTCGAAGTCGCGCCGCTGCCGCCGACACTCGTCTCACTGGGCTTCGCCGAATCGAGCCTGACCCGGTTCGAGGCGGCCATCAGGCGCGCCGACGGCGGCATCGTCATCGGGGGGCCGACGGGCAGCGGCAAGTCGACCACGCTCTACACCACGCTCGAGCTAATCAAGTCGCGCGAACGCAAGATCTACACGGTCGAAGACCCGATCGAGCGCAAGCTGAACGGCATCGTGCAGACTGAGGTCAAACCGATCATCGGCCTGACCTTCGCCCAGGCGCTGCGCTCCCTGGTGCGCGCCGACCCCGATGTGATCATGGTAGGCGAAGTGCGCGACCTCGAGACGGCCAAGATGGCCGCCGACGCCGCCATCACGGGTCACCTCGTGTTCACCACGCTGCACACCGGCGACGCGGTCTCCTCGATCGGCCGCTTCATCGAGATGGGCTTGCCGGCGTACCTGGTGGCCGCCGCCTACCGCTGCATCGTCTCCCAGCGGCTCGTGCGCCGTCTCTGCCGCCATTGCCGCAGCACCGAGACGCTGAGCGCCGACCGCTGGCGCGACCTCGGGCTCGGCGAGCCGCCGGCGGCGCGCATGAGCGTCCACACGCCGGTCGGCTGCCCCAAATGCTTCGGCACAGGCTATTTCGGGCGTCTCGGGCTCTACGAGGTGCTTACCATCGACGACGAGCTGCGCGAGATGATCTCGGTCGGCGCCACGGTCGGTGACATGCGCGCGGCGGCGCGGGCCCGCGGCGTCGAGAGCATCCACGACGACGGCGTCCGCAAAGTGCTCGACGGCTCGACGAGCTACCTCGAGCTGGTGCGCGTCACGTCGTAGGCCAAGCGGACTCCGCTAGACGCCTGTTCTATCTCTCCGCAAGGGCCGCTGCCCGATACAGTACGTGGAGACCAATCGCGGGGAGAGGAAGCCTCCAAGGGACCGGACGGAGCCTCACAGGTGAGGCTCCGTTCTCGTTTGTCGGACTTCCGCCGGCACGACTCTGAGGGCTGTCCTGCCCCAACGAAACCCGACCATTCTTGTCTGCTATGATGATCGATGCGGTATACATCGCTCGACGGGCGAGCGCCGGCACGACCGCGATGCCGCGCAGCTCAAGGCAACGATGCCGGAACGCGTCACGATGGCAGACCAGGCAACGACAGTCGAGATACCCATCAGCGGCATGACCTGCGCGAGCTGCGTGGCGCGCAACGAGAAGGCGCTGCGCCGGCTCGACGGGGTCAGCGCAGCCAACGTCAACTTCGCTACCGAGAAGGCGCAGGTGACGTTCGACCCGGCACGGATCGACGTCGGTCGGCTGGCCGCCACGATCGAGCAGGCCGGCTACGAGGTGCCCACGGCGACCAAGACGCTCGCCGTGGGCGGCATGACCTGTGCGAGTTGCGTCGGGCGTGTCGAGAAGGCGCTGCGGCGCGCGCCGGGCGTGCTCAAAGCGACCGTCAATCTGGCGACCGAGAAAGCCACAGTCGAGTACCTGCCGGGCACGACCGGCCGCGATGACCTTGCGGCGGCCGTGCGGCGGGCCGGCTACGAAGTCGTCGCTCCGGCCCGCGGCCCGGGCGCCGGTACGCGCGGCGCCGGAGCAGCCGGCTCGATGGCGGCCGGCGCGAACCCGGCCGGCGATGCCGTCGACCCCGAGACCGTCGCCCGTCGCGCCGCCTACCTGCGCCTGCGGCGCAAGGTCGTGGCCGGCGCCATCCTGTCGGCGCTCGTCTTTTTGGGCAGCATGGGCTTCGCCTTTGTGCCCGGCTTTCTGACCAACGGCTGGGTGCTCTGGGCGCTGGCCACACCAGTGCAGTTCTGGGTCGGACGGCAGTTCTACCGGGCCGCCTTCGCGGCCGCGCGCCACGGCGGCACCACGATGGACACCCTCGTCGTCATGGGCTCGTCGGCCGCCTACTTCTACAGCGCCGCCGGCGTGCTCTTCCCCGCCTTCTTCGACCACCACGGTCTCGGTGTGCCGATGTATTTCGACTCCGCCTCGCTGATCATCACGCTGATCCTGTTCGGCCGTCTGCTCGAATCGCGCGCCCGCAGCCAGACCGGCGCCGCCATCCGCACGCTGATCGGCCTGCAGCCGCGCACGGCGCGCGTGGTGCGCGACGGCGTCGAGCTCGACGTGCCGGTCGCGGAGGTGGTCCACGACGACCTCGTGCGCGTGCGCCCGGGCGAGAAGATCCCGGTCGACGGCGTCGTCGCCGAAGGCTCATCGGCCGTCGACGAGTCGATGCTCACGGGCGAGCCGCTGCCCATCGAGAAGGGACCCGGCGACGAGGTCATCGGCGCGACCATGAACTCAAGCGGGACGTTCACGTTGCGCGCCACGCGCGTCGGCACCGAGACGGCGCTCGCCCAGATCGTGCGACTCGTCGAGCAGGCCCAGGGAGCCCGGCCCCCGATCGCCCGCCTCGCCGACGTGATCGCGAGCTGGTTCGTGCCGGTCGTCATGGCCATAGCGGGCGCGACCTTCGTCATCTGGCTGCTGGCCGGCCCGCAGCCGGCTCTGAACTACGCCCTGATCAACGCCATCGCCGTGCTGGTCATCGCCTGTCCCTGCGCTCTCGGCCTGGCGACGCCGACCGCCGTCATGGTGGGCACCGGCAAGGGAGCCGAGAACGGCGTCCTGATCCGCGACGGCGCCTCGCTCGAGCTGGCCCACTCCCTGCAGACGATCGTGCTCGACAAGACCGGCACCATCACCGAGGGCCGGCCGGCGGTCACCGACGTCCTGCTCAGCCGCGGCGGCGACACGTCCGTGGTGGGTTCGCCCGACGAGCTTCTGCGCCTGGTCGCGGCCGCCGAGCGCGGCTCGGAGCACCCCCTCGGCGCGGCCATCGTCCGCGCCGCGGCCGAGCGCGGCCTCGAGCTGCCCGACGCCGACGACTTCGCCGCGACAGCGGGTCACGGCGTACAGGCGCGGGTGCAAGGCCACGAGGTGCTGGTCGGCAACGAGCGCCTCATGGCGGTCGCCGAAGCGCCGGCCGTCGCCGCCGTCGCGGCCGGCGCCGCTTCGCTGGACGCCGCGACAGACGCCGTCTCGGCCGGCGCGGCTTCGCAAGACGCCGCAACAGACGCCGTCTCGCGAGACGCCGCCTGGCGGGCCGATGCCCTGGCGGCCGCCGAGCTCGCCGCCACCGGCAAGACGCCGGTCTACGTCGCCGTCGACGGCCGGCCGGCCGGCGTGCTGGCCATCGCCGACCGCGTCAAGCCCGGCGCCGCCGAGGCGATCGGCCGGCTGCACGATCTCGGACTGCGCGTGGTCATGGTGACCGGCGATCGGCCGGAGACTGCCGCGGCGATCGCCGCCCAGGTCGGCGTCGACGAGGTCGTGGCCGGCGTGCTGCCGGCGGCCAAGGCCGCCGAGATCGCCCGCCTGCAGACCGGCGGCACGCGCGTGGCGATGGTCGGTGACGGCGTGAACGACGCGCCGGCCCTGGCCCAGGCCGACATCGGCGTGGCCATCGGCACGGGCACCGACGTCGCCATCGAGGCGAGCGACGTGACGCTGGTCTCAGGCGAGCTGCGGGGCGTGGTCACGGCGATCGCCCTGTCCCGCGCCACCATGCGCACGATCAAGCAGAACCTGTTCTGGGCGTTCGCCTACAACGCCGCCCTGATCCCGATCGCGGCGGGCGTCCTCTACCCGCCGTTCGGCATCCTGCTCAACCCCATCTTCGCGGCCGCCGCGATGGGCCTGTCGAGCGTCACCGTAGTGGGTAACAGCCTGCGCCTGCGGCGCTTCCGCGGCGCCGCGTAACGGGGCCGATCGTACGCCGCCGAGTCGGTCGTCGCGGCCTTTGAAAGGACTGCGCGCCCCCGCGGGCTCATGACCATCATCCGGCGCCCCTGAACGCCGCTGAACGCCGATGGGGGCGGGAGAGCTGAAATCAGCAGCTCTCCCGCCCCCATCTCACGCCGAACAGGTCCGGCGATACGGTCCGTCAACGTCTAGCGTGCGGTGCGACTCTCTCTACGCTCATCACGGCGACGGCGGGCGACGTAGCTTGTGGCAATGAAATTGCGCACGACGACCCTCCGTTTCTGTTAGAAGATTGACCTTGTCTTCTCTACTGCCCCGCCGAAGCTGCGACCAAACTCGCAAGGCTTGCCTCGAGCGGCGCACGAACGTCGCCGGGCGGCTCGCGGGTGGTACACTGGCCGGGGTTCGAACGAGGGGGTCAGCCTTGTCGCCGGAAGCTCAAGCCGAGAACCAGCTGTTCGTCGACGCGCTGCTGCGCGACGCCGGCGTCGACCTGTGGGGAGCCGCGTCCAACACGCCCGCCCTGCCGCTCGCACCCGCGTGCCCCACCGCCATCTCGCTCATCGCGCGCCTCGACCTGCGAGTCCTCACCCGGCTCGAACACGGCGACCTTGCGGCCTACGGCAACGAGTATCGCCGCGCCAACGCTCTGCTCGACGCGGCGAGCGGCGAGCTCGTCGCCGCCCTGCTCGAGCGCGGCTGCGAGGTCATCGGCACGTCGGCCACCATCTACGAACCGCTGCCGGCATCGGGCGACTGGCTCTCGGCCGGCGTCTTTGCCCACAAGACGGCGGCCACCCAGGCCGGGCTCGGCTGGATCGGCAAGACAGGCTTGTTCGTCTCGCCCGAAGCCGGCCCAAAGGTGCGGCTGTCCACCGTGTTCACCGATCTCGCCCTGCCCGCCGGCGTCCCGGTCACCGAGAGTAGCTGCGGCAGCTGCCGCGCCTGCCTCGACGCCTGTCCGGCGCACGCCGGCCACGACATCGCCTGGAAGGCCGGCATGGCCCGCGACCTGCTCTTCGACGCGGCCGCCTGCGAACGTCACATGGACGGCCTCCAGATGTCGGGCCACAAGATCTGCGGCCTGTGCGTGGCGGCCTGCCCGTTCGGCCGCACGCGCGCGTCGTAAGACACGTTGGGACAAGCACAAGGACCGGAGGCGGCATGGCATGGCGCAAACCACCGGCTGAGCTCGTCGATCTGTTCCTCAGCCTGGTCCCCGACAACCCCGAGGTCGACGTGCGCGCCATGTTCGGCTCGCCCTGCTTCTTCTGCCGCGGCAACCTGTTCGCGGGCGTCCACCAGGAGGACCTCATGGTGCGGCTCGGCGACGATGAACGCGCCGCCCTGCTCGCGCTGCCCGGTGCGCGCCAGTTCGAGCCCATGCCTGGAAGGCCCATGCGCGAATACGTCTGCGTGCCGGCGGCGATGCTCGGCGACCGCGAGGCGCTCGAGGCCTGGGTCGTGCAGTCGCTCGCCTACGCGCTCACACTGCCGGCCAAGCAGAAGAAGCCGGCCAAGCAAGGCGGGTCACAGGGGTCGCCACATGGTTCGGCGGATCGCCGGTAGCGAGGCGCCTGCTCCCTGCTAGGCGCCCTTGCCGTCGGTGGGCATCGGCAGCAGGCCGCCGAGGTCGCCGATGACGTTGACGAGCTGCGTGTCGCTGGGCACGACTACCTTGCTGTTCTGGTAGAGCGCCCGCTCGACGGCTTCGAGCTTGCGCAGCATCTGGGCGTTGCCGACGAAGAACTTGTCGGCCGCCTCGTTGACGAGCTGGATGGCCTGCGCCTCGCCTTCGGCTTCGAGGATCTTGGCCTGCCGGATGCCCTCGGCTTTCTTGATCTCGGCGCGACGGGCGCCGTCGGCCTGGGTCTCGGTCGCGGTGGCAAAGTCGATGGCGGCGATCTTTTCGTTTTCGGCCTTCACGACCTTGTTCATGGTCTCCTGCACGTCGGGCGGCGGGTCGATCTCCTTGAGCTCGGTGCGCAAGATCTCGATGCCCCAGCTCGCCGTCTCGGACTTGAGCGTGCCGCGCAACTCCTCGTTGATCTTGCCGCGCTCGCTGTTGGCCGACTTCAGCGTCATGGTGCCGATGATGTTGCGCAGGGTGGTACGCGACAAGTTGACGATCTGCAGCTCGTAGTTGGTGACGTTGTAGATCGAGGCCTTGACGTTCTCTTCGTCGGCTTTGACCTTGAGGTAGACCTGCGCGTCGACTTTGGCGTTCAGGTTGTCGTTGGTGATGATCGTCTGCGGCTGCGCTTCGACCAGGACCTCGCGAATGTCGACCTGGTACATGCGCTCGATGCCGTACGGGATGGTCAGGTGAATGCCGGGCTGCGCGTAGCGGTTGTACTTTCCCAGACGCTCGACGAGACCACGATGGGTCGGCCGCACGATGCGTATACCCGACAGAATCGTGAAGACGATGAACAAGATGATGACTGCTGCGACGACCCCCGCGATCCAACCCATTACTGTTGCCTCCTCCTTTGGGAAGACGACGCTCATAGGCGCCTGTCTATACTGTACCACCGAGCTTGTGAGGAATGCGTGAACGACGGGCAAACCGCGAGTGAGGCGCCCGTCCAAAGCGCGTCGCCGAAAAGCTAGCGCAGCACCCGGTTGGCGATGTCGAGCATCTTGGCCGGCAGCTCGGCGTGGTGGCCCACCCGGAACACCTCGCCGCGCCCGGCTCCGGCCAGACGCTCGCACAGGTCCGGGTCCATCTTGTAGTCCTCGGTCAGCAGCACGTGCAGGCGCGGGAAGGCCTCGACCGCCGGCAACGGATCGCCGCCCGCGGTCGAGACACCGTCGGTGATCAGCAGGCCGGCGCGGCGCGGGTTGCGCCCGCGCCGGACCTCGCGCCCGCCCAGCCGCAGACCGGCCTCTATGTTCGTGTAGCCCCGCGCCGGTTCGGCCAGCAAGCGGGCGACGAGCTGTTCCGGCTCGTCGCGCCGCTCGAGGCGGCTGATGGTGCGGGCGACGCTCTCGAAGACGACGACCGACAGGTCTTCGGCGCGCATCTTCAGGGCCAGCACGGCCGCCGCGACGGCGGCGATGGCGAGGTTCTCACCCGCCATCGACAGCGAGACGTCCATCATCAGCACGAGCTGCTGCTCGCGGTCCTCGCGGCGCTCGACGATCCAGTCGTCGCGCTCGGGGAACCGCTTGCCGGCCACGTTGTCGAGCGTCGCCTCGACCTCGAGCTCGCCGCGGAACGGTTCGTCCATGGCCTCGAGGACCGGGCGCGTGGCGCGCCGGATGGGGCCCACCAGCCGCCAGGCGCGGCGCAGGACGGCCGCCGCCGCGATCTTGCGCGCATAGGCTTTGAGCTCGCGATCGCCGCACTCGAAGCTCGTCGCGCTGAGTCTGGTGGCCACCGTCCAGCCGTCGACGGCGTCGGCCGCGACGCCCAGGCGCCCGGCTAGCAGCAGGTGAGCGTCGCCGTCGGCGAGACCATCGGGCGAGCCGCCGGAGAAAAGGGAACCAAGCGGGCTGCGGGCCGCGACGACGCGGGGCGGCCGCCGCTCCCCGGCGGCGGCCGTCAGGCTTTTTTTCGCGCGCCGTCGGCCAGCTCGTCGAGTACGTCGGGCAACGGAGCGGCGGTCTCGTCGCGCAGCTCGACGCGGGTGGGCAGGGCGGCGCCGGCCGCCCGGCGAAGGGCGTCGGAGGCGTGGTCGGCGGAGGCGGCGGTGCCGGAGTCGGCGCTGCCCGTGGCGCCGGCGGCGGCGCTGTCTGCCATGACGAGCGCCACCATGGCGATCGCCGCCCGCACCGACGCCCCCTTGCGAAAGCGCGGATCGCTGCGCGTGGCCCTGGTCAAGGCGACCGCCTCGGCGACGAGGGCAAGGTCGTCGCAGCCCGTCTCTCGTTGCACGATCGCGCTCTCCTCGGCTTCGTCCTGGTAGTGGAGCCCGACGTGCTCGAAGCGGTCGCGCAGCGCTTCGGAGAGGTGTCCGGTGGCGATGTATTCGACCGGGTTCTGGGTGGCCACTACCTGAAAGCCCCCGACGGCGCGCACCTCGCCGATGCGCGGCACGATCAGCAGGCCCTCGTCGAGCGCCGGCAGCAGGACGTTCTGCACGCCCTCGGGCATGCGGTTGAGCTCGTTGACGAACAGCACCAGACCGTCGCGCATGGCCGTCACGAGCGGCCCGGCGAAGAAGGTCTCCTCGTTGTAGCCCTGGGCGAGGACGAGCGGCGGGTCGAACCAGCCAGTCAGCTTGCTCTCGGTGTAGCGGTCGTCGCCGTCGACGCGCACGACACCACGACCCAGATGAGCGCAGACCGCCAGGGCGACCGTCGTCTTGCCCACCCCCACCGGCCCCTCGAGCAGCAGATGCCGACCGCTCGCCAGCACGGTCAGCGCCATGGCGAGCTCGTCGGCGCGGCCGACGATGCCGTAGTCGCGCTGGATCTGTCCGATCGGATTCATGCTTCTGAGCATACCGCAGGTCAGGCGGCGCCCACCGCGATGCTCGCCAGCATCACGGCCAGTACCGCTGAGGTGACCGCGACGAAACGCCAGTCGCGAGCCACTGTGAACGCCACGATCGAGCCCACAACGCGCACGAACGGGGTCAGGATCAGGGCGAGGAGGCCGAGGGAGTAGAAACCCGGCGCTCGCAGGTGGGACGCGGCCCGCAGGGCGGCCGGCGCCTTGAGGCTGCCGACCGCGAGGCCGCCGCGACCGGCGGCCGACAGGCCGAGCCCGATGAGCAGCAGGGCAAGTCCGACCGCGATGCCGGCGACCAGCGTGTGGTGGACCACTGTATCGATCGTCGCGGTACGCGCCCGGCGGGCGGCGTCGTCGCTCTGTGCGCCCCTCTGTGCGCCCACGTCAGACACCGAACGCCTTGAGGGCCATCTGCACGGCGAGCACGGCGATCAACACTTCGAAGATGCGGCGCAGGACGCCGGTGCTGACTCTGCCGGCCAGCCGCGGGCCGAGCTGCGCGCCCAGCAGGATACCGAGCGCCGTGGGCACCGCGTAGCGCGGTTCCACCAGGCCGCGACCAAAGAAGATGAGCGCCCCGGTCGCCGCCGTGACGCCGATCATGAGGTTGCTCGTGGCGATCGCGGCACGCAGCGGCACTCCCATCAGCAGGTTCATCACCGGTACCTTGATGGCGCCGCCGCCCACGCCGAGCAGCCCCGACACGTTGCCGGCCACAAAGCTCAGCGCGAGGCCGCCCGGGAGGTGACCGACGCCGTAGGCGACCTCCTCGCCGCTGTCGGGGTCGGTGAAGGTAGCGGCGAGCTGCGCATCGGGCGCCGCCGGCTGGGGCGGAGCCGGCGTGCGCTCCATCGAGATGAGCACGTAGATCAGCACCGCCGCAAAGACGCCGTAGATGACCCGCCCGCTGATGAGGATGGCGGTGATCCCGCCGGCCAGGGCGCCCAGCGTGGTCGCCACCTCGAGGGTCATGCCGAGACGGGTGTTGGTGAACCCGCGGGCGACATAGACGACCTGCGAGGCCGACGACGTGACGACCACGCAGACGAGGCTCGTGCCGATGGCCGTCTTGACGGGGACGTCGAGAAACAGCGTCAGCAGAGGAACGAGCAGGATGCCGCCGCCCACGCCGAGCATACTGCCCAGCACGCCGACGATCACGGCGATCGCAACGAGCACGAGGAACATCATAGCGAGCGCAGTGTATCAGCCGCCGCCGGCGGGCGAGGGTGGTGCCGGAGGTGGGAGTCGAACCCACACGGGCGCGTGGCCCAGGCGATTTTAAGTCGCCGGCGTCTACCGTTCCGCCACTCCGGCCCCGGCGGGGACAGTATACGTCGGGTGCGTGCGCGGCGTGCCGGCGGCCGGGCGACGGGTGCGTGCGCGGCGTGCCGGCGGCCAGCCACGCCTGTGGGCCGCCTCAGTCGCCGGTCAGAGACAGGGCGACGCCGTCGAGGAGGTCGGATTCGCTCACCCGCACGCCGTCGAGCCCGAAGAGGCGGCAGACCTCGCACGCAAGCAGGACGCCGGCCAGGATCACGTCCTCCCTGCCGGGCTGGATGCCGGCCAGCCGGCCTCGGGCGGCGCTCGTCTGCCCCCGGAAGGCCGTGAGCGCGCCGTCCATGTCGGCGAGCGTCAACCAGTGACGGTGGACCAGGGTTCGGGAGTAGACGCGCAGCGCGAGCTTGTGGGCGACCAGGGTGGTGAACGTGCCGGCCAGGCCGATCCCGTCCCCCACGGTGGCGCGCACCTCGGCGGGGACGGCGCGCGCCAGCGTCGAGGCCACGAAGGTCTGGGCGGCACGCCACTCGACGTCGTCGGGCGGGTCGCCGGCGAAGAAGCGCTCGGTCAGGCGCACGACGCCGAGGTCGAGGCTGCAGACAAAGGAAGGCGCGGCGGCAGACCGGCCTCGCAGATCCGACCACTCCCCGACCGCGAGCTCCATGCTGCCGCCGCCGATGTCGATGACCACCACAGCGGAGCGCAAGGGTGTCGCAGGACCTGACGAGGTCGCGGCGCCCGTGGCGCCCGCGGGCATGCCGGTCGCGGGCTCGTCCACGAGGCCGCTCACCGCGCCGCGAAACGACAGCGCGGCCTCCTGCTCGCCGGTGAGGATGCGCCAGGGAAGACCAAGGTCGTTCCTGAGACTTTCGAGGAACGCCGGGCCGTCGGCGGCGTCTCGCAGGACGCTGGTCGCGACCAGCAGCGTGGCGGCGGGCGCGAAGCTCGCCACCTGCGCCGCATACCCGGCCAGGCAGCTTCGCGTACGCTCGACCGCGAGAGGGTCGAGTCGCCGTCGCCTGTCGACGCCGGCGCCCAGCCGCGTGACGGTCGTCTCGCGGACCACGTCGTGCACGCGACCAGAGGCGACATCGGCCAGCAGCAGCCGGACCGAGTTGGTGCCCAGATCGATCGCCGCCACCCTCATCGTGACGAGCCCGCTGAGCCACCCGGCGAGCTTCCCGGCGAGCCCGGTGAGGCGTACTGCGAGCCACCCGGCATGCCGTCTGAAGTGCCGCCCGCTGAGCATCCCGGCGTGCAGCAGCCGCGCGCCGGAAACAGCGGCGCGGCCTCCCCGAGGATGCGCGCGCCGAACAGGTACTGCGGCCGGGCGAGGGCGTGCGCGGCGTGGCAGTGCAGGCACTTCAGCGCCGGCGGACGCGCCACGCCGCCGATCCCCGTGGCAAGCGACGCCCCGCCGTCCCGCGGCGACGCCGCAGACAGCGCAGCCAGGTCGCGGCGCCGGCGGCGCTCGTAACGGGTGGCCGACAGGACAGATCGCCGCAGTCGCTCGTCGCCGGCCAGAAGCGCCCCGAAGCGGCGCACGCCGCCGGCGCTCTCAAGCGCCGACACGGCCGCCACGAGCGCCGGGCAGGTCGCCCAGAACAGGGTCGGAAACGGCCGTCCGGCGGCGTCGTAGGGCAGGTCCTCGACGACGGCCGGCGCGCCCCACGGGCAGCGCGCGACGACGCGTCGGAACGGATGCGGGTCGCGACCGAGCTGAGCGGCGACGCAGGCGAGGTCGCCCGTCGCCGGCGCCTGGGTCATTCGCGGATCGTGCGCCAGAGATCCGCCAGCCGGGCGAGCAGCGACGGCGACGGGGAGCTTGCGCCCGAAGCCGCGTGCGATGGCGACTTGGAGCCGATGCCCGGCAGACCCTTCACCACGAACGCCTGCAGCCCCGCCGGCACGAGCTGATACTGCTCGCGCGCCTGCCGCGTGATGAAGTCGCGGGTCTGCATGCGCTCGATCTGGACATGGAGCTCACCGTTCACGGCCTTGGCTTGAGAGAGCGACGCGACCTGGCGATCGTAGCGATCCTGCTGGGCGAAGAAGGCGCGCAGCGGCGAGACGTAGAGGGCCGCCGCGACCAGCAGCAGCGCGAGTGCCGCGAGCCGCAGCGGGCGAAGCTCGACCGGAGGGCCGCCGGCGCCGCGGCCGCGGCGCACACGCTTGGCGACAGGTGACGCGTCGCCGGAGCCCCGTGAGGCGCGCCGAGGGCCGGCGGCCGCGCGGCGTGATGGTGCGGGTGAGCGTGATGCCATAAGTCTTGTAAGTTCGCGCCGCGGCGGGGGTTTCCCTGCCCGCCGCGGCGCGGACCGACTAGCGCTTCAGGTTGTAGAACGCGGCAAGACCGCGAAACGACGCCGCCTCGGCGAGCAGCTCCTCGATGCGCAGGAGCTGGTTGTACTTGGCGACCCGATCGGTGCGCGACGGCGCCCCCGTCTTGATCTGGCCGGCGTTGGTGGCCACCGCCACGTCGGCGATGGAGACGTCCTCGGTCTCGCCGGACCGATGTGAGACGACTGCCGTCCAGCCGGCGCGCTGGGTCATCTCGATGGCGTCGAGCGTCTCGGAGAGCGTGCCGATCTGGTTGAGCTTGATCAGCACGGAGTTCGCGCAGCCCATCTCGATGCCGCGCGCGATGCGCTCGGTATTGGTGACGAAGATGTCGTCGCCGACGACCTGGATGCGGCCGCCGAGAGTGTCGGTCATGAGCTTGAAGCCGTCCCAGTCGTCTTCGGCCATGCCGTCCTCGATCGAGATGATCGGATACTTCTCGACGAGGCCCTGGTAGAGCTCGACCATGCCGGCCGAATCGAGCGTGCGACCCTCGCCGGCGAGGACGTACTTGCCGTCCTTGTAGAAGCTGCTGGCGGCGGGATCGAGGGCGATGAAGATGTCGGCGCCGGGCTCGTAACCGGCCTTTTCGATCGCCTCGACGATGACCTGGATGGCCTCTTCGTTGGAGCCCAGGTTGGGGGCAAAGCCGCCCTCGTCGCCTACGGCGGTCGACAGGCCGCGGCCCTTGAGCACGCCGGCCAGGGCGTGGAACACCTCGGCGCCCATCCGCAAAGCCTGCTCGAAGCTCTCGGCGCCGGCCGGCATGGCCATGAACTCCTGCAGGTCGACGTTGTTGTCGGCGTGCTTGCCGCCGTTCATGATGTTCATCATCGGCACCGGCAGCACGTGCGCGTTGCAGCCGCCGACGTACTGGTAGAGCGGCAGCCCCATCGCCGCCGCGGCGGCATGAGCCACGGCAAGCGAAGCGCCCAGGATGGCATTGGCGCCGAGCTTGGCCTTGTTGGGCGTGCCGTCGAGGGCGATGAGGCTCTGGTCGACGATGCGCTGGTCGGTGGCGTCAAGGCCCAGCAGCTCCTCGGCGATCTCGTTGTTGACGTTGTCGACGGCTTGGCGCACCGACTTGCCGCCGTACTCGTCGCCCCCGTCACGCAGCTCGACCGCCTCGAACTCGCCGGTCGAGGCGCCCGAAGGCACCGCCGCCCGGCCGGCCGCACCCGACTCGAGCTCGACCTCGACCTCGACCGTGGGGTTGCCGCGGGAATCCAGTATCTGTCGGCCAACTACGTCGACGATGATGGTCATCTTGCTTCCTCCTGGTCATCACGATAGAGCCCGCCCTCGCCCGATTTGGCGCGGCGGTAGTAGTCGTCTTGAGCGGCGAGATCGAGCGAGGCCCATTCGAGACCATCGCGGGCGGCCAGGACGGCCGCGCTTTCGACCCGGCGCACGAACCGGTCGCAGGCCTCGCGCAGGGCGATCTCGGGATCGACGGTGAGCTTGCGGGCCACGTTGACGGTGGCAAACAGCAGGTCGCCGAACTCGTGGCGCAGCCGATGCTCGCGTTCGGCCAGCCCGGCGTGAGAGTCGTCGGCGCCGGCCACCGACAGCGGGCCTTCGAGCAGGGCGGCCAGCTCGGCGTGTTCCTCGGCGATCTTGGGAAAGGCCTCGAGGGCGCGCTCCCAGTCGAACCCGACCGCGGCCGCGCGCTGCTGCACCTTGCGCGCCAGCAGCAGCGCCGGCAGGGTGCTGGGCACGTTGTGGAACACGCCCTCGCGGCCCTCGGCGTCGCGCTTGGCGCGTTCCCACACGCCGCGCACCTCGCCCGCGGTCTCGGCGGAGTCATCGCCGAAGATGTGGGTATGGCGGCGGATCAGCTTCTCTTCGATCTCAGCGGCCACGCTGCCGAGATCGCCGGCCTGAGCCTCTTCGAGCAGTCGCGAGAGAAAGTAGACCTGAAAGAGCACGTCGCCGAGCTCGTCGTGCTCGTCGTCCAGGTGCTCCTGCATGATGACCTCGGCGAGCTCGTACACCTCTTCGATCGTGTACGAGATGATGTCCATGGCCCGCTGTTCGCGGTCCCACGGGCACTGCTCACGCAGGACGGCGGTGACGTGGCGCAGTGAGATCAGCTCCTGGGCGATGAGGCAGTCGTCGAAGGCCGCACCGTCGGGCACGGTCTCGACCGTCAGGCCCTGCGCGCCGGCCCGAGATCGCAGGGCGCGCGCCAGCGCCGGTCCGCGCCCGCCGGCGATGCACACGTCGACGGTGCCGGCCGTACCCCGCTCGCACACCGCCTGTACGTCGTCGATGCCGACCTCGCCGGCGATCGGCAGACCGTGCGCCGCGACGATGAGCTCGGCCAGCGCGGAGGGCACGTCGTGAGGGACGAACAAGGCGCCGCCGCCGGCCAGCGCCCGCAACGAAACCGCGGGCGCCAGGTCGGCGACGGCGCCGATGTACAGCAGCCGCATACTCATGGGCGGGGCCGGTCCGACACCGCGCGTCGTGCCGGAGCTACGGGGTCGACGAAGACGACGGCGACGCGCTCGGCGCGGCGGTCAGCAGGTCGGGGTCGTAGCCCGCCGCATACTTGATGTCGGCCGCGGCCTTGGCCTTGGCGATCCAGGCCTGCCAGGTCTTGGTCTGCATCTGCGAGGTCAGCGTGCTCTTGATCTTCGCCAGGGCCGAAGCGTAGGTGGACTTCTTGGCCGGCGTGATCGCCGTGACCTCGATGATGTGCCAGCCGTACTGGCTCTTGACGGGCGCCGAGATCGTGTTGAGCTTGAGCGAGAAGGCGGCGTCGTTGAAGGGCTTGACCATCTGCCCGGTCCGGATGGGGCCGAGATTGCCGCCGCTGCTCTTGGTGCCCGTGTCGATCGAGTACTGCTTGGCGACCTTCGCCCAGGTGGCGTTGGTGTCGCTCGCGGCAAGGAGCGCCCGCACCTTGAGCGCCTCGGCCTTGGTCTTGACCAGGATGTGGCGCACCGTGCGGGTGGCGGCCTGGTCGAACTGGGCCTTGTTGGCCGCATAGTAGGCCTGCATCTGCGCCGCGGTCGGCGTGGACTTGCCGATCACCTGCTGGTAGAGCTTCTGGCCGAGCAGCGAGTTCTTGACGTAGGTCTTGAGCTGGCTTGGGTCCATGCCGGCCGTCTTGGCGGCGGCGTACATCTTCTGCGTGCCGCCGTACTGGGCGGCGATCTGCTGGAGCTGGGTCTGGACGTCTTTGTCTGAGACCGCGATCTTCAACTGCTTGGCGCCGTTCAGCACAAGCTGCTGCTCGACCAGGTAGTTGACGATCTCGGCGGCATAGCGGTTGTAGGCGGTCGTGCCGACGCTCGGGAAAGCAGCCTGGCCCTGCTGGTTGGCGCTTATCTTGGCCTGATTTATGTACTGATCGAACTGGGCCTGGGTGACCGGCACACCGCCGACCGTGGCGATGGCGCCCTGCGGGACCTTGCCGCCGCAGCCGGCAGCGACAGCGAAAGCCAGGCCCAAGACGAGCACGAGCGCGACCAGGGCGAGTTTCTTCATGAACGGCCTCTTTCGGGAGCTTGGCGGATCACAGTCTGCGAGCTTGAAGTATAGCATCGAGTGCCGACCCCACCCAGACGAGGATTTGTGAAGTTTCGTTACGCCTGTGCGCGGTCAACGTGCTCTTCTGCTTGAAATACGCGTAGTGATCGCCGGCGGCGCGCACGGCGGCGGCCCAGGCGTCGTCCAACTGCAGACCTTCGACCTGCAGACGGCCGCCGCGGTAGACGACGGCGGCGGCGCCCAGCGCCGCCGCCTGCAAGCGGATCGACTGCAGCGCGAGCAGGCTCTCTACGGGTTCCGGCGGCACGCCGAAACGGTCGGTGAGCTCGGCCCGCACCTCGTCCAACGCCCGCGGATCGCCGGCCCGCGCGATGCGCCGGTGGGCGTCGATCTTGGTCGCCTCGTAGGCGATGTACTCCGGGGGAATGTAGGCCGTGACGGGGATCTCGAGGCGCACCGGCGGCTGAGTCGCCGGCGGCTCGCCGCGCTGCTCGGCGACGGCCTCTTCGAGGAGCTGGGCATACATCTCGAAGCCGACGGCCGCCACCTGGCCCGACTGCTCGTCGCCGAGCAGGTTGCCGGCGCCGCGGATCTCGAGGTCGCGCATGGCGATCTTGAAGCCCGAGCCCAGCTCGGTGTAGTCGGACAGGGTGCGCAGGCGGGCGGCGGCGTCGCCGGTCAGGAAGTCCTCGCTCGGGTAGAGCAGGTAGGCGTAGGCGTACACATCGCTGCGCCCTATGCGGCCGCGGATCTGGTAGAGCTGGGCAAGCCCCAGCATGTCGGCGCGCTCGACGATCAGAGTGTTGGCGGTCGGCACATCGATGCCGCTCTCGATGATCGAGGTCGAGACCAGCACGTCGGCCTCGCCGGCGAGGAAGCCGAGCATCACCTTCTCGAGGGCGCGCTCGTGCATCTGGCCGTGCCCGACGGCGATGCGCGCCGCCGGCACCAGGTCGCGCACGTGCTCGGCGGCCTGATCGATCGTCTCGACGCGGTTGTGCAGGTAGAAGACCTGGCCCTCGCGGGCGATCTCCTTTTCGATCGCCACGCGCACCAGATCGTCGCGGTACTCGCCGATGTAGGTGCGCACCTCGTGGCGACCGTGCGGCGCGGTCTCGATCACGGAGATGTCGCGGATGCCGGTGAGGCTCATCTGCAACGTGCGCGGTATGGGCGTAGCCGACAGGCTGACGACGTCGACCTGCAGCTTGAGCTGGCGCAGCAGTTCCTTCTGGCGCACGCCGAAGCGCTGCTCCTCGTCGACGATGACGAGGCCCAGGTCGCGCGGCACGACGTCGCGGGACAGCAGGCGGTGGGTGCCGATCAGCACATCGACCCTGCCTTCGCGGAATCCGGTCAGCACCTGGCGCTGCTCGGCGGACGTGCGAAAGCGCGAGACCATCTGCACGTTGACCGGGAGCTCCTTGAAGCGCTCGGCAAACGTGAGGTAGTGCTGTTCGGCGAGGATGGTGGTGGGCACCAGCATGAGCGTCTGCTTGCCGCCCTCGGCCGCCTTGAAGGCGGCCCGCAGGGCGACCTCGGTCTTGCCGTAGCCGACGTCGCCGCAGATCAGGCGGTCCATCGGGTGGGGCGCTTCCATGTCGTTCTTGACGTCGTCGATGGCCTCGGCCTGGTCGTCGGTCTCCTCGAAGCCGAAACCCTCCTCGAGGCGGCGCGTGAGCTCGCCGTCGGGTCCGAAAGCGTGACCCGGCACCGCCTGACGGGCGGCGTAGAGGTTGAGCAGCTCGCCGGCCATCTCGGCGACCGCCTTGCGGGCTCGCGTCTTGACGGCCGACCAGGCGGCGCCGCCCAGGCGGTTGAGCGGCGGCGCCGCGCCGCTCGCGCCGATGTAGCGTGTGACCTTGCCGATCTGGTCGTGCGGCACGAAGAGCTTGTCCTCCTCCTTGAAAGCCAGGAGGAGATAATCGCGGGTGA
>CAWJRV010000031.1:0-14688 GCA_963845355.1 uncultured Actinomycetes bacterium
AGCCGGGCGCCGGTTGAGGCAGCTTCGCGGTCGAGCCTGCCCGCGGCGCCGGGCCGCCCTGCAGCGCGCGCTCGATCGAGAAGGCGGTGGTGTCGAGGGTCTGATCGACGCGCTCGAACAGGAACGAGTGCAGCAGCGAGTAGGTGGTCACGTCGGCGGCGACGAGTGCCACGAGGGCGACGGCGCCGACGGCGAGCAGCAGACGGCCGCGAAGGGACATAGCCCGCCCCTACACGGCCGTGTCGCGCAGGATGTAGCCGAACTGGCGGATCGTGTGGATGAGCGGCGGGCCGTACGGGTCGAGCTTCTTGCGCAGGTAGCCCACGTAGGTCTCGACGACGTTGCCGTTGCCCTGAAAGTCGTAGTGCCAGACGTAGTCAAGGATCTGCATCTTGGACAGCACGCGGCGCGGGTTGAGCAGGAAGAAGCGCAGCAGGTTGTACTCGGTGGCCGTGAGCGAGATCTGTACGCCGGCCCGGAGCACCTCGTGGGCGCCTTCGTCCATCTCGACGTCGGCGAAGCACAGGCGCGCCGCCGGCTCCGGCTCGCCGGCCGTGCGGCGCAGGATGGCGTGCTGCGGGCGACGATCTCGGCCAGGGCGAACGGCTTGGTGACATAGTCGTCGCCGCCGACCGAGAGGCCGGCGATGCTGTCCTCACCGCGTCGCGGGCGGTCAGGAAGAGCACCGGCGCGTCGATGCCGAGCGCCCGCAGCCGCCGCGTCACTTCGAGGCCGTCGAAGTCGGGCAGCATGACGTCGAGCACGATCAGGTCGGGGGGACGTTCTCTGGCCGACTCAGGGCGGCTGCCCCGTGACCGCCTCGAGCCACGTCGAAGCCCTCGTAGCGCAGCGATGTGGCCACGGCGTCGACGATCGAGGGCTCGTCGTCGACCACGAGGATGCGCTGGGATGCCGTTGTTTGAGACCCGGTCGGTGAGCTCACGATCGACCACCTCCTGAGCCTGGGAGCATCGCACAGCGAGCTGAGCGCCCGCTCGGAGCAAGCCTGGGGAACTTGCTGTGAACATACTGCGGGGCCGAGTTGCCAGGCGCTCTCCCGGGCATGTAGCTTCTGGTCGTCGCGGGCGCAGGCCGCGGCGACAGCGCCGCAAACGATGTCACTGGAGGACGCGCATGGTCGGTCACGCCGCCGAGATAGAAGGCCAGCC
This sequence comes from uncultured Actinomycetes bacterium, assembly GCA_963845355.1. Classification (GTDB taxonomy): domain Bacteria; phylum Actinomycetota; class Thermoleophilia; order UBA2241; family UBA2241; genus Bog-752. The sequence goes on from CAWJRV010000031.1 coordinate 1,170, forward strand.
GCTCAGCGGCGAGGGCATCGAGAAGGTCGTCAAGCGACTGCTCGTGGGACCCGCCGACGGCTGGGACGGCTGGGCCATGCGGCTCTTCGAGCTCGAGCCCGGTGGCCATACGCCGCGCCATCAGCACCCCTGGCCACACATCAACTACATCACCGAGGGACGCGGCACGCTGCACATAGACGGCGTCGACCACCTGGTCGACGAAGGCTCGTTCGCCTACGTGCCGGCCGGCGCGACCCACCAGTTCACCAACGCCGGCGGCGAGGTGTTCGGCTTCATCTGCATCGTGCCCGAGGAAGGCGAGGCCTGACGCGCGAAGCCTGAGGCCCCTCTGCAGCCGCTGGCGTTTTGTTGCAAATTACACCAAAACGCCAGCGTCCCAACTGAGGGACACGCCTGCTCGCTTGATCCTCGCCAGCTAAGACTAAGGCTTGACCTGAGGGTCAGATGGGGCTGCGCGAAACGTCAAGCGAGCGGCGCCTCGAACTGCTCCTTGGCCGCCAGGACCGCCTCGACCATCTCGGCGTCCGAGGCGACGCCGTGCTCGGCGAAGACCTCGTAGACCTCGACCGCGAGGAGCGCCACGCGCACCGGGTCACGCAGGGCCGCGGTCGCCGGGAAGCCGTCGGCGTGCGCCTGCAGGAACGCGGCGGCGGCCCGCACGGCCGCGTGCCGGTCACGGTCGTCCTGGCCTGCGTAGCCGAACTGCCAACGGCGCGCACGCGCCGTTATCTCCGGCTTGTCGGCGGCGATGCCGGCGGCCGCGAACACGCGACAGTCGTAGGTGCGGCAGGTCAGCGGGCGGCAGTCGTAGATCGAGCACCGCTCGCTGGTCAGCATCGGGCAGTGGCCGGCCTCGTCGTAGCCCATGACCACGTTGCCCCTGGGCAGACCCGGGGCCGGGAACAGCAGCTCGCGAGGGATGCGTGCGAGAGCGTCAGTCTCTTCGGGGCGAACGTGGACGAAGTGCGACGACGCACAGCAGGCTACACACTCGCCGCAGGGCACGTCGGCGACCGTCTCCTCGCGCAAGCTGACGCGCGCGCCCTCGAGCCAGGATGAGAACTCACCGGCGGGCAAGTCGGCGGGGCCCGCGGTCGTGCCCGGCGACGCGGTCGTGCCCGGCGTCGCGGTCTGGGACGGTGGTCGGGGAGTGCGTTCGCGGCGTGGCGTCATCGTCTGCATGGTAGCACCAGGCCGCGGCGCGGTGACACCAGGCCGCGGCGCGCGTGATCGCGGCCGCGGGCGCCGTTCGAGGAACGCGGCTTCAGTCGCCGGTCTTCCCCACCGGCCGCACGGCACCGCGCATGCGCAAGCCGTCGGGGTCGTAGAACGGCCGCTCGCTGAGCGTGGCGGCCACTCGCGTGCCGGCGATGTCGACCTCGACGGCGCCCGACGCGACGATCTCTCCCAGCCAATCCGCGCTCGCGGCACCCGCCTCGGCCCCACCGCCCGGCGCCTCGACGAAGGCCAGCCCCACCGCCGCGCCCAGCGTGTGCCCGTAGGCGCCCGACGTGACACGCCCCGCGACGGCGCCCTCGTACAGCAGCGACTCGCCGCCGTAGAGCAGCGGCTCGGGATCATCGAGCTTCACGCAGACGAGCCGCCGCGACGGCGGCTCTCCCGACGCCGCCCGCAGCGCCTTGCGGCCGAAGAAGCCGCCGGGCTTGTCGAGGGCGACCGTGAAGCCGAGGCCGGCCTCGTAGGGCGTGTCGGCCGGCCCCATGTCGGCGCCCCAGTGCCGAAAGCCTTTCTCGGCGCGCAGGCCGTCGAGCGCGTGGTAGCCGGCGTGGCGCAGGCCGAGCTCCCGGCCGGCGGACACGATCTGGTCGTAGAGCGCCGTAAGCGATTCGACCGGCGCATAGAGCTCCCAGCCCAGCTCGCCCACATACGAGACGCGCAGCGAAAGGACGCTCGCCCAGCCCACGTCGATCTCGCGGCCGGTCGCGAACGGAAAGGCCGCGTCGTCGAGAGGCGCATCGGTCAACTGGGCGAGCAGCTCGCGCGAGCGCGGCCCCATCACGGCCAGCACGCCGAGACCCGAGGTGACGTCGATGATCGCGGTCGTGGCCGGGTCGCTGTGGCGCGTCAGCCAGTGGAAGGTCTTGGTCTGCGTGTCGGTCGGCGCGACGACCAGAAAGCTGTCGTCGCCGAGCCGCGAGCCGAGCCGCGCGACCGTGGCGTCGAGCTCCACGCCGCCGCTGCCGTTCACCAGGCAGGTGTACGTGACAGAGCCCGGCGGACGGTCGAGGTCTGCCGTGCAGAGGCGCTGCAGCCAGGCGAGCGCCCCCGAGCCCTGCACGCGGATCTTCGCAAACGACGACAGGTCGAACAGCGCCACCGCCTCGCGCGCCGCGCGATGCTCCTCGGCGGCCGCCTCGAACCAGTTCTGGCGGCCCCAGGAGTAGCGGTAGACGGGCTCGGCGCCGGGCGGCGCGCCGGCCTCGACGCCGGACTTGGCGCCGCGTTCGTCACCGGGCGGCGCGAACCAGTTGGCGCGTTCCCAGCCGTTGCTTTCGCCAAAGCAGGCGCCGGCGGCGGCGAGGCGCTCGTAGAGCGGCACCCGGCGCAGGCCGCGCGCCGTCTCGGGCTGCAGGAACGGCCAGTGCATGGCGTACAGGCGGCCGAGCGTCTCGCGCGTGCGTTCGAACAGATAGCCGGCGTTGGCCTGGGCGGCCGCGAAGCGCCGCACGTCGAGGCCGGCCGAGTCCATATCCGGCGCGCCACCGATGATCCAGGCCGCCAGCGCCCGGCCCACGCCGGGGCCCAGGATTATGCCCTGCGAGTTCAGTCCGGCGGCGACGTAGAGGCCCTCGACCTCGGCCGTCTCGCCCAGCAGGAAGGCGCCGTCGGGGGTGAAGCTCTCGGGCGCGTTCAGGTAGTGCACAAGGCGGGCGCCCTGCAGCGTGGGCACGCGTTGGCGAGCCTTGGCCAGCGACGGCGCGAAGTGCCGCACGTCGGGCTCGAACTCGCCAAAGGCGAAGTCGGGTGGAATAGAGGCCGTCGTGCGCGGCTTGCCGTTGGGCTCGAAGGCCCCCACGACGAAACCGCCCTGGTAGTGGCGCACGTAGATGTGGCCGTCGAGGTCGCGCAGGATGGGCAGGTCGCGGCCGGCCCCCGCGACGGCCTCGGTCTGCAGCCACATGTGCTCGGCGGCGTGGAGCGCCAGGCGGGCGCCGGCGAGCAGCGCCAGGTCGCGCGACCACAACCCGGCGGCGATGACCGCCGTCTCGCACTCGATCAGCCCGCGCTCGGTCTCGACGCCGGTGACGCGCGCACTGCCTCCGCCCGCGCCGCTCAGGCGAAACCCGGTCACCCGGCAGCCCTCGACGAAGCGCACCCCGAGTGCCGAGGCCGCCTTGGCGGTGGCAAAGGCGGCCAGACCGGGGTTGACGGTGGCGTCGCCTTGGAACAGCGCCCCGCCAACCAGCCCGCGGGTGTCGATCGGCGGCCACGACTCGGCGATCTCGGCCGGGCTGAGCCGGTGCGCCGGCAGACCGTGGTGACGCGCCACGGCCAGCGCGTAGTCGAGCTCGGTCATGCGCTCGGGGGTCTGGGCGACCGTCAGCGAGCCGCTCTCGTAGTAGCCGATGTCGGTACCGGAACGTGCGGCGAGCCCTGCGTAGAAGTCGCGGCTGTAGCTCGCCAGCTCGGTCTGGACGTGGCTCGCGCGCGTCCGGGTCACCAGGCCGGCGGCATGCCAGCTCGTACCGCAGGCCACGCTGCCGCGCTCCACCACGACCGTGTCGGTACGGCCGAGCTCGGCGAGGTGCAGGGCGACCGCCGCACCGACGATGCCGGCGCCGATCACGACCACCTGGGCGCGTGCCGGCGGCTCGCCTGTGGCGCGCGGGTCGAACGACGCTGCACTCGGTGTCACAAGCCGCAGGCGCTCGTTCGAACGGGCCATGCGGTGCTCCGCGGTCAGTTACCCTGCGAGCGCACCGTCCACAGGCTGCGGGCGGCCAGGGGACGGCCGAGCTTGCACTCGAAGGCGGCCTTCACGTCGGGGGGGTAGGCGATGTGGACGGGCCGCGTGGGGGCGTCCTCGTCCAAGAGCGTGACGCCGCCCTCCTCGATCGCCTCGAGACACTCGGCGGCGCCTTCGGCCAGGCGCGCGTCGCCGTGGCGGATGGCGTCCAACAGATAGGGCACGGCGGGCTCGCCGATGCCGGCCAGGGCTATACGGGCGCGATGACACTTGAAGCTGGTGAGGGCATAGCAGCCCGGAGGGTCGGCGGGCTTGCTGATCTCGCGCAGCAGCAGCGGGACGGCCGGTTCGCCGATCAGGGAGAGCGCGACCCTGGCATCGTTGGCGCGCAGGTCACCGACGCTGGCGACGTCGAGCGCCTCGATGAGGCCCTGGATGTCGCGATGCTTGAAGAGCTGTATGGCGCTCGGCTTGGCCAGTCTGATCGCCCCCTTGAGAGGTGGTTCTACGCCGCCACAGCGGACCGGTCAACGGTTCACGCGGGTTTTCGTCTACCGAGGAGGCGACGTGCCTGCCAAGGAGCGCCCGGGGGCTCGCAAAGGAGCGCCCGGGAGCGGTCGCGAGGGTTGCGGGAGCGGTCGCGAGAGTTGCGGGAGCGGTCGCGGAGGTGACGGGATCGGCTGCGAAGGTTACGGGGTCGGCTGCGAAGGGGCCTGGGGGCGGTCGTCGACGGGCTTTTCGAGGATGGCCTTCATCTCGTCGGAGACGGGCGCGCGCAGCAGCAGGATGCTGTAGAGCGCGTCGATCAGCCGGGACGAGCCCTCGAGCCGAGAGACGACCTGACGCTGACGATACTCGAGAAAGCAGTCGGGTTCGACCCGCAGGGCCGCGGCGATCGTGCGGATCACCGGATCGTTGGGCACCGGCCTCGTGCCCTGGGTGAGGTGGTTCAGGTAGCCGGCCGAGAGCCGGGTCATGTAGGCGAGCTGGCGGTAGCTCAAGTGACGCCCGTCCATGAGCATCCGCAGGGCATTCGGAAAGCGCTCGCGCAACACCTGCCGGGCGGCGTGCTCGGAAAAGCCGGTGTCGTCGTGTTGTGGCTCGACATGCGGGTCGGCCATGACCCTCTCCTCTGGTCGTGCGACGAAAAGTCACGGCGGGCCGCGTTCTGCGGCCCGACGCGGGTCTTTTGTCCTTGCACGGATACCATCGGAAGAGCCGGTGCGGCTGAGCATGGGACATTCGCCCATGGGAGCCTTCGGCTTCAGCGCGCCAGCACCAGCCCGAGCGCGAACAGCACGCTGTAGGCGAGAGCCGTCTGCCCCGTGCCGGCCAGCACCGCGTTGAGCGCGCGGCCGGTCTGCGTGAAGACGCGCTGCGCCGCGCGCAGCGCCAGGGGCAGCGAGAGCCAGGCGAGCAGCGCCGCCGCCGGCAGCTCGCCGGCCACGACGAGGACGGCGAGCAGGCCGTAAGGCAGCACCATCAGCGCCGCGTACTCGTACCTGGTGGCCGGCACGCCTATGCGGACCGCGACGGTGCGCTTGCCGGCGTCGCGATCCTGCTCGACGTCGCGCAGGTTGTTCACCACGAGGATGGCCGTGATCAGCCACCCGACCGCCACCGCCATGAGCCAGGCCGGCAGGGTCGTGCCACCGGTCTGCACCCAGTAGGTGCCCACCACGGCAGCCAGCCCGAAGAAGACGAAGACGAAGACCTCGCCCAGGCCGTGGTAGCCCAGCGGGTAGGGCCCGGCGGTATAGGCCAGCGCGGCGACGATCGCCGCCAGGCCGATGACGACCACCCACGGCCCGGCCACGAAGGCCAGATAGACGCCCAGAACCAGCGCCAGACAGAGCACGACGGCGACGCCGCGCTTGACCTGGTGCCGGCCGAGCAGACCCGACTGGGTAACGCGCACGGGACCGAGCCGGGCGGCGGTGTCGGCGCCGCGCTCCCCGTCGTAGACGTCGTTGGCGAGGTTGCTGGCGATCTGCAGCAGCAGCGCCACGCCCAGCGCGGCCAGGGCCGGCCCCAGCGAGAAGCCGCCGTCTCGCCAGGCCAGGGCGCTGCCCACGATCACGCCGCTGGCCGCCGCCGGCAGCGTCTTGGGGCGGATCGCAAGATACCAGCGCCGCAGCACAGGTATCTGGGCTTGCGGTGCGGGAAGTACCATGGTGGTCATTGTAGGGGGCGCGGCGGGGCGGGTCGACGCCGCCGACACGGCTCCGGCAGGCTCGCTCGCCGCCGGGCGCGTCCTGAAGTCATGGTGAACGACCGGCCCCGCGCCGCCCGACGCCGGATCAGCCGGCGGCGTCTCCGTGCCCGCCCTGGTCGGGTGGGACAAGGTAGTACGCCGGCACCAGCGGTTCCGATGGCACGATGACCTGTCTGGGGATGAACTTCGCCAGGGCCGCGCCGGCCAGAAGGCCACCGATGCAAGCCCAGCCGTCGACGCCGACGCCGAAGTCGGGGCGCACGATCGCCAGCATGCCGCTCCACAGACCTTGCAGGCAGAAGCACGCCACCACGAGCCACACGGGCACGTTCCACACCTTCATGAAGGCATCGAGGGATATCCCGCCCTTGCGCCGTTGCGCGCTCACCACGAACCACCCCAGCGTGAGCAGCACCGACAGGGCAAAGAGGACCGGACCGCCGCCTATGCCGAAGCCGCCGACGATGTTCATGACGGTCGCCGAGATGCCGATCGCCAGGCCGGCCTCGTACAGCAGCATGAGGGCGACGAAGATGGCGAGCATGGTCAGGACCCTCATGCGCGCCCTGGGCCACAGCGCCACGCCTGCGCCCAGCACACCGGCTATGGCTCCGCCGGCGCCGACCGCCGGGGTCGCTGTGCCCGAGCCGGCGACCGCGAAGACGACGTTGCCGACGACCCCGCAGGCCAGATACAGCATCAGAAACCAGCGCCAGCCGATGGCGCTCTCGACAGCGTCGCCGAACACCCACAGAAACCAGAGGTTGACGAGCAGTTGCAGCCAGCCGGTGTGCAGAAAAAGCGACGTGGCGATCGTGACCAGGTTGCGAGCGCTGACCTCGGTGCTGAGGCGAGCGGGGTCCAATCCCCACTGCTGCAGGAACGGCGCCAGGTGCGGGCCGAGAGAAAGCTCGAAGGCGAACACGAGCAGGTTGACCCCGATGAGAGCGGTGGTCGCGTACGGCCAGCGATCGGTCTTGGACTCTCCAAGCATGTCGATTGGTATCGCCCGGGCAGGCCGTCTCCTTTAGCCCGATCGCTTGCTGCGAACCGGGCGGTATGAGACAACGCCGAGACAGGCTGGGCGAATCGGTGACACACCCAAAGAGAGGACGACATGGACTTCGAGAGCGTCATTCGCGACCGCAGGAGCATTCGCGCATTCAAGCCCGACCCGGTGCCCCACAAGCTCATCGCAGAGATCCTGGACGAAGCCCGCTGGTCGCCCTCGTGGGCCAACACCCAGGCCTGGGGCATCTATGTGGTCACGGGCGCGACCCTGGAGCGCCTCAAGAGCGCAGGTAAGGCGGCCGGCCAGCGCGAAGCGCCGGCCGGCCCCGACTATCGCATGCCGCGCGAGTGGCCACCGCACCTGGCGGCCCGCACCAAGCAGCTCTTCGACCTGCGAGCGGCCATCGCGCCCGCGGGCGCAGCCGCCGCACCCGGAGGCGCGCCCGCACCGGCCGGCCCCGCTGAGTTCTACGGCGCTCCGTGCATGCTGTTCCTTACCGCCGAGAAGGACCTCGAGAGCGACTACGTGCTGTTCGACAGCGGGTTGATCGTGCAGTCGGTCTGTCTTGCGGCCCACGACAGGGGCCTGGGCACGTGCATCATGGCGATGGCCGTCCGCGACCCCGACACGCTGCGCGAGCTTCTGCCCCACTCCGCCGGCAGCAAGTTCGTCATGGGCGTGGCGCTCGGCTACCCCGACGAAGAGGCGGCGATCAACCGCTTCGAGCGCCAGCGGGCGCAGCTCGAGGAGCTCGTGACCTGGGCTTGAGCGAAGGCAGCGGCTGGCGGTTCCCTCGCGGTGGCGGCGAGATCGGTTCAGGGATGCCGCGCAGCGCCCTGGCCTCGATCCGCGAGATAGCAGGTGAGCGGCCAGCCGGTGCCCCGGCGGGCAGTGTGCGCGCTCAGACGAGCGAAGCGATGGCCTTCGCGATGCTGCCGACGAACGACGCCAGCGATGCGACGACTTTCGCCGAGGCGCTCGGCGTGGGCGTTGGCGTCGCCGCCTTTGAGGCGGTGGCTGAGGGCGAAGGTGTCGGGGAGGCGCTTGGGCTCACCGACGGCTCGGCTGTCACGCTCGGGCTCGTCGATGGCTTGGGCGTCTCGCTCGGAGATATGCTGGTGCTCGGCGTCGGGTCGGGCGACGGCGTCGTAGTGGCGTGCGGCTTTGGTTTGGGCGTCATCGACGGGATCGGCACATTCTTCCCCGACGGGCCGGGCTTCTGAGCCAGGACCCTGACGGTCATCGGGATCGCGTAGCTCTCGCTCGAGCCCACGACGGCCACAGTCAGCGTGCCGGTGTAAGTGCCCGGAGCGGCCGCCTTGGGCACCACGAGCTGCACGGCGACGTCGCGCGTCTGTTTGGGGTTGAGCGCGCCGCCGGTGGTGTCGCCCGCAAAACCGACGCTGGCGACGAAGGGCGCCAGGGCGGTGCTCGCCGTGAACGAGACCTTCACCGCAGCCGGTGCCGCCGAGGTCACGCGGAAGACATCGGTCCAGCTGGTCGAGCTGGGCACCAGCAGGTCGCCGAAGTCCAACGAGAGGTTGCCCTGCTTGTCCACTGAGGCGATCGTCGCCGACTGCGGGCAACCGGAAGACGAGTAGTGGGTCGCCTTCGAGGTGCCGCAACAGAAGGTGAGGTAGGGCTTGTGCGCCAGGACCGTGACGGTCATTGGGATCGTGTGGCTCTCGCTGCCGCCCACCACGGCGACGGTCACGGTGCCGGCGTAGGTACCGGGAGTGGCCGTCTTTGGCACTACGATCTGCACCGCGACATCCCGAGTCTGTTTGGTGCTGAGCGTGCCACCGGTCTTGTCGTTGGCGAAACCGACGCTGGCGATGAAGGGCGCCAGCGCCCCGCTGGCGGTGAAGGAGACCTTCAGCGAAGCCGGGGCGGACGACGTCACCCGGAAGACGTCGGTCCAGCCGGTCGAGCTGGGCAGCAGCACGTCGCCGAAGTCGAGCGAGAGGTTTCCCTGCTTATCGAGGGTGGCGATCAGCGCCGACTGCGGGCAACCCGAGGACGCATAGCGGGTCGCCTGGGAGGTGCCGCAGGCAAGGGTGAGGTAAGTCGGCTGCGGCTTCTGCGCCAGTACCCTGACGATCATCGGGATCGTGTGGCTCTCGCTCGAGCCCGCCACGGCGACGGTCAGCGTGCCCGTGTACGTGCCCGCGGTGGCCGTCTTGGGCACGACGAGCTGTACAGCGACGTTGCGGGTCTGTCTTGAGTTGAGCGCGCCGCCGGTTGTATCGGCGGCAAAGCCGACGCTGGCGATGAAGGGCGCCAACGCCCCGCCGGCGGTGAAGGAGACCTTCAGCGAAGCCGGAGCGGACGAGGTCACGCGGAAGACGTCGGTCCAGCTGGCCGAGCTGGACAGCAGGACGTCGCCGAAGTCCAACGACAGGCCCCCCTGCTTGTCGAGTGAGGCGATCAGCGCCGACTGCGGGCAGCCATTGGTCGAGTAATGGGTCGCCTGCGAGGTGCCGGGACAGAAGGTGAGACACGGCTTCTGCGGCTGCTCGGCCAGCACCCGAACCGTCATAGGGATAGTGTGGCTCTCGCCAATGCCCGCGGCGGCCACCGTGAGGGTGCCGCTGTAGGTACCCGGGCTGGCTGTCTTGGGCACCACGAGCTGCACCGCGACATCGCGGGTCTGCTTCGGGTTCAGCGCGCCGCCGGTGGTGTCGGCGGCAAAGCCGACGCTGGCAATGAAGGGCGCCAGCGCGCCGCTCGCCGTGAAGGAGACCTTGAGCGTCGCAGGAGCGGCCGAGGTCACCCGAAAGACGTCGCTCCAGCTGGTCGAGCTGGGCAGCAGCACGTCGCCGAAGTCGAGCGACAGGTCGCCCTGCTTGTCGGTAGTGGCGATCAGCGCCGACTGCGGGTCGCCACAGGGCGGATAGTGGGTCGCCTGGGAAGTGCCGGGGCAGAAGGTGAGATAGGGACCCCAGGTGCCTGTCGTGATCTTCGCAGAAGCCGACGTGGATGTCGTCCACCAGGCCAGGGCCGTCGTTGCCCCGGCGAACACGACCAGCAGCGCGGCCGCAACGAGTGCGAGGCGTTTGGGAACCGATCTTCTTCCATGCCGACGCGCCGTGACCGCATTCGCCGGGGCGGTTTCGAAAGGAAGGTCGGCGCGCCGGCGACCTGACAGCTCGTAGGGAACGGCCTTCACGCGCGCCTTGGAGCTCGCCGAGCGCTCCCACTCTGGGGAGGCGACGAGGCCGTGTTCCAGGAGGTGAGCTCTAAGACCCCAGCGGTTCGAGAAAACCGCAGCGCAGTGCGAACATGCGAAGGTCAGGGGCGCCTGGACACGGGATCGTGGCGCGCCTTCGTCGCCACGTCTCCCGTGCCGAGCCGCGTGGGCTTTCAGCCCCTCGCTGTCTGAAAAGACGGCGCCGCAGTGCGAGCATTCAAAGGTAAAGCGCGCCCATTTCATTGGCTGGCCGCTTCCAAAGGCCTATCCCTGAGCATGTCCCATCCCGGCTATGTCAATTGTGTTGGGCAGGGCGGCTGTTGCCGATGCCGCCCCGCCCAACGCCATGCTGCGTCAGAAGCTGTTGCCGTTTGCCACCCACTGGTTGAGCTGCTCGCCCGCAAAGTTGACCGAGAATGTCGCGGTCTGGCCCTGCGTGCTATTGGGGGCCGAGCCATCGAGCCACACGGCGATCCGGTAGACGCCGTACTGGCCGGGGTTGATGGGCGTCGGGGTGTTCGGAGGTGCCACGCTGCCCAAGTAGATCTTGCCTTGGGCCGAGCTGTTCCAGATCGTGCTCAGCGGTCCCTGGTACACCAGCCATGGGCCGCCGGTGTTGAAGGTGTCGGTCCAGCCGTAGGGGTTGCTCGTTGGGTCGAGCCAAATGCGAACGTGCACGTAAGGCACGATGCCGCCGGCATCGGATGGGTCGGCGAGATAGCCGTAGAACATCAGCGGGATGCTACCCGTGTTCCCGACATAGACGTAGTCCGCAGCCCCGTAGGCGCTGTCCGGAGCGTTCGCGCCCGGATCGACCTGGGGCACGAGGCCACTGAGGTTGAGCGTGTTGCCGCTCATCACCAGCCCTGCTGTGCCGGTGCTGACGGCGTTGCTTGTCCCGTTTGTCGCGAAGCTCGTCCACCAACCGAAGGCTGCGCCTGCGGCGAAGACGGCGATCGCCAGGACGGCGACCGAAAGAAGCAGGATCAGGACCCGCTTTCTGAGAAGCCTCTTCATGGTTCCCCCTCCAATAGAGCACACAAGAGCTCCGGCCACGCGACAGCTGCAGCCGGTCACGGCCGAGTCTTTACACGCGCACCCCCCCTCTCGCGGGAGCCTAAGCTCCTCGCCAGCGCCTCGCCTGAAGCGAGCACCACGTCAGCAGGCGCACGAAATCGTCGTTGCTGGACGACGTCGTCGCACGGAGAACCTGAGGAAGAGCGGCCGAACCAGGTCGCGAAATGGGCCTGTGGCGTTCGTGTTTGCGACGATGGGACCCACCCCCACCGTCGCGCCCCCCGGCTTCCATCTGCAGGACACCAGTTCTAGTCCAACAATGTTGAAAGTTCAAGAGTTAGTTCTTCTCTGCCGATACTTGGTAGTTCGTATCGAGCGAGTGAGAGCCGGTGACTCGACCGCGTCACGTGGGTCCGAGTCTGGTGCTGGGGGCCGCTGCAGCTGCATCTGAGAGCCCATGTGGCAACTGGGCCACTGGCCCCCTCGAGCCATTGTTCGCCGTGTCGACGCCAGCGTAGCCAGAGCGGGCAACGGTTGTGAACCAGCGACCGCCCAACGCCGGGCGGGCCGAAAGTCCTTCCCTACGCCCGCTCCCCCTTCGCCCCCAGCAGATACACCGCCAGGTAGACGAACAAAAACAGCGCCGCAAACAGCGCCGAGAACCCCAGGAACCGCACGTCGATGTCGGGCTTGTCGCCGCCGCTGCTGCTCAGCGCCTTGTGAACGAGCGTCCCGGGCGACTGGAACGCCTGCCAGCTGTTCCAGCGCAGGAAGCGGCCGATGTAGATGCCGATGCTGCCCAGCACCGTCACCGCCACCACCAGGGCCCAGCCGGTCACGCGCCCGGCGCCGCGCGTCACGATGTCCTGCATCAGGCGTAGCGAGAGTATGCCGAGCAGCAGCCCGGTCCAGGCGTACCAGCCGATCAGGATGACGTCGTACCAGAGCGGCACGTGGTCGTGGATGTCGACGAGGTGCGCGAAGTCGGTGAGGATGTAGGGCGCGTTCGGAAAGAACGCGAGCCACACGACGGCCGTGAGCACGAGCGCCAGGCGCCCCGCGAAGCCGCGCCTGAACGAGACCCGCCAGGCGACCACCGCCAGCGCCACCGGCACCCAGGCCAGAAACAGGTTCCACACGAGGAACTCGTAGTGTGAGTTGTGGCTGCGCACGAACCGGGCGCCCACCAGGGCGACGCCCACGGCCGACGCAAAGCCCAGCAGCGAGAGTGCTGCGGCGTAGGGATTGGCGGAACTGGCGGCGTTTTGCCTTGGGCTTCACTCAGTCTCCCGCGACGACCACGGGCCGAAGCCTATCACCGGGCGCTGAGGCGGGCTGGTCGTTGAACGGCCGGCCCGCCAACTAGCTCGAGGGACGCCCCGTCCGGACCAGCCCCCGCATAGATAACCGTTGTCAACTCTGGCGTCATTGCATTGAAACTCGCGGATGCAGGGCACTACCATCACAGTCCCCGTGGGGGCCCGTGGGTAGCAAGCGCAAACGGGAGCGCGGGGAGAGTTGTTTCGGTGGGGCAGGCCGCATGGGCTGTGCGGGCTCCCCGCCGCAGGGATTTCGCGAGGGGGAGTCTGCATGAGAGACGCTGCTGCAGCCACCGCTTCCGCTAAGAGCATGCCGGCGGTCGACGGTCAGGCCGTGCGCCGCCGCGCCGGCGCATCGCCTGCCATACCGACCGAGTCGCGGGCGAATCCGACCTCGTGGCAGCTCGTCGTCAAGCGCACCATGCGCGAGCTGGGCCGCACCCGCCTCACCTTCGAGCAGGTCCGCCAGACCAGGGTGCCGGCCGTCTTTCAGAAGTACGGCGAGCGCGTGCTGTTCCTCGACGACCGCGTGTTCCTGTTCGACGAAGACGACGGCGACCTGGGCCACGGCGCCGGCCCCACGGTGATCGACGCCTCGGCCATCGAAGAGGTCGGCATCGAGTACGGCTGGCGCCACGCCTACGACTGTCACTGCCGATTCTGCGACGCGCACAGAAGTAGGGCGTCGCCAAAAGCGTTCACGCCCAGGCCGCGGCGGGGGGCCGCGGCCCGCGGCGTGAGCAGCTAAGCCACCGTCTCCGCGTCGGGCCTCAGCGCCGGCATTGCGCCGTGTTCCGGGGCTGCGCCGCGCTCTGACCCGGCGCCGAGCTTCGTG
>CAWJRV010000032.1:0-4560 GCA_963845355.1 uncultured Actinomycetes bacterium
GCTCTTCCCCATGAGCGAGGCCATCGATGTGATGCGCCGCACGCTCGTCATGCTGGCCGGGGGCGACGTCCTGCTGCCGCTGCGCAGCATGCTCGCGCTGCCGGGCGGCGAGCGGGTGCATGGGCCTGATGCCCTCGTACCTGGGCGGTATCGAGCGGTGGGCGTCAAGGTGATCGCCGCCTTCCCGGCCAACTTCGGCAGCGAGTACGACACCCACCAGGGCGTGGTGCTGGTCTTCGACACCGAGCGCGGCCTGCTGCGCGCCATCGTCGACGCCACCTCGATCACCGCCATCCGCACCGCGGCCGTGAGCGGCGTGGCCACCGACCTGCTGGCGCGCCCCGACGCCGGCGACCTCGCCATCATCGGCGCCGGCACGCAGGCGCACACCCACCTGCAGGCGATGCGCGCCGTGCGGCCGGTGCGCCGCGTGCGCGTCTTCAGCCTGCCGGCCGGCAGCGCCGAGGCCTTCGCCGAGCGCGAGTCAAGGCTCACCGGCCTGCCCGTGCGAGGCGGTCGCGAGCGCGCAGCAGGCCGTCGAGCGGCGCCGACCTGATCTGCACGGTCACCACCGCGACCGAGCCGGTGCTGCGGGCGAGTGGCTGGCCTCCGGCGCCCACATCAACGCCGTCGGCGCCTACACGCCGACCACCCGCGAGCTCGACACCGCCGCCGTCGCGCGCTCGCGCCTCTACTGCGACCGCCGCGACGCCCTGCAGAGCGAGGCCGGCGAGTTTTTGCTGGCCAGGGCCGAGGGCGCCATCGGCGACGAGCACGTCGTCGGCGAGCTCGGCGAGGTGCTGGCCGGCGCCGCGCCGGCCCGCGGCTCGGCCGACGAGATCACCCTCTTCAAGTCGCTGGGCATCGCGGTCGAAGACCTGGCCGCGGCGCGCTACGTCCTCGACAAGGCAGAAAAGGACGGTTCGGGCACCTGGGTCGAGATCGGCGGACGCCACTTCGGCAGCGCCGCCGCAGACGCCGGCGGTGCGGCCTCTTCCGGCGCCGCCGCGGCCGGCGACGCCGCCACCCGCGCGACCGGCGGCGACGCCGCCGACGCCGCCGACTCCGCCGACTCCGCCGACTGACGCCGATGGCCGCCTACCCCGAGTTCTTCAACGACGTCTTCGGGCCGGTCATGCAGCCGGGCTCGAGCTCGCACACGGCCGCGCCCTGCCGGCTGGGCAGGCTGGCCGGCGACCTGCTCGGCGAGAAGCTCGCCAGAGTCCGGGTGCTGTTCGACCGCAAGGGCTCGTTTGCCGGCACCTTCGGCGTCATGGCCGAAGACCGGGCGATGGTCGCCGGCGCGCTCGGCATGGCCCCCGACGACCGCCGCCTGTTCTCTGCCTTCGAGCTGGCCGCCGAGGCCGGCGTGACCTGCTCGTTCGAGTTCACCTCGCTCACCGAGAGCTACCACCCCAACGCCATGAAGTTCGAGCTGACGGGCGCGAGCGGCCGCACGGTGACCCTGGTCGGCGTCTCGACCGGCGGCGGCATGGTCGAGACCGTCGTCGTCGACGGCTTTCCGCTGCAGCGTGATCGGCGACGACTTCGTGCTGCTGCTGTTCGACCCGCGGCGGGCCGCGTCGCCCGAGGGCCTCGAGCGCTTCGCCGCGCGGCTGCCCGACCTGGTCTCGGCGAGCAGCCCGACGGCCCCCGACAGGGGAGCGCTGCATGCGTTCGCGCTGGCCTCCGAGCCCGATCTGGCAGAAGCGCGACGCCTGGCCGAGCTGCTGCCGGGCGCCCGCCTGGCGCTGCTGCGGCCCGGTGCTCCCCGTGCTCACGAGAGCCGACCGCGAGCCCCAGCTCTTCGGCACGATGACGCAGCTGGCGCGAGATCGCCGGGCAGCGCGGCCTGCCGCTCTGGGAGACCGCCGTGCAGTACGAGGTCGACGCCTCGGGCTGGCCGCGCGAGCGCGTGCTCGAGACCATGACCGGGCTGGCGCGCCTCATGCACCGCCAGACCCACGCCGCCTACGACGAGGGCCTGAGCGCGCCGCCGAGCCCCTTCAAGCCCGACTTTCCGGCGGCCTGGTCGCGGCACACTGCGTCTGGTCGCGGCGTGAGCGGGGGCATCGTCGGCGAGACGATCAGGCTGGCCTACGGCGCCGGCGCCGGCATACCCGGGCGTCGAGACGGTGCCCGGCCCCATGGGCGGCGGCGCCGGTTATGTGTACGCCGCCCTGAGCGCGGTCAAGGAGGCCCACGGCCTGGGCGACGCCGACCTGCTGCGCGGCCTGTTCGTGGCCGCCGGCGTCGGCGTGATCGCCTTCAGCCGCACCGAGCCCACCGGCGAGGTCATCGGCTGCACCGGCGAAAGCGGTGTCTGCGGCGCCATGGCGGCGGCCGCCATAGTCGAGATGGTGGGCGGCACGCCCGGGCAGGCCGAGGCCGCCGCCTCGCTCACGCTGCAGGCCTTCACCGGGCTCCCCTGCGACCCCATTCCCGGCGGCCTGTGCCAGCCCTGCCGCAGCCGCATCATGGCGGCCACCTGTACCGCCCACGTGTTCGCCGACCTGGCGCTCGCCGGCCACGACGCGGTCCTGCCGCTGCACGAGGCCATAGACGCGGCCGACGCCGTCGGCCGCGGCCTGCCGCCGGAGCTGCTGTGCACCTCGCGCGGCGGCGCCTGCGCCACGCCGACGGCCGCCCGCCGCCGCGCCGAATACGCCGACTGGCTGGCCGCCACGCCGCCCGCGCAGTGGCCACCCGGGAACCTCGTCTAGCGCAGGCCACTGGACGCGGCCTCAGAGCATAGACTGGTCAGACGGCACCCGACCGACCTGGAGGACGGCGACGTGTGGGGCAAGGGTAAGGATAAAGCTGAGGGTAAGAGCAAGGCCGCTTCGAGCGCTCCGCTCGAGCTCGTGACCGTGTTCGTCTCTGCCGACCCCGGCCTCGCGAACATCGCCCGGACCATGCTGCAGTCGGCGGACATCCGGTTCCTCGTCCCCGACGAGTTCGTGCGGACGATCGCCGGCCCCATGGCCGGGCCGACCCGGGTGCAGGTCAGTTCCGAGGATGCCGACCGCGCCCTGGCGCTGCTCGCCGAACTGAAGGACGCCGATCCCGCCGGAGAGTCCGCGGTCGAGCCCGCCGGCGAGCCCCCCGGCGTCGGCGACACCGGCCCCGGCGAGCCCGCCGACTAGCGACCGGCGAACGAGACCGCGCCCGTGTGGCACAACGCCGCCACCATGCTCATCACGGCCTGCTGGACCCTGTGGGTCGTCGTCTGGGTGGCCGGCGCCATCTACAACGCCCGCCATGCGCCGGTCGTGCAGCGCCGGGTCAGCCGCATGGGGGGCTGGGTGCTGATCGTGGTCGTGGTCTGGCTCGTGGGCGGGCGGCTGCCCGACTCGGTGTGGCGCGCCGTGACCGTGCACTCGCCCTGGCTGCGGGCGCTCGGAGCCGTCCTGCTGCTGGCCGGCACAACTTTCACCTTGTGGGCGCGCGCCGTGCTGGGCACGATGTGGTCGGGGGCGGTGGTCGCCAAAGAAGAGCACCGGCTGCGGACCGACGGCCCCTACCGAATCACCCGCCACCCGATCTACACCGGCATGCTCGGCATGCTGGCCGGCAGCGCCCTGCTCGCCGGCCTGGGGCACTGGCTGCTCGCCCTCGTACTGGGTGTCGTCGTCATTCTGGTCAAGCTCCATCTCGAGGAGCGGCTGCTGACCGAGGTCTTCCCGGGCCAGTACGAGGAGTACCGCCACCGTGTGCCGCAGCTCATCCCCGGGTTGCGCTGGCACGTCGAGCCGCGGCGCTGAGCTGTCGTGCGGCCGGGGCGCCCCGGCCGGGGCGACCCGGCCGGGGCGACCCGACCGCCGCGCTGGAGTAAGCTCCGCGTCATGCCTCGCGCACGACAGAAGGGACGGACCGCCTCTTGAGTGACCGCGATGTCGACCGCTTTGGGCGTTGGGCGCCCCGCTACGACCGGTCGTTTCTGCAGCGCGCTCTGTTCGGGCCCGTGCAGGCCGCCACGATCGCCGCCGCCGCGGGCCAGGCGCCGCGACCGCGGGCGATCCTCGACGTAGGCTGCGGCACCGGGCAGTTGCTACGACGCCTCGCGGCCCGGTTTCCGGCCGCCGAGCTGACCGGCGCCGACCCCGCCGCCGGCATGATCGATCAGGCGCGGGCCGCCGCTCCGGGCGGCGCTGCGGTACGTTTCGTGCAGGCTTTCGCCGAGGAACTGCCGTTCCCCGACGCGAGCTTCGACCTGGTCACCTCGACGATGTCGTTTCACCACTGGGCCGACCAGCGCCGCGGCCTGCGCGAGGTGCGCCGCGTGCTGGCCCCCGGCGGCGTGTTGGTACTGACCGACGTTCTCGCCCACGGCTGGTCGTGGCGAGTGTTCCTGTTCGGCGGGGGTCGCCTGCTGCGGCCGGAACAGCTCGACGTCATGCTCGTCACCGAGCGCCTGCGCCTGGTCGGCCGCTCGCCGGTGCCGCACGTGCCCGCCATCAGGGTCACGCTGGCACACACCGCCGACTAGCCGCGACGGGACGTCATCGTCACCTGAGAGGGCCTTCGGCCAAGCCCGACGCAGGCTCGGATGGGGTTCGC
>CAWJRV010000033.1:0-34810 GCA_963845355.1 uncultured Actinomycetes bacterium
CGTGAGCGGCGTGGTGCGCAACTGGCGGTTCCAGCCCACGGCCCGCTCGCCGGCGATGCGCGTGCCACTCGACAGGATGGCCGCCATGGTGCCGAACGCCGCCAGACCGACCATGTAATAGAGGGGCGCCGAGATGCCGGTGCCGGCGAAGTCTGTCACGCCCCGGTTGGGCAGCGCGATCAGCAGGTAGATGGCGAGCGGGAAGCCCAGCGACATGACGAAGAACCGCTTGCTGCGGAACGTGCGCAGCAGCTCGAAGCGTGTGTAGGCAAGGGTGGTCATCGCGTCTCCTTCTGGTCGGCGCCGGCTGTCGCCTTGAGGTTCGCGCCGGCTGGCGCCTTACAGGCTCGCGTCGGCTGTCGCCTTGAGGTTCGCGTCGGCGGTCAGCTCCAGGAACGCCTCTTCGAGCGAGCCGCCGCCGATCTCGATGTCGCGCGCCTCGGGGTACGCGCGAGGAGCGCGCGGATCGCGGCGTCGGAGTCGGAGCAGAGAGAACGACGCCCGTGCCGCGCCGCTCGACCGCGCTGACGCCCGGCAGCTTCTCGAGCTCGGCATCCGGCACATCGGCGAGCGTCGCGCGGATCCTCCGCAAGCCGACCGTCGCCTTGATCTCGTTCGGGGGCCCGTCGGCGACGACCTCGCCGTGCGCCATGAGCACGACGCGGTCGGCGAACTCGTCCGCCTCCTCGAGGTAGTGCGTGGCAAAGAGGACGGTCTGCCGCGGGAGGCGAGCGGCCGCATCGTCGTCCAGAAGGCGTGCCGGCTCTCGACGTCCATCCCGACGGTCGGCTCGTCGAGCACGAGCAGCTCGGCGTCGTGAGCAGGGCCGGCGCGAAGCGGACGCGCTGGCGCTGCCCACCCGAGAGCTTCTGCGTCCGCTGGTTCGCGATCGGGTATCCCGGTGAGCTCGAGCGCCCGTCGACGGCCTCCGCGCTGCGGGTAGAGCGACGCCACATGGACGAGCAATTCGCGGACGGAGAGGTCGCGGATGAGCTCGCCGGTCTGGAGCATCGCGCCGACGGAACCCGCCGCGCACGGCCTCGTTCGGGCGTTCCGCCGAACACCGTGACCGTGCCGGCGTCGGGCCGGAGAGCCCGAGCAGCATGTCGATGGTCGTCGACTTGCCCGCGCCGTTCGGCCCCAGCAGCGCAAGGGTCTCGCCGGCGGGCAACGCGAGATCGATCCCGCGGACAGCCTGCACCGTGCCCTGCGGCGTGTCGAAGGTCTTGACCAGGCCGCGCGCTTCGATGCCCGGGCGCCGGTCTGGGGCTCGCCCACGAGCCGCTCGAGCGGCTCAGCCACTGAAACCACGCTCATCGCTGCCTCCGTTCAATCGAATGGTCGCAACGAGGCCGACCGGAGCAGGTCGCCTCTCATCTTTCGAGTGAAGTCTAGGAGCGGCGCGCGGCGGCGCGTAGTGTCGACGGTCACCGATCGGGGCTGACTTTTGTCACGTCGTGACGGGTGGCAGGCGCGGTGCGCCGGCGCCCGACGCAGGCAGGCGCCGGTCCCGCGCCGGCGCCCGTCACGAGTCAGACGGGAACCTGACCGCGCGCGAGGCCGCGAGGGCCGGCGCCGCCCGGCGCAGCGCGCGCCAAGCCCTGACACCGGCGATCGGCATGGCGAGCGCCTGCCCCAGCTTGTGCCCCGGCGCGTCGAGCACGACCCGCAGCACGGCGAACGGCCGGCCCGCGGCCGCGTCGGCGAGCCAGGCCGATTCCATGTCGACGACGAGCGGAGCGGCAGTGGCCTGCTCTGCGGCGGCTGCGGGCTCCCCGGCGGCAGGCTCCCGGCGGCGGCTCGAGACTGGGCAGCGGCGGCCAGGACGGCGCGTTCGGCGCCGCGCACGACGTGGTCGACCGACAGTACCGGACCGGTGAAGACGCGCTCCACGCCTTGCGTGCGCAAGGCGGCGACCAGCGGCTCCCATGAACAGCCGACCGGCTCGGTCCGCGGCCCGCCGTCAGGCCCGCGGACCTCCGTGGCGACGACGATGTCGCCCGGTCTGAGGTCGCCGGTCAGCGCGCCGCAGAAGCCGGCCACCGCGACTGCTCGACCCGGTGACCGGCGCGCGACGGCGGCCGCCGCGGCGGCGCGCTCCGGACCCATCCCGGTGCGCACGACGGTCACACCCGGCGCCGCCCAACGCAGCGCCGCGGCCTCGACAGCCATGGGCGCCAGCAGCAGGAGCCGCTCCCGACCGCAAGCCGCCTGCCCGCTCTCGCTCACGCCAGTCACCACATCTCGGTCATGGCGCCGCGCCGCCCGACCGCACCGCGGCGAACGTGGTCGCCAGCGCCTCGAAGCGCGCGCGTCGCCGTCGGCGACCGCGTGGCTCGAGTAGCGCGCGAGCTCGTAGATGGCGGCGAGGTCGGCGGCCGCGTCGGGCGCTGAGCCGGGCTCTTGGCCCGGTGCGTCCGGTCGGACTGGGCCGCCCGGCTCACCCGAGCCCGCCTGACCCACCCGACCCGCCTGACCCTCCGGCCCACGCAGCGCCCAGGAACGCCCGCACCGTGGTGCCCGGCGGGCGCGGGTGACCGGCGCGCCGCAGACGGCGCTCGAGCTCCTCGTAGCGGCGCCGCACCAGCTCGGCAGGCGTGCGCGGCGCGGCGCGGCGGGCGGCGAAGCGGCGCAGCCGCCGGCCGGCGCGCGCCGCCGCGCCGCCCGCCGCTGAGCGCAGCGTGGCGATGGCCTCGCGCTCCTCGACCACCTCACCGGTGACCCTGCGGCGTACCCGTCGCAGGGCGGACCACGACGACGAGCGGCACCGCGACGGCGAGCACAGCGCCGATCGCCGTCGCGGCGACACGAGCGCCGCCCCAGCTCCTCGATGTGGTTCACGCGGCGGTGGGCCAGCACGTGCAGTGCGGGTCCCTGGGGCGTCTTCGGTGCGTGCGGGACGTGCACATGGATGAGACCGAGCAGCCCCCCGACGCCGCGGATCAGCCCGGCTCCGACCAGGGCGACGCCGAAGGCGAACGCCTGCAGCACGTAGCGCAGCACCCCACCGACGGCCGCCAGGGCCCAGAGCAGGACGTCAATGCGCAGGACCAGTCCGAGCAGAGCGCCGGCGACCACGACGAGCCCGACGACGCCGACCACCGCCAGCAGCCACGGCCAGACCGGGGAACGGCCGCCGCTCGGCACGAGCGCCGTCAGGGCCTCGTAGCGGGTGGCCGCCACCAGCAGGGCGCCGGCAACCAGCGCCGCGACGATGGCGCCGGCCGCCCAGCCCGGCTTGGTGCCGCCGATCAGCCCGGCGGCGGCGGCGATGACGCACACCAGGACGAACCCCCTGACGGCGTGGCTCACGGCCGCCTCGGGCACCAGCGGCTCGCCGCCGAGCACGAGGCCGAGCACGACCAGGAGGGCCGCGAAGGCGACGTCGGCCGCGATCAACACCAGCGACAGGTGACCTTCCCAGACACGGTCGGCGACCAGCAACACGCCGGCGACGAGGAGCGTGAGCGCGGCGGCAAGGGCGAAGGCTCCGGCCTTCAGGCCTGAACGGGCCCGGTCCGCGCCGTCCGCAGGCCCGTCGTGCGCCGCTCCGGCCGCCACGCGCCGGGCGAGCAGCGCGCCGGCCAGCACGACGACCGCGGCGAAGGCCATGAGGGCCGGCCCGGACGCGCCGCTCAGGGCCGCGGCAGCGCGCCGACCCAGAGGCCTTCGACGGCGGCGGCGAGCGCCACCGGCAGCAGCTCAGACCACGAGCGGGAGCGCATCGCCCATCCTCCAGTCGAAGTCTCCCGACACGGTCGCGTCGACGAACGGCCGCTCCTCGACTCCGGGACTGCCGACGTACACCACGGTCACCCGCCGTTCGGCGCGCAACCGCACGAGCAGCTCGCGCACGGGCGCCCGCAGCGCCGCGGCGACGAGCACGCAGTCGGCCTCAGCAGCGTCGTCGGCGAGCTCGGCGCTGAGCACGCGGCCAAAGTCGTCGGGCGGGAACACGAGCACGCGGCCGAGCGTCTCGAGCACGTCGTCGAGCGCCCCCTCGCGGGGCTCGATGTCGACCGCCCGCCAGTCACCGGTAAGGCGCGCGTTCGAGGCGAGACCCACGCCGAAGCCGCGACCGGCGAAGGCGGCTGCCAGCGAGGCGGCCACGACGCAGAGCAGCTCCATGCGGGCGGGGTCGACACCGAGCCAGGCGTGCTCGAAGACACGGACGTCGAGCAGCAACCGCACCGCACTGAGCGTCGTCGGATCGAATTCATTGGTGTGCAGCGTTGCCGGTGCACGCCGTGGCGCGCCAGTTGACGGCGCGCAGCTCTCGCCGGGCAGGTAGGGTCGCGGTGCCGCGCAGCGCCGTCGGGTCGGTGCGTCAACGACCGCAGCGCCGGTGCGTCGACCAGCGGCCGGCCGGGTGAGCAGCTCGAGGCCGGGGACGTCGAGCACCCGTGGCAGCACGACGATCTCCTCGCGAGCTGGCAAGGCGCGCCGACGCCGGCGATGCCGAAGCGGGTCGCCGGCCTCGAGCTCGGCCGGCCCGAAGCGGTGCAGGCCGCGCTGCAGGGCAGCGCACCTGGTAGTGACGGCGCACCCGTTCGTACCAGCGCAGCAGAAATGGTCTGTCCGACAGGATCTGATTGGCGGTGGGCCACCGAAGCGGTCAGTGCAAAGCCTTGCGGTTCGAGGCCCAGCGGCCATTCGTCGCGCACGCGCATCCAGGCGCAGCGGCGAGCAGTTTGGCGTTGCTGAACGAACGGTCACGTCGAGCCGGCCGCCCCAGGCGACCACGCGCTGAACCGGAGTGCGCTCGAAGCTGAACGACTCGAACACGCGCCGCCGCGAGACCACGACCAGAGCCGCCAGCGCAGCGCCGGCCAGAGTGGCGAACACGAGGGCGGCCGGCCCAGCAACGCGGCCACGGCAAGGCCCGCAAGGGCCGCGCCGGCGATCGACCTCAGGCGCACGGCGAACCCGGGCTCACACGCGCGGCGAGCCCGGACTCATGCGGCCGTCGGCTCGTCGCCGGCCGCCTCGGCCGGCGTCGCGCCCGGCCCCTCGCCGCGCATCTCCACCGGCACAGGCACGGCGGCGACGATCTCGCGCAGCACGTCGTCGGGGTCGCGCCGCTCTATGACGGCGTCGCGGCTGAGCAGCAGGCGGTGGGCCACCACGGGCACGACCAGCGCCTGGATGTCGTCGGGCGTCACGAAGTCGCGGCCCGCCAGGGCCGCCCAGGCTTGCGCGGCGTGTAGCAGCGAGAGCGAGGCTCGCGGGCTGGCGCCGAGCCGCAGCAGCGGCGTCTCGCGAGTGGCGCGGGCCAGGGCCACGACGTAACCGGCCACGTCGTCGGACACGTGCACCTCGCGCACCGCGGCGCGCACCGCCGGCAGAACGTCGGCGACGGCCACGGCCTGTACGTCTGACAGCGGGTCGCCGGCGCGGAAGCGCTCGAGCATCGCGGTCTCCTCGGCGGCGCTCGGGTAACCCATGCGCAGGCGCAGCAGGAAGCGGTCGAGCTGCGCTTCGGGCAGCGGAAAGGTGCCCTTCAACTCGACGGGATTCTGCGTGGCCAGCACGATGAACGGCTGCGGCAAGGCGTGGGTCATGCCGTCGACCGTGACGCCGCGCTCCTCCATGGCTTCGAGGAACGCCGACTGGGTGCGCGGCGTGGCGCGGTTGATCTCGTCGGCCAGGACGACGTTGGCAAACAGGGGGCCCGGACGGAACTCGAACGTGCCGTGCTGCTGGTCGAAGACGGTCGAGCCGGTGACGTCGCCGGGCAGCAGGTCGGCGGTGCACTGCAGGCGAGCGAAGCTGAGGCCCAAGCTCGCCGCGAAGCTGCGCACCAGGAGGGTCTTGGCGACGCCGGGCACGTCGTCTAACAGAACGTGCCCGCCGGCCAGCAGCGCCGCCGTGACGAGGCGCGTCTGGTCGGCCTTGCCGACGATGACGCGCCCCACCTGCTCGGCGACGGCGGCGCCCAGCTCGGCGGCGCCCAGCTCGGCGGCGCCGGTTGCAAGATCGTGTTCCATTGACGGCCTCCGGAGTGGTCCGACGAAGGTGACTCTATATCAACCTCAACCGCTGTCAGTCGACCTTCGTCGCGTCATCGACCGACCATCAGTCGAGCTCGTCGCCCGCGTCGCCTTCGTCGGCCGCGTCACTCGGGTCGCTTTCGAAGACCAGCAGGCGCACGTGCTCGGCGGCGCCGAGCACGGCCCGGTGGGCGAAGTCTTCGCCCGTGGGGATCAGGCCGCAGTCACCGGCGCGAAAATCCTCGCGACCGTGGCGAAACCGCAGCGCGAACGAGCCCTCGACGACTGTGAAGGCGTGCGCGCTGCGACACCACTCGGGCTCTTCGAAGCCGGCGGCGAACTCGAGCAGCCGCAGGCGCTGCGCACCCCGGCGCACGACCTTCTCGCGCACGCCCGGAGCAGGACTGCACCACGGTAGCCCCTCGAAATCGGCCTTCACAGTCTCCATCTGCATGCCCCCTTGTTCGTCGCCGGCGTCCACGCCGTCTCAGAGCTCCCGCTCGATGATCACCTCGTCGACGAAGACGCCGTCGATCCGCGCCTGGGCCCGCGCGGTGCCCACGACCCGAAAGCTCTGCTTTACATAGAACGAAAGGACACGAAGACGCCGCGCGCCGGAAACCCGCGGATGTAGTCGGCCTCAGCCGTGACCGCGAGCGGCTCGTCGAGGACGGCGTAGGTGCGTGCCGCGATGATCGGGTTGAGGATGGCGACCAGCGCCGCGGCATCGCCGAGCTCCACCTCGCGAACCCGCACGTCGGTCAAATCGTCCCCCCGTTGAACACGGCTTCCCGCCACGTCACCGCACAGGCTTGTGCGTCCGCAGCGAGAAGCTCAGCGGCACATCGCGGCGATCGGGCAGGTACCACCAGCCGTCGCCGTCGCGGACCATCGACGGCCAGCGCTGGTAGGCGCTGAACGGCCATTCGTGCACGTACTCGATGACGAGACCGGCATCGGTCAGCGCGGTGACGACCTCGCCCAGCGCGTGATCCCACTGATAGCTCACGGTGCTCTCGCAGACGGTGCCGGCGTCGGCGTACGAAGTGTCGCGCTCGTAGCGCCCGGCATCGTGGCCGCCGAAGTAGCCGTACTCGACTGAGAGGCCGCCGTCAGGCTGCACCTCGAAGACCATGGCAAGGGGGTGGATCTCCGCCAGGTAGAAGGTGCCGCCGGGCACAAGGAAGTCGGCAATGAGCCGTCCCCAGCGGGGCAGGTCGGAGAGCCAGGCAAGGACGCCCCACGAGGTGAAGACGACCTCGAAACGCTCGTCGAGCCCGGCCGGCAGATCGTAGATGTCGCAGGCCAGGAAGCGCGCCTCGAGGCCGAGCTCGGCGGTCAGCGAGCGGGCCAGCTCGATGGCCTTGTCAGAGAGGTCGGCGCCGGTGACCCGGGCGCCGCGACGCGCCCACGACAGCGTGTCCTGCCCGAAGTGGCACATGAGGTGCAGCAGCGTCTTGCCGGCGACGTCGCCCAGCTCGGCGACCTCGAGCGGACGGAGCGTGTCGCCACCCGCCTTGAAGGCGGCGAGGTCGTAGAAGGTGGAGGCCGCGTGCACGCCGGTCCACTCGTTCCAGAGCGCGCGATTGGCGCTGATCATGGCGTCGTCCAAGGCATCAGGCGCTGTCTACATCGCGCAGAATGCGCTCCACCTGCTCGATCAGCGGCGGCAGATCACTATGAACGGTGTCCCAGAGGCGATGGTAGTCGACGGCGAAATAGTCGTGAACGATGCGATGACGCATGCCGGTCACCTGGCTCCAGGCGATCTCGGGGTGCGCCTCACAGAAGGCCCGCGACACGCGACTCGCGGCCTTGGATGTCGTCCCTATGCGACATACTCCGCCTGAGCATCCTCGAGAACCTGGGCTCGGAAGTAGCGGCTGAGCTCCTTGGGCGTGCGCAAGTCGACGCGGCGGCCGAACAGCTCAGCGAGCTCCTGCTCCATGCGCGCCATCGAGAGATAGCCGACTGTGGCCTGGGGGTCGAACTCGACCAGCACGTCGACGTCGCTCTGGGCTCCGAAGTCATCGCGCAACACCGAGCCGAAAAACGACAGGCGCTGAATGCGGTTGCGGCGGCAGAACTCGCCGACGCGATCGTGGTCGATGTTGATGGGCAGACTCACGCGGCCTCCCGGGGTCCAGACGAGACGGTCTTCGGGCAGCATTCTACGCGATGCCGGTCTTCGTGCGCGAGGAGCGCTCGCTGTCCGCCGCCCTCTCCCCGTCGGGGTAGTCGTCTCACCCCCGCCGGTCCATGAGCTGCCGCCCCACCACCCCATGGAGGCAAGCTCGCCCCGTGAAGTTACTCCCTGGGCGACGGCATGTTCACGCCGTGGTGAGACGCCCCGCCCGCGGCCGCCGACTAGGCTCTCTGCCAACGAGAGATCCGGAGGATGCCATGAACCCCGTCACCCACTCCGACCACATCCCGCAGCCCTTCCAGACCGAGCGCACCGCGAGTGACGAGATGCCCTTCACGCTCGCCGACATCGACCGGGTGCTGGCGATCGCCACCGGCCGCGAACCGGCGCCGCGCAAGCGCGCGATCACCGACGCCGTCGTGCGCGCCCAGGACCTGACCAAGCGCTACGGCAAAGGCGACGCCCGCGTCGAGGCGCTGCGCGGCGCCACGGTCGAGCTCGAGCGCAACCGGCTCACCGCCGTCATGGGCCCCTCGGGCTCCGGCAAATCGACCTTCATGCACATCCTCGCCGGGCTCGACCGGCCCACCAGTGGTTCGGTCGAGATCGACGGCGTCGAGATCACGCGCCTGAAGGAGCGCGAGCTCACCACCCTGCGCCGCGACAAGATCGGCTTCATCTTTCAGTCGTTCAACCTGCTGCCCATGCTGAGCGCCGCCGAGAACCTGACGCTGCCGCTCACGATCGCCGGCCGGCGGCCCGACCGCCGCTGGCTCGCGACACTCGTCTCGCGCGTCGGGCTGAGCGACCGGCTGGACCATCGTCCGGCGGAGCTCTCGGGCGGCCAGCAGCAGCGCGTGGCCGTCGCCCGGGCGCTCGTCTCGCGACCGGCCGTGCTGTTTGCCGACGAGCCGACCGGCAACCTCGACTCACGCACCGGCCACGAGGTACTCGACCTGCTGCGCCGCTCGGTCGACGAGTTCGGCCAGACCATCGTCATGGTCACCCACGACGGCGGCGCGGCCGCGATCGCCGACCGCGTGCTCTTTCTGCAGGACGGCGAGATCGTGCTCGACCGTGATCGCATGACCCGCGACGAGATCTTCGACACGATCAAGGACCTCGAGGGCTCAGACGCGCGCCGCGAGTCGTCGGCGGCGTCCGAACCCGACCCGCCCCGCGAGTCGTCAGCCGCGTCGGGCGCCAATGCGCGCCGTGGGTCGTCGGCGGCGTCGGGCGCCGACGCGCGCCGCATACCCGCGAAGGTGCGGCGATGACCCGCCTGGCCCTGCGCAGCCTGCTGAGCCGCCGGCTACGTACGTCGCTCACGATCGTCGCCATCCTGCTGGGCGTGGCCATGATCAGCGGCACCTACGTGCTCAGCGACCAGATCACGAACGGCTTCAACGCGATCTTCAACACCGCCTACCAGAAGACATCGGTCGTGATCAGCCCAAAGGCGACGTTCGGGCAGAGCGGCGACGCCTCGGGGACGGCCGCCACCCTGCCGTCATCGACCCTGGCGGCAGTGCAGACCGTTCCCGGCGTCGCGCTGGCCGACGGCTCCGTACAGGCCACCACCGCCGTCTTCGTGCACGGCAAGCAGATCAAGAGCAACGGCGCGCCGACCTTCGTCCAGTCGAACGGCAGCCCGCGCTTTGAGACCGGCTCGTGGGTCGCCGGCGGCGTCCCCACCGGGACGAGCGAGGTCGCCCTCACCAGCATGTTCGCCGCCAGGGAGCATCTCGGCCTGGGCGACACCATCCAGATCGTCACGCAGCGAGGCCTGCGGCGCCTGACGGTCGCGGGCATCTACAGATGGCCCGCCGAAGCGTCGCTGGGCGGCACGATCATGGTCGACGCGCCGCTCGCCGACGTGCAGAGCTGGTTCGGCCTCGAGGGCCGGCTCAGCTCGATCGACGTGGCCGCCGCGCCCGGCGTGAGCCCCGCCACACTGCGCGACCGTATCCGCGCCGCGCTGCCGGCGACGGCCGACGTGAAGACCGGCCACCAGGCGGCGCTCGAGCAGAGCAGCCAGGCCGCGAACTCGATCAACTCGTTCCTGCAACCGGCGCTGCTCGCCTTTGGCGGCGTGGCGGTGTTCGTCGGCGCCTTCATCATCTTCAACGCCTTCTCGATCACGGTCGCCCAGCGCCGCCGCGAGTTCGCCATGCTGCGAGCGCTCGGCGCCTCGCGCCGTCAGGTGCTCGTGACCGTGGTCGGCGAGGCGCTCGCCACGGGTGTCGCGGCCTCAATGTTCGGCCTCTTCGCGGGTCTCGGCGTGGCCCGGCTGATCAACGCCCTGTTCAGGGCGGTCGGCGCGGACTTTCCGAGCGCCGGGCTGACGCTGGCCCCGCGCACGATCGTCGTGGCCCTGGCCGTCGGCATCGGCGTGACGCTCGTGTCGGCCGTGCTGCCTGCGCTGCGCGCCACCAGGGTGCCGCCCGTGGCCGCCCTCGCCGAGGGCGCCCAGCCTGCCCCGACGCGCCTCAGCCGGCTCAACACGCCGGCCGCCGCGGCTATCGCCCTGCTGGGCGTCGGCGCCCTCGCGGCCGGCATGATGAGCTCCACGGCCACGACCACGCGGCTGCTCGAGATGGGTCTCGGCGCCTTCCTGCTGTTCGTCGCGCTGGCGATGCTCTCGCGCTACCTGGTGCGGCCCCTGGCTGCGGTCATCGGGCGGCCGCTGCAGGCGCTCTCGCCCACCAGCGTCCGCCTTGCCCGCGAGAACGCCGCGCGCAACCCGCAGCGCACCGCAGCCACCGCCGCCGCGCTCATGATCGGCCTGGCGCTGGTCGTCTTCGTGGCGGTCTTCGCCCAGGGTCTGAAGGCCTCGTTCGTCGACGGGCTGGCCCGTTCGAACCGCGCCGCCGTCGTCGTGAGCGACGACAGCGGCATGATGGCCCTGCCGGCCAGGGGCGCCGCCGCCGTGCGCGCCCTGCCCAGTGTGCGGGTGGCGACCGGTATCGGCGACGCGCCGGCCAAGGTGAACGGCACCGTCACCGATCTGAGCGGCATCGACCCGCGGGCCTTCGGCGCGGTCTGGCAGTTCACCTGGATCAACGGCGGCAGCGACCGGCTTCTGGCGCGGCTCGACGGCTCCACCGCGATCGTCGAGGAGCAGTACGCCGAGAGCCACCATCTGTCGGTCGGTTCCCGTCTGCACGTTCTCGGCCAGTCCGGCCGCAGGCTGACGCTCACCGTGATCGGCGAGCACCGCGACCCGATGATCATGAACGGTGTGGTCGTCGGCAACCACGTCCTCAGGCGCCTCGGCGCGTCGACCGACCCCCTCGTGTTCCTCGTCTCGGGACGCCCCGGAGTCGCCACGGGCACGCTCAAGGCGGAGGTGACGAAGGCGCTCGCCGGGTTCCCGACCCAGATCGTGCGCACGCAGACCGACTACGACAACTTCATGAAGAAGCAGGTCGACCAGATCCTGCTGATGCTCTACGCCCTGCTCGCCATGAGCGTGACGATCTCGATCTTCGGCATCGTCAACACGCTGGTCCTGTCAGTCTATGAGCGCACCCGCGAGATCGGCATGCTGCGCGCCATCGGCACGAGCCGCCGCCAGATGCGGCGCATAGTGCGCTACGAGAGCGTGATCACCGCGGTGATCGGCGGCGCGCTCGGCACCGCCGTCGGGGTCCTGTTCGGGTATGTCGTGACGAAGCAGTTCGACAATCTGGGCCTCGTGTTCGCGGTGCCCTACGCGCAACTCGTCGCGTTCGTGGTGCTGGCGGGCGTGGTCGGCGTGCTGGCGGCCGTGCTGCCGGCCAGGCGAGCGGCCAACCTCGACGTGCTCGAGGCGGTGCAGTACGAGTGAGATGAGGCATGCGGCGCGACCGCGCCGCGGGCGATCAGCCTCAGCCGTAGCTCGTACGCTCGGCGCCGCACTGGGGGTTGGACAGCGAGCCGTTGCGCAAGAAGCTCGCCAGCGTCTGGCGCACGTTGCGCGAGCCGCACTTTGGGCAGCGCTTCTGCCTGTCTTTGATCGCGCCCCGGGTGACGACCCCGAAGGTGTGCTTGCAGTCGTTGCAGACGAGGTCGATGTCGGCCATCAGCGCACCCCGACCTCGTCGCGCGCGAGCGAGAACACGCGGCAGAGCTGAGTGCAGGCGCCGCACTCGGTGCACAGCTCGTGATCGATGCGCGGCGCGACGAAGATGTCGTCCTGGATGATGGCGCCCTCGGGACAGCGGCTCGCCGCCGGACACGGGTGGTTCTGGGGGCACGCGTTGACGTTGACTGAGATCATTGAGGTTCTCCCGGGGTAGTAGTAGCGGTGGTAGCCGTCACCTGGACGTGTCGATGCCGAGCGGCCGGTACAGCAGGCACGAGCCGGTGGCGGCGGTGAACAGCAGGACGACGCCCACCAGGGCCGCGCCGACGCCGAGCAGCTTACCCGAAGTAACGCCGAGGCTCGTCGCCGAGACGACGAGCAGTCCGGCCCCGAGGACGGTCCGTGCGATGCGGTCGGTGGTGCTTTCGTTTCTCGTGAACATGGGGTGCCTACCTTTCCGGTTCGAGCGCGCGGGCGCGCAACGCAAGTTCGTGGCCGAGGATCTCGTCGATCAGCCCGCAGGCTTCGGCGAGACGCGGGTCGACGACCTCCCAGAGCACCTGGCCGTCACGCCGCGTGCGCTTCACCAGGCCCTCGCGCTGCAGCACCGCAAGGTGCTGCGAGACGTTCGGGCGGCTCACGTCGAGCAGCTCGGCGAGCTGGCTCGGCGTACGCGGCCCGCCACAGAGGTGGTGCATGAGCTCGTGCCTCGTGGGATTGGCGAGGGCCGCGAACACGGCGGCGTGGATGGCGTAGCGCTGTCGGTCGTCGTTCATGACACCATTATTGCCGAGTTTCGCAATTTCGCAACATGGCAATCAATTCCCCAGCGGCATCGACGATCTAAGAGACTCGTGTTCCGACGATCTCAGAGACTCGTGTTCTCTCGAAAGGAAGGCTCCGACTCATGGACATGCAGATCTATTTTCCGGGCGGCAAGCGCGTGTACGCCGACTACGACGGCTTCACCGTCGAGACCGACCAGCCGGCGCGCGGCGGCGGCGACGGCTCGGCGCCGGCGCCCTTCGACCTGTTCCTGGCCTCGATCGGCACCTGCGCGGGCATCTACGCGCTCGGTTTCATGCAGCAGCGCAACATCGACCCGCAAGGCTCGCGGCTCACCATGCGGTCGCACTTCGACCCCGCCGTCGGTCTCATCAACAAGATCGAGCTCGAGCTCAAGCTGCCGGCCGAGTTCCCCGAGAAGTACCGCGACGCCATTGTGAGCGCCATGAATCTCTGCACCGTAAAGAAGCACCTGGCGCAGCCGCCGGCCTTCGAGCTGACGGCCGTGGCCTGATGGCCGACGCCTTTGACCCTCAGCATGCCGGCCGTCTCGAGGACCCTGCTCGCCTCGAGGCGCTGCCGCCGGAGCACGTCGTGAGACTCCTGCGACTGCGGGGCGACGAGACCGTCGTCGACTACGGCGCCGGGACGGGCATCTACACCGTGGCGGTGGCGGCCGCGCTACCGCGGGGACGCGTCATCGCGGTCGAGGCCCTGCCGCAGCTCGCGCAGCTGCTGCGGGCCAGGATCACGCCGGAGTTGAACGAGCGGCTCGCGATCGTCGAGACCGATGCCAACACCGTCGCGGCGCCGGACGGCTCGGCCGACCGCGTGCTCATGGTCGACGTCCTGCATCACCTGTACGACCAGCCCGCTGCGCTGGCCGAAGTGACCCGCCTCCTGCGCCCCGGCGGCCTGTTCGTCGTCGTCGACTGGGGCAACCACGAGCGGCCGGTGGGACCGCCGCGCGAGCACGTCCTGGGTCTCGCCGCCGTGCGCGACGTGATCGCGGAGATGGGCCTCGACGAGATCGATGCTCACGAACCCCAAACAGAGCTGCCCTACCATCTGGCCGTCGTCGCAACCAAGCCCTAGCCTGCGCGGCGACGGCCCGAAAGGAGATGCGCGCCCGCAGGGGTAAGAAGCGACCGCAGTGAACGTGCTCGCCTTCACAGCCGTGGTCTTCGCCGGCTCCGTGCTTGCCGGAACCCTGGGCTCTCTCACCGGCCTCGGCGGCGGCGTGGTGATCGTGCCGCTGCTCACGGTCGCTCTCGGCGTCGACATCCACTACGCGATCGGGGCGTCGCTCGTGTCGGTCATCGCCACCTCGTCGGGCGCCGCCGCGGCCTACCTCAAGGAAGGCTTCACCAACATGCGCGTGGGCATCTTCCTCGAGGTGGCCACCACCTCCGGCGCTATCATCGGGGCCAGCGTGGCGACCAGGCTGCCCGGCGCGACGATAGAGGTCGTCTTCGGCATCGTGCTGCTCGTCTCGGTCTACCTGACGCTGGCCCTGCGAGCCGAGCCCGAACCCCAGAGCGCGGCGTCCGCACCCAACGGCCTCGCGCGGCGCCTGCGGCTGGCCGGCACCTACCCGACGCCGGCCGGCGAGGTGGCCTACTCCCCCCGCCGGGTGCCGCTCGGCTTCGGCATCATGGCCGGAGCCGGGGCCTTGTCGGGTCTGCTGGGCATCGGCTCCGGCGCCGTCAAGGTGCTGGCCTTAGACCAGGCCATGCGTCTGCCGTTCAAGGTCTCCACGACGACGAGCAACTTCATGATCGGCGTCACCGCCGCTGCCGGCGCCGGCATCTATCTGCGGCGCGGCTTTATCGAACCCGGTCTCGCCATGCCGGTCATGCTCGGCGTGCTCGCCGGCTCGATGGTCGGGGCGCGCTTTCTCATGGCTGCCGACGCGCGCGTCCTGCGACTCATCTTCGCGCTGGCGATCCTGGCTCTGGGCGTCGAGATGATAGTGACGGGCTTACACCTGTGAGCTCGCCGCGGGGATCGGCGCGCTGGAGCGATCGGGCGGTCGAGGTGACCATGGGCGCGGTGCTGCGCGTGGGCGTCACCATCGCCGCCCTGCTGGTCGCGGCCGGCGGCCTTGCCTACCTCCTGAAGGCGGGCGACCAGGCGACGCGATATGGTCACTTTGCCGGCGCGCCGGCCACGCTGACGACGCCGACGGCGATCGTGCGCGGCGCCGTGGCGCTCGACCCTAAGGCGCTGATCGCCCTAGGCCTCGTGGTGCTCGTCCTGACGCCGGTGGCGCGCGTGGCCTTTGCGCTGCTGGCCTTCGCCGAGCAGCGCGACCGCCTGTATGTGGTCTTCAGCCTGATCGTGCTGGGCGTGCTGTTCATCGGGCTGAGCGGCCACTCGCTCTAGAGCGAGTGGCCCGCCGGGCCGGCTTGGTCAGTGGTGGCAGGCCCCGTCCATGCCGACCACCGGCAGGCCGCCCTTGACGAAGGCGTCGACCGACGTCTGCACGTCGCTGCCCAGACCGGCGAGTACCGCGATACCGACCTGGTTGAAGCCCATCAGCGGGCGCCCGCCGATGCCGTCGACGACGATGGCGTCGACCTGATGCTCGGCCAGCACCATCACCGGGGCCATGCAGCCGCCCTCGACGTGCGGTGCGTTGTGCAGCACCTCGACCTGGCCGATCCGGCCGTCGACCACGTCGACCATGGTGAAGCACTCCGCGCGGCCGAAGTGACCGGAGCGAGGGGCGGCGAGACCGCCGGGCGCCTCGGAAGGAACAGCGATGCGGATCGTCTTCGTCTCGGTGTCGGTCATGAGTCTCGTTCTCCCATCGGTCGGATTACTTCGGGATTGCAACGTGTGGTCGAACCTCCTCGCGCGCAGCGTCCACGACCGCCTTCGCGTCCGCGTCCACAGCGCCCACCGCCGCCCCAGCAGACTCCCACGTCGGGAGATCCACACTTTGGGCAAGACGGCGCGAGGCCGCTCTCTTGGTCTGCCGTCCAAAACTCGTGGCAGGCAAAGCAGCGCCACTGCGGAGGCTGCACGCGGTACTGCCCTCCGCCGATGAGGATGGCTTTGCCGTCGACCAGGGCTTCGGCGACCCTGGCGCGCCCACGCTCGAGCACCCGCCCGACCGTCTGCCGCGAAACGCCCATGGCCGCGGCGGCCTGTTCGTGGCTGAGACCCTCGAGATCGACCAGGCGGATGGCTTCGAGCTCGTCGACGGCGAGCGGTAGCTGATCGAGCTCTCTGGCGGGTACGCCGGCGGGCTTGAACAGCGTGACTCGCGGGACGCCCGCGACGGCGCGCTCAATCGGGGGGCGCGCCACGGCTCGCTTTTGGCATTAGTGGCATATGCCCATTATAGCCGCAGATTCAGCAGCTTTCAAACGGGCTCTCATAGGCCGGTCGGGGCGAGGCCGCGAAGCCGATGAAGCCGGCCGGGGCGAGTCAGTCACGCCGACGAAGCCGGCCGGGACTACCCGCCGTACGCCGCCCGGTAGCGATCGCAGAGCTCGACGTAGGTCTGTTTGAAGACCCGCCAGACCGCCTTGAACTCGTCGTCGACGGAGCGGTCGAGAAGGCGTGCCGGCACGCCGGCGGCGATCGCCGCCGGCGGCACGACGGCGCGCTGCGACACGACCGCCCCCTCGGCCACGACCGCCCACTCGCCGACGTCGGCCCAGTCGCTCACGACCGCTCCCATGCCGACGACCGCGTAATCGCCCACACACGCGTTGTGCACGATGCAACCGTGACCGAGCGTCACCCAGGAGCCGATCGTGCAGATATCACCCGGGCGGGCGTGCACCACGCAATTGTCTTCGATCGCACAGCAGTCGCCCACCACGATCCGTCCATAGTCGCCGCGCAGGCGCGCGCCGGGACCGATCCAGCAGCGCTCGCCCACGGTCACGTCGCCCAGCACGTCCGCCGACGGATGCACCCAGGTCCCCGCGCCCAGGCAAGGACTCCTGCCCTCAAAACCAGCCACGCTCACGAGCAGCTCACGACTGCACGACGCTCGCGTCAAAGAAGTCGCAGCGCTCTCGGGCGCACTGCGCGTTGCGCGCCGTGTAGCCGCAGCGCACGCCGTCACCTGCCGGCAAGTCGATCCCGAGACGGTCGCGCAGATAGTCGACGGCCGCGCGCACGGCGATTAGCGATGCCCGCTTGCAGCAGCGCGGGTCCCCGTCGACCATGCGGGCCAGCGCGCAGGAGGTCGCGCCCAGGGCGAGCGAGCGCTGCTTTCCCTTCAGAGGGGTCGCCGTCGTGAGCACGCTGACCGCGACCCCGACACCGACGGCGGCGCCACAGGTGCCGTAGTAGCCACACCAGCCGCCGGGCACTTTGGCAGCCCGTTTGAGGGCCGCTTCGAGGGCTCCATCGGGGATCGATGCGCCGGCGTTGCGGGCGGCAGCGATGATGGCGCCGGGAACGATGGCGTGGTGCTCGGGTCCGTGCATGGGCAGCCCAGGGTGAGCCATGACCTGCTCGAGGATCGCCACCGGGTCGGCCAGCGTCGTCGTGGCCAGCACGTGCCGCACGGCGTCCATCGCCGTCTTGCCGTGGCAAGCGTCGCACACGAAGTGCCCCGCGGGGCAGTAGATGAGCGTCGCCTGCTCCGCGCCGCACAGGTCACAGCTGCGCACGACCGGATCGGTGGCGTAGACCAGGGTCTTGCCGCACACGCCGCAGTCCGTCATCGATGCCATGCGATCGGGTGTCCGCGCGTCGTCGGTCACGCGCTTCGCCACTTCGCCCGCCGTGCCGCGGACGGCACCGCTCTGACGTCAGAGACCGCCACGGCGTCTAGAAGACCTGTACGACGTCGGCGTCCTCGCAGCGCGAGATGTACTCGGCGATGCCGACGATGTCGTCGACCAGGTCGACGAAATCTTCGAGCGCGCCGGCGCCCCAGATCTTGCCGGCCGTGCCGCAGCAGTGAATACGCACCTTGCCGTCGGCTTTGAGCGCGCGCAGGCTGTCGAGGGGCGCCGGCACTGCGTTGCCGGTCATCCCGGCGGCCATTTCCTGGGCCAGCTCGGGGCGGTCGTTGTAGGTGCCGGTGCCGGCCACGTCCTTGCGAAAGGCGTAGGCGCCGCCGAGCAGGAGGTAGATGTCGACGTCCATGTCGAGCGCCACGGCGCCGCCCGTGACCGTGCTGGTGACGACGAGCTTCTCGAGACTGCCGCTTGCCAAACCGATGACCATCGAGCTCATGCGGTCCTCCTCTTTCCGTCTCGGATGACTAGGTTGTCGTTGACTTTCTGAGGCTGCGCCCGGCCTAGATGAACAGGTTCACGTTGGCTTCGTCGGCCTCGCCCAGGTAGGCGGCGACTCCGGCGAACTCGAGCCCGTCGATGAGCTCCTCCTTCTTGAACCCGAGGATGTCCATGGAGAGCGTGCAAGCGATGAATTTCACGCCCTGCTCCCGGGCAGACTCGACAAGCTCTTCGAGCGACATGGCGTTGGCCTTCTTCATGACCTGCTTCATGAGCGGCGCGCCCGCGCCGGCGAAGTTCATCTTGGAGAGGCCGAGGTGGCCGGTACCCTTGGGCATCATCTTGCCGAACATGGCCTGCAGGACGCTCTTCTTGTCCGCCGTCTGCACCTTTTCGGGCTTGCGCAGGATGTTCAGGCCCCAGAAGGTGAAGAACATGGTGACGTCGTCGCCCATGGCGGCGGCGCCGTTGGCGATGATGAAGGCCGCCATGACGCGATCGAAATCGCCGCTGAACAGGATGATCGTCTTCTTGGTCGTGGTGTCCACCATCTGCCTCCTCTGACGCTGCTTTTCAGGTGCTGATCGGCGTGCCGATCCTCAGGATGCGCACGCCTCGCGGAGGTACTGCGAGATGTCTGTGAAGCGCATCGTGTCCCCGGCCGCGGTGCTCAGGTTGACGAAACACATCGGGCACATGGTGACGCAGTCGGGCGCCACGTCGCGCAGCTGCGCGACCCGCTTGGCCGCGTTGGCCGCCGCCTTGGCCGGATAGAGCGATTCGACCGGGCCGCCGCAGCACCAGGTCTGACGACGCGCGTTCTCGGGGTCGCGCACAGTGACGCCGGCGGCAGCCAGCAGCTCGCGCGGCTCGTCGACCAAGCCTTCGTAGCGCGCGAAGACACAGGAGTCGTGCATCACGACATCGGCTGAGAGTCCGGCATTCGCGCCGTCCCTGCTCGCGACCAACCCCTTCTCGGCCAGCACCTCGAGGTAGCTGCGCACCTCGACGTCGTAGCCCTCGAGCAACTTGGGATACACGCTGCGCAGCATGGTCGTGGTGTGCGGGTCGATCGTGATGACGTTCTTCACGCCGTGCCGCCTGAAGACCGCCTGCACGCGGCGGGCATGCTCGGCGACCACCTCGTCGGCGCCCAGGTCGTAGGCCAGCGCGCCGGAATAGAGGTCGTCCTCATAAAGGGCGCCGAACTCGACGCCGGCCTTGCGCAGCAGGTGAACGACGTCGATCGGCACGCGGTTGTACACGGCGCGCTCAGCCGCCGAGGGCCGCGCCATGAAGGCCGAGATGTTGACCAGCCGGTTGACCCTGCGGCCCAGGCCGGTCAGCCCGGCCAGCCACGAGTCGCCCAACTTCGTCTCGGCCTTCACGAGGCCCTCGATGTAGGGGATGAGCTGATACATCATCCCGGTGTAGAGGACCGTCTCGCCGCCGCGTGGCAAGTCGAGACCCTCCGTCCACTTCGTCGCCACCCTGGTGGGCAGCGGCAGCACCGACTTTCGCAGACGCAGGTTGTCGGCCAGGATACCGATGACGTCGCCGGTCGGTAGAGGCATGGTCATCCCTCCTTGAGGCCGAAGACGGTACGGTTGACGTGATGGCGCAAGGTGCGCACATTCTCGGCGATGTGCACGCCCGAGGGGCAGTTCTCTTCGCACATCTTGCACAGCAGGCACGAGAAGACCGGCTCGATCCCGGCCGTCACGCGGTCCTCCATGCCCAGCAGCACGTAGCGAAACAGCACGCGCGGCTGCACGTCGACGCCCATCGGACAGATGGCCGAGCACACGCCGCAGTTCATGCAGGCGTCGGCATTGAACTCGTCGGAACGCGCGAGCTCGGCCGCGAGGGTGGGGTTCACGAGCACGGTCATGAGCCCTCCCGCTCGACCAGCTGATAGCGAAAATAGCCCTCGTCTGAGACCTCTTTGATCTCGCCGAGCCAGCCGTACTTGCGCAGGCCCATCACCCAGAACATCACTTCGTGGGTCGGGCGCTCGACGGCCGCCGCGATCTCGGGCACCGTGAGGGGACCGTCGGCGAGCGCCGCCAGGATGCGGCGCCGCATGACCTGCTCGTCGCGGACTATCTCGCGCACACTGCGGTTCGTGGGGTCTGCATACCTGATCGTCGCGCCCCGGGTGGTCTCAGTCATGTGCAGCTCACCTCCAGGAGGCCGTCGATCATGGCTTTGATCTGGGCGTCGGTGTAACCCTGCAGGTCGATCGCGTCGGTGGGACACACCGGCACGCAGGCGCCGCAGCCCTTGCAGGCGGTCTTGACGACGCGGGCGACCTGCTTGCCCTGCTCTTCAACCTCTTCGATGGCGTCGTAGGGGCACGTCTCGAGGCACTTGCCGCACCACGTGCAGGACTCGGCGTCGACGATGGCCACCATCGGGTCGAGTTCGGCGAAGCCGCGCTTGAGCATGGCGCCGCTCTGCGTGACGGCGGCAAGGCCGCTGGCGACGCTCTCGGCCGAGTTCTTGGGCGACTGGCAGGCGCCGCAGATGAGGACCCCGTCGACGATGGTCTCGACCGGACGGAGCTTGGGGTGGATCTCGTTGAAGAAGCCGTCGTTGCCCACTGGGAGCTTGAGAACACTCACGAGCTCGCCGTTTTCGCGCGGCACCATGCCGGTGACGAGCACGACGAGGTCGGCCGGGATGGCGATCTCCTCGCCGCCGGTGAGCAGATCCTTCGTGGTGACCTTGAGGCCGCCGGAGGCGAGCTTCTCCACGGTCGGAGGTTCGTCGTCGGGCACGCGCAGGTAGAGCGAGCCCTTCTCGCGCGACTCGGCCCAGAGCAGCTCGTATTTGCCGTAGGTGCGCATGTCGCGGTAGAGGTGGTACTGGCGCAGCGCCGGGTCGCCTTTGGCGGCCGTCTCGAGCGCCGCGTCGACTGCGGCCGTGCAACAGTAGCGCGAGCAGTAGGTGTGGCCGCCCTCCACGTCTTCGCCCTGGCGGCTGCCGACGCAGTAGATATAGGCGATGGTCTTGACCGGCCGGCCATTGTACTCAACGGGGCCGGCGGACTCGTCCACCATCTTCTTGAACTCGGGCAGCGTGACCACGCCGTCGATGCCGTAGCCGAACTCGCCGGCGGCCGGCTCGTAGGCGTCGAAGCCGGTCGCCACGACGATCGAGCCGACGTTGACGGTGATCGTCTCCAGCCGTTCGCCGTGCACGGCGATGGTCGCCTGGTAGTTGCCGAAGCTGCCGGACTTGCTCATGACCTCGGCGCCGGTGAACACGGTGATGGCCGGATGAGCGCGCACGGCTTCCTCGAGCCGGGCGATCAGGTCGGCGCCGTTGCGGCCGTGAGGGTACAGGTGGCCGAAGCCGGCGACCCAGCCGCCGAGCTGGGGCTGCTTCTCGACCAGGAAGACGGAGAGTCCGATCTGCGCAAGTCCCAGGGCCGCGCGAAGGCCGGCGATGCCGCCGCCGACGACGAGGCTCTGCGGCGTCGTCTCGACGACGATCGGTTCGAGCGGTTCGGTGAGGCGCGTGCGGTTGATGCCGGCACGCACGAGGCGCACCGCCTTCTCGGTCGCGCCTTCGTGGTCGTCGGTGTGCGTCCACGAGCACTGCTCGCGGACGTTCACCTGGGTGTACTGGAACGGGTTCATGCCGGCGCGCTTGGCGACGTCACGGAAGGTGACCGTGTGGAGCTTGGGGGAGCACGAGGCTACGACGAGCGCGTCGAGGCCCTTCTCGTGAGCGTCCTGGACGATCTCCTGCTGGGTCGCATCCGAGCAGGTGAACATCGCGGAGCGCGCGACCACGACGTCCGGGTCGTGCTCCACCGCCTCGACGACCTTCTCGACGTCGACGTAGTCGCTGATGTTGCCACCGCACTGGCAGACATACACGCCGATCTTGCGGCCGCTCATGCCGACACCTTCACTTTCGCGCGCTCCAGGTGAGCGGCGGCCTGGGCGGCCGCGGCGCCCGCATGGAGGATGGAATCGGGGATGTCTTTGGCACCGGCAGCCGAACCCGCGACGAACACGCCGGGGAGGTTGGTACGGCCGGGGTCCAGGTCTTCGTCGGCCTCGCCGACGTAGTAGTAGTCGTCGAGCGCCAGCGCGCCGTCGGCGAAGAGGTGCTGCGCCTCGGCGTTGGGCTGCACGCCGACGGCCAGCACGACCATGTCGTGTTCGGCTTCGGTGAGCGCGCCGCCGTTCTCGATGTCTTCGTAGCGCAGGACGAGGTTGCCCTCGTCGGTCTCGGTGATGCCCGAGACCCGGCCCTTGACGAAGTTCGCGCCCATGTCTTTGGCCTGCTGGTAGAACTCGTCGTAGCCCTTGCCCACCGAACGCACGTCGATGTAGTAGACGGTGACGTCGGCCAGCGGCAGGGCGCCCATGATGAGCTGGTTCTGCTTGACCGAGTACATGCAGCAGATCTTGGAGCACAGCGGATTGCCGACGGTCTCGTCGCGCGAGCCGGTGCACATGACGTAGGCGATGTTGTCGGGCACCTTGCCGTCGCTGGGGCGCAACACGGCGTTGTAGGGCCGCGTCGGCGCCAGCAGGCGGTCCATCTGCATGCCGGTGATCACGTTCTTATGGCGGCCGTAGCCGTACTGGGGCTTGGCATCGGCCGGAAAGAGCTTGAAGCCGGTGGCCAGAACGACGCTGCCGACCTCGGCCTCGATCTCCTGTCCCACCATGTCGAGCTTGATGGCGTCGGCCGGGCAGGCGTCGACGCAGGCGTGGCATTCGGAGCACACCCCGCAGTCGAGACAGCGCGCGGCGCCCAGGAATGCCTCGTCCTCCGTCATGGCGCCCTCGGTCTCGCCGAAGTCGCTCGGCGCCCCGCTCATCACGGCACTCGACTCGAGCGGCTCGCGGCGGTCGTACACGTCCTGCCGGCGGAGCACGTCGGTCTTGTCGACGACCGGCAGTCGCTCGTCGAAGGCGGCCGGGTCGAGCTCGGCGCCCTGCAGGTAGCGGTCAATCATGAAGGCGGCGCGGCGTCCCTGGCCGACGGCCGTGGTGATCATGGTCGGGCCGGTGACGACATCGCCAGCGGCGAAGACGTGTGGCACCGCGGTCTGTAAAGTGCCGGGGTCGGCCTTGAGCGTGCGGTTGCCGTTGGTCTCGAGGCCGAACGCGTCTGTATCGGCGCCCATGCCCGCGGCGACGATGACGACGTCGCAGACGAGGCTCTTGTGCCGGCTGTCGTCGTACTCGGGGTGAAAGCGACCCTCGGGGTCGAACACGCAGGTGCAGACCTTGAGATCGGCGCCCTGCACACGACCCTCGCCGGTGAAGTGATCGATACCCCAGCCGTCGTGCAGGGTGATGCCCTCGGCCCGGGCCTCTTCGACCTCGAAGTCGTGGGCCGGCATCTCCTCGCAGCATTCCAGGCTGACCTGGTCGACCGAAGCGGCGCCGCGGCGGCGAGCCGTGCGCGCCGCGTCGATGGCGACGTTGCCGCCGCCGACCACCAGCACGCGTTTGCCGGTCACCTCGACGGCTTCGCCGAGCTTGACGGCGCGCAGGAACCCAAGGGCGCTGTCGACGCCGTCCAGCTCCTCGCCGGGCACGCGCAGGCTGACGGACTTATGCGTACCCGTCGCCATGAGGACGGCGTCGTAGCCGTCGCCCTTGAGCGCTGCGACGTCGTCGACGCGGGTGCCAGTCGCGATCTCCACGCCGATCGCCGTGACGTTGGCGACGTCGTCGGCGACGACGTCGTTCGGCAGGCGGTACGCCGGGATGCCGAGGCTGAGCATGCCGCCCGGTGTGGGCGCCGCCTCGAAGATCTTGACGGCGTAGCCCTTGCGCGCCAACTGCCAGGCGGCGGTAAGACCGGCCGGCCCCGAACCGACCACGGCGACCTTCTTGCCGTTGGGCTCGGGCTTCTCGGTGGCCTTGGACTCTGCCTGACCGTAGCGTTGATCGGCGATGAAACGCTTCAGGCGACGAATCGGAAGTGGACCCTCGAGCTCGCCGCGCGTGCACTGGTCCTCGCAGGGCGCATAGCAGGCGCGGCCGAGGCTGCCCACCAAGGGCGTCGTCTCGAGCACCAGGTCGAACGCCTGGTCGTACTCGCCGCTGCGCACCCGCGCCACGTAGCCGTGCGCCTTGATGCCGGCCGGGCACTCGAAGGTGCAGGGCGAGACACCGGCGCGCTCGATGACAGCCTTCTTGGGCACGGCCTGCGGGAAGGCGATATAGGCCGCCCGCCGCGACACCATGTCGGCGTTGAACTCGTCGGGCACCGCCACGTTGCAAGCCATCTCGCACTGACGGCAGCCGGTGCAGGCGACCTCGTCGATGAACTTCGGCTTCTGGCGGATGGTGGCGTGATAGCCGCCGTTGCCGTCGCTACGGATGCCGTCGACCTCGGCGTAGGTGAGAACGTCGATGTTGGGATGATGGATGGTAGCGGCCATCTTCGGGGTCGAGATGCAGCTCGCGCAGTCAAGCGTCGGGAAGACCTTGCTGAGCAGGATCATCTTGCCGC
Organism: uncultured Actinomycetes bacterium; assembly: GCA_963845355.1. Classification (GTDB taxonomy): domain Bacteria; phylum Actinomycetota; class Thermoleophilia; order UBA2241; family UBA2241; genus Bog-752. The sequence continues at coordinate 24,691 of CAWJRV010000033.1, forward strand.
CGACACTGGATTCCTTCTCTACGACCAGGACCTTGTAGCCCATGTCGCCGAGCTTGAGGGCGGACTCCATGCCGCCGATGCCGCTGCCGACCACCAGAGCGTCGTACTTCATGCTGCCGATGCCTTTCGGGAGGGGCCGAGCTTGGTCAGAGACGCGGAGAACTCGTGCATGTAGTTGGTGAAGGGCTCGGCGCAGACCGAGCAGATGGCCGCCATGCGCAGGCGCTGCGGTTCGTAGCCGTTGTCGACGAGCAGCGTCTGCGCGTCGGCCATGATCTGCGAGGTGCGCTCGGAACAGTCGGACAGATAGGCGCATTCATCGCCGTCGGCGGCGACGAAGACGCCGTCGAAGCCCTGCTGGACGGCGTACAGCGCCCAGCTCGGCTTGATGCCGCTCGTGCACGGCACGCTGATCACCATGACGTTGGGCGAGTAGTGCATGTGCGAGCTGCCCGCCAGGTCGATGCCCGGGTCGGAGATGTTGTTGGTGGACAGCACCAGGATGCGGGGGACGAAGGCCTCGTCCTCGACTGTCTCAGGGTCCGCCATCACTACTTCATCTTCTTCACGTACAGCTTCATGAAGCCGGGCTCCTCGACCACGCCGAGAAACTCGTGGCCCATCTTCTTGCACCACGCGGGCAGGTCTTTCTGGGTACCGGTGTCGGTCGCCTGGACCTCCATGACGCCGCCCACCGAGACGCCCGGAATGCCCTTCTTGGCGGCCAGGATGGGACCCGGACACGAGGTGCCGCGCGCGTCCACTACCTTCTCTACCTGGATGGTGCTGAGATCATCTGCCATGGTCGTCTCCTTCACGTCGGTGGGGCCAGAGGCCCGGTCGTCCTGCTTGCCATCTGGTCGACCTGCTTGCAATCCGGTCGTGGTGCCTGCCGTGTAGTCGTGGTGCTTGTGCTTGTGAATTCTTTCGCAAGGAACGGCAATCAACGGCGCCGCTCGCTCGGTCATTGACTCTGGTCTGTCCCCTGGCTCGTTTGCTTTTGGTGCTAGGCCGACGCCGCCGTGGCGACCGACCCTGAAGACGGCGCCGGCGCTGCCGCTGCAGTTGCCGAATCTGTCGCGGGTGCCGACGTCGTCGCCGGCTGCACCGCGGGTGCCGGTGCCTCGTCGAGCAGTTCGGCGGCCTGCAGCGATTCGCCCTGCGCCAGATGCTCTTCGAGAAGCGCCTGACGGATCAGGGCGCACGCCTGCAGGAACTTCTGGTTTGTGACGCGGTAGTAGACCGTCTGGCCCGCCTTGCGCGAGGCGACCATGCGGCGCTCCTTGAGCACGCGCAGGTGCTGGGACACGTTGTGGACCGAGATACCGATCTCGGTCGCCAGGTCGCCGACGCACTTCTCGCCGTCACCGAGCGCGTGCAGGAGCGCCTGACGGTGCTCGTTGGCCAGCGCCTTGCAGAGCTCGGCGTGCATGCGAAAGAGGGGCTCGAGGTCCGTTGTGGCAGTGTCGGTCGTGTTGTCCCTTATTTGCATACTTGCTTATATACAACACTACGCTAAGGGCCGTCAAGCGCCGGTCTCGACTCAGAGCCCTCCGGGGCTGAACGCCGGCAACCACCTGCTCACCTGATCGAACACGCCCAGCATCATGAGCACGCCGAACGCCACGAGCAGGGTGCCGGCCACCACCTGGATGCCGCGGTAGTGCCGCCTGACGATGCCCAAGGCGCTCGACATCCAGTCGAACGCGAGCGCCGCGAGGATGAACGGCAGCCCGAGGCCCGCCGAGTACACGAGCAGCAGAAACGATCCGGAGGCGGCGCTCCGTGCGGAGGCCGCCATGGCGAGGATCGCGCCCAGTACGTAGCCCACGCACGGCGTCCAGCCCACGGCGAGCGCCATCCCCGTGACGAACGCTCCTCCGGCGCCACGCCGCGTCGGGTCCATACGCAGCACGGGTTCGGGCAGCGGCAACACGCCGGCGACGACCAGGCCGCCGACCGCGATCACGGCGCCGGCGGCGATGGTCAATCCACGCCGGTGTCGCACCAGAAGGTGCCCCACGCCGCCGGCTCCGGCTCCCATCAGCATGAACACGAGCGTGAACCCGGCCACGAAGAGCAGCGCGGTCCACAGCAGCCGGCGGCGCTCGCCGGCGAGACGGTCGACGCCCACCCCCGAGATGAACGAGAGGTAGACGGGCACGAGCGGCAGCACACAGGGGGACACGAACGACAGCAGCCCGGCCGCGAAGGCGAGCACAAGTGACGACAGGCTGAGCGATGTGACGGTGACGGCGATCATGAGCGCTCCCGCGGGCCCCGCGCAGCCGCCCGCGGCGGCCGGCGGCGCCTCACTGGATGGACGAGAGCTTCTCCTCGAACTGCGCCTGGGTGGAGGCGCCGACGATCGAGGCTTGCACCTTGCCGGACCTGTCGATGAAGAAGGTCGTCGGGATGCCGTTGACGCCCCAGTCGCTGGCCATCGCGCCATTCGGGTCCTGCACCACGGGGTAGGTGATCCCGTACTTCTCGACGAACGACCGCCCGTCGAGCGACTTGTCGTTGGTGTCCACGCCCACGACCCGCACATCCGGATGCGCCCTGGCGAAGGCCACCACCTCGGGCGCCTCCTGGTTGCAGGGCCCGCACCAGGAAGCAAAGAAGTTCACGACGGTGGGCTTGCCGGTGACGGCAGCCAGATCGAACGTCCCGCCGTCCAGCGTGCTGCCCTTCAGGGGCGGCGCGGCGCCCGGGCTCCCGGAAGCCGGCGGCCCCGTCGACGACCCGCAGGCGGCGAGCGCTGTGGTCGCGAGCACTAGGGCGACGACGGACGCAAGAGTGGCACGCGCTGTGATCCTGCCGATCGCCATCCACTCCCTCCTACAACCGCCGACCGAGCGCATGTCCGGCGCGCACCGCCTCGAGCACCTTGGCCACGGTGAACGAGTCGCCGATGTTGTGCAGCTCGGGGGCGACATGCCCGGCCACACACGCCTCGTAGAGCTCGCCGTCCGGCGCAAGCCCGGTGGCCACAACGACCAGGTCGGCCTCGATACGCTCCAGGACGTCGTGCACCTCGAGCGCCCGCGCGAACGGGTTGTGCAGGCTGTCGGGCAGCAGCGGCGCCCAGGTCGCGTACGGGTCGGGGACCGAGGCGTCGATATTGCGGCTCGCCATCACGCCGCCGTCTCCGACAGACTCGAGACGCGTGCAGTTGAGCAGCCGGACATCGAGCCTCTCGAGATAGTGCAACAGGTAGCCGCGATTGGCGGTGCAGTTGCCCGTCATGAAGTGCGGCAGCATCTCGATCACCGTCACCTGCTTGCCGTGTTCGGCCGCAAGCCAGAAGGCGGCCTCGCAACCGACCGCTCCACCGCCGAGCACGACGATGCGCCTGGCGTCGGCGGCGAGCGCCGGCGAACGCAGGAGGTCGACCGCCGCCACGACCGGAGGGCTGTCGCCGCCGGAACGGACGCGGCCGTCGAGGCCGTCGATCGGCGGACGCTTGAGCACGCCGCCGGTGCAGGCCACAACAACGTCGTAGCCTTCCTGCCCGAGCTGCTCGGCCGACATCTCGGTCCCCAGTCGCAGGCTCAGCGGCGTCGCGGCACAGGTGCGCTCGAGCAGATCGTCCAGGTAGCTCAGATAGTTGGCGACGTCGAGCTTGGCACGTGGCACGGAGCCGGGCACCAGCATGCCGCCCGGCCGGTCCTCACGCTCGAAGAGCGTGACCTCGTGGCCGCGGCGAGCCGCGGTACAGGCGCAGGTGATACCGGTCGGCCCCGCGCCGACCACAGCGATCCGGCGCGGCCGCGAAGCCGCCGCCGGCTCCGCTGAGAAGACGTCCTCAAAGCCCGCCCGCGGATTCACCGAACACTGCGGGTGGCCCCCCGCCACGAACTCGCCGATGCAGCCTTCCTGGTCGCCGATGCAGGGCACGATCTCGGCCACCCTTCCCGCATAGGCCTTGCGCGGCCAGTCGGGGTCGGCCAGCAGCGGCCGGGCGAGCATGACGAGATCGCAGAGCTCGTCGCGCAAGGCGCGTTCGCAGAGATCGGGGTTGCCGAGCTTGCCCACTGCCACGACGGGCACCTCGTGGCCGGCGTTCGACCTGACGCCGTGATCTCTCAGGTAGTCGCGGGCGGTCCGCGCGACCTCGAGAAAGCACCCGGGTGGCATGAAGGTCGGCGGGTGCGGCAGCCACCAGTTGTCGTAGCAGCCCAGGTCGACGTCGAACATATCGACGCCGGTGGCCACCAGGTTCGCCATGAACTCGAGCGTCATGGCCACGGTGCGCTCGCCCGCGAAGCGTTTGAGCGACCCGACCGACGCCATGCGCTGCCCGTAGGTCTCGTGGAGCGCCGCGGTGAGATCGATGCGATACATGATGGGGTAGCCGTCGCCGGTGCGCGCGCGGACCTCGCGCACCAGGTCGAGCCCGAAACGCTGCCAGTCGGCGTAGCGGCCGTGCGTGCGGCGGTTGAAGGCCGGGTTGGTGAGCTGGTCGAGCAGGTAGCCTTCGTGGCCGTGCAGGTAGACCCCGTCGATCTCCATCGCGCGGGCGTCGGCGGCGGCCTGACCGGCGGCCTTGACGATGCGCCGGCACTCGACGTCGAGCAGCGGGCGGCAGGGCACGGCCGGCAGGTAGAAGTTGGGGTTCCACGAGGCCGACACGGGCAGCCGGTGCTTGGTCTGCAGGCACTCCGGAGAACCGACACGGCCAAGACCCGCGGTGAGCTGAATGAAGAAGCGCGCGCCGAACGCATGGCAGGCGGCGGCGATGTCGCGCCAGCCCGCAAAGACGCTGCGCGACCGGTCGATGCGCGGAAAATACGAGAGGCCGCCGCGCTCCGTGAGCGCCGGGTCGGACCGCTGGCCGACCGGCACCAGGCCCGAGGTGAGAAGCCCGGCGCCGCCCTCGGCGCGCTCGGCGAAGTAGCGCACCATGCGATCGCTCGGGCGCCCCGTCTCGTCGGCCATCGAGATGTTGCCCATCGGCCCCATGACGATGCGGTTCTTCAGCCTGACGGTGTTGACCTGGACCGGCGAGAAGAGATGCTCGAACGGCGCGAGCTCGTCGCTCATGAGCCCCTGGGCGCGCCGCTCGTCGTCCAGAAACCAGGTCCCGTAGTCGTCGCTCAGACGCTGGACGAAGGCGCGCTCGTCGTCGCCCGTCGCCGCGCGCTCGTCGTCGCTCATCGTCCTGCGCTCGTCGTCGCTCTTCGCCCCGCGCTCGTTGTCGGTCATCCGGGCGCTCCCCGGTCGTCGCGCGCCCGCGCGATGATGGCCTCGATCACAGTACTCTTCGCCTCGGCGTAGTGCTGCATGGTCGGCCAATGCCGGGCCGCAAGACGACGCTTGGTGGCCGCATAGAGCTCGCGGTCGGCCTCGTCGCCGCGCAGGCGTTCGCGCAGCAGCAGGTAGCGTTCGACCTCGGGCGAGTCGGCGGCGAAGATGTGCACGTGCACATCCCCGGCGGGCGTGCGCAACACGCGGTGCTGGTAGAAGTCGGGCTCCCTGATGCGCAGCACGTATCCCGCCGCCTGGAGCGCCGGCAGGTACGAGGGCTCTTCTGCGGGGTCGTCGACGACGAGCAGCACGTCGATCAGGGGTTTCGCCGCCAGGCCGGGCACGGCCGTCGAACCGATGTGCTCGACGCGCCGGGCGCACTCGCCGAGCGCGGCGCGGATCGTCGCCTCTTGTACGGCATAGAGCCCGGGCCAGGCGGGATCGTAGTCGACGACGACGATGTCGCGGTGCTCGAGCTCACCGACGGTGACTTGGCGCAGGTAGTCGCCGACAGCGTCCGGCCCATCGTCGCGCGAAGCGCCCGCGGCGTCGCCGGCCGGAGCCGCCGTGGGAGCGGCAAGTGCAAGCTCCATGTACCACGACTCCTGCGAGAGTGATTCGGCGGCAGGGCGTTCGGCGCGCCGGAACCCCAAGCCCTCGTACAGGGCGACGGCCGCCGGATTATCGCGATCGACCTTCAGGCTGACGCACGCATAGCCGCCTTCGCGGGCGCGTCGCAGCAGCTCGCCCAAAAGCGACCGGCCAAGGCCCTTGCGCCGCGCCGCGGGCTTCACGATCACGCGCATCAGGTGCACGCGCTCGCGGTCTTTGGCCAGTAGCTGGCCAAAGGCCACCACCTCGCGGCCGTCGAGCAGGCAGACGGACTGCGTGGTGTCCAGGCGCATCAGGTCGGGCAGGGTGCCGGGGTCGAACGGAAACCCGAACCGTGACCCGGCCCACAGATCGCATTCGCGCCGGGTGCGCACCCACGAGGCGACCAGGCTGAGATCAGCCGTCGTAGCCTCGCGAAACGACATGGCTCCCCCTTGCAGCGCTTTCGATGGTGCCGGTGTGCGAGCGGCCCCGTGCAAGCCGCCTCGCGCGGGCCGGCCGGCGAGTCGGCGTGACCAGCATACCTCCGCGCGCCACGACTCTCTAAGCAGGTCGGCGGTTCGAGAAGGTCGGCGGCTCGAGAAGGATCCTGCTTGCCGGCGTGACGCCGATGGCGTTGCATCCGGCGCCCCTGTGGGTATGCCACGACAGGCGCGGCAGGAGGGACCAGACATGCCTGAGCAGGTCGGCTGCATCCCTCAAGCAGACTCTTTGTCTTCACAAGGGAGAGACCATGAAGCTTGAGACCGGCTGGGTGAAGGTGGGGACGGGCGCGCGGGCGTTCACGGCGTACCGGGTCAGACCGGCGGCGGCCGACGGCCCGCAGCCCGCGGTCCTGGTGATCCAGGAGGCCTGGGGCGTCGATGCGCACATCCAGGACATGGCCGAGCGCCTGGCCACGGCCGGCTACCTCACGCTCGCGCCGGACCTCTACTCGGTGGGCGACCGGCGGCCGGAGCTCGCGCCTGAGCGCGTTGCCGCCGTGAAGGAGTTCCTCGAGACCGTGCCGCCCGCGGTCTGGAGCGACCCCGCCGCCCGCGAGCAGGCCCTGTCCGAGCTGCCCGTCGACGAAGGCGAGCGGATCTCGGGCACGATGGCCGTGCTGTTCGGCGGGCTCGACCCACGACAGCACCTCCCGGCGCTGGACGATGCGTTCGGCGCGCTGCGCGACGACGCGGCGTGCGACGGTCACATCGGAGCGGTCGGCTGGTGCATGGGCGGCGGCCTGTCGGCGCGGCTCGCGTGCCGCGAGCCGCGCCTCGACGCCGCCGTCGTCTTCTACGGCTCAGCGCCGCCCGCCGACGAGATCCCGGCGATCGCCTGCCCCGTGCTCGGCTTCTATGGGGCCGACGACACGCGCATCTCAGCGACGGTGCCGGACCTCGCCCAGACCATGGCGCGCGCCGGCGTGGCCTTCGAGCATCACATCTACCCGGGCGCGCCGCACGCCTTCTTCAACGACACCCGGCGGTCGTACCGCGCCGGCGCGGCCCGCGACGCCTGGGCTCGCTGCCTCACGTTCTTCGCGGCTCACCTCGTGACCGCGGGAGCCTGAGCAGCGGCGCCGACGGCGGCCGGGCGGACCGGCGGGCAGGCGGTCGGCTATGAGGCGCCGAGGCTACGAGGCGCCGAGCGCCACGCGACACACCCGCCGGTCGTAGCGATCGAGCACCTCGAGCAGCGCGCGACCGTCGAGCGCGTAGGCGGTCACGCCGTCGCGCCCCGTCATCGTCCCGGCCTGCAACAGGGCGTTCAGGATGGCCTCGGCGGTCGCCTCGACCACGGCCTCGAAGATCGGGTCGAGGTGGCAGAGCGAGAGCATTTGAAGCGGCACTCGCGACGGACCGCCCGAACCGTAGTTCATGGCCGGCAGGCCGCCGTTGGCCGTGGAGAAGGCCAGGAACAGGTCGCCGCTGTAGTTGCCGCCGTACGCCCCGAGCGCGGCCACGCCCAGGCCGGCCCGCTGCGCCAGGCGCTGGAGCTGCGTGGGAATGAGCGGCGCGTCGGTCGCCACGACGGCGATGATCGAACCGGCGCCGGCGGGCGGGCGCTCCCCAGGCAGCAGCGGCGCCGGCACGACCGTCTCGTTCAGGACCTGGCCCACGGGCGCGCCGTTCACCACAAATCCCTCGCGCGAGCCGTGGTTGGCCTGCACCAGCACCCCCACCGTGAAGCTCTCGCCGCCGGCCGTGACGACCCGCGACGCCGTCCCGGTGCCGCCCTTGAAGTCGTGGCAGACCATGCCGGTGCCGCCGCCCACGTTGCCCTCGGGCACCGGCCCGCCGCACGCCCCGGCCAGCGCCGCGGCGACGTGCTCGGCCCGCACGTGGCGGCCGTTCACGTCGTTCAGCCAGCCGTCGTAGGTCTCGCCCACCACCGGCATGCTCCAGAAGAGCGCGCCGGCGGCGCGGGCGTCGATCTCGCGGGCCACGAGGGCGTCGTACACGACGCCCACCGAGTGGCTGTTGGTCAGCGCGACCGGCGAGCTGAGAAGGCCTGACTCGCAGATCCATTCGAGCCGGTGAGCACGCCGTTGCCGTTCAGGCGGTGGCAGCCGGCGAACAGGGGATGCTCGGTCACCTCGTCGTCGCGCGGCACGATCACGGTGACGCCCGTACGCACCGGACCTTCGCCGACCACCAGAGGGCCGTCGCCCGAGACCAGCGTCACGCAGCCGACCCTGACGCCGGCTACGTCGGTGATCGCGTTCAGCGGCCCCGGGCGGCCGAGCCCGATCTCTATGCCGAGCTCGCGCGCCCTCATGGCCGCGCTCCGCCGAGACGAGCCGTCTCCCCGACCGCCGGGAGCTTCATGTGTCCCCTCCTCGAATGAGCGCTTGGCCCCGCCACCGACACAATCTCGCACACCTGAGGCGGGCACGACCCGGCCGCGACGGTCGCGCGGCGCGCGGCGTCACCCGTCAGTCGCCGCGCCCGACGCCGCCCACGACGGTGCCCTTCACGTTGAACAGGGCGTTGTAGATGAGGCGGGCAGCCGGCGCCGCGGCGGCGGCGCCCTCGCCGCCACGTTCGATCAGGACGACCACGACGTACTTGGGATCGTCGGCCGGCGCGAAACTCGCATACGAGGATAGTCGCCCTTGCCGGCGACCTGCGCGGTGCCGGTCTTGCCGGCCACGGCGACGGGGTACGAACCGAAGACGCGGTACGAGGTGCCGGCCGGCGTCGAGGCCGCCGCGCGCAGGGCGCCGCGCAGGAACGCCAGGTTGCCGCTCGCGATGCCCAGGCTGCGCGGAGCCGGGAACTTGAGCGTCTGCAGGGTCGTGCCCTGCGGCGAGTCGACGCGCAGACCCAGGTGCGGCGTGACGACGTAGCCGCCGTTGGCGATCGCCGCGTAGTTGACCGCCACCTGCAGGGGCGTGGCCAGCAGATCGCCTGGCCGATCGCCAGGTTGATCGAGTTGCCCGGCTTCCAGAGGCTGTCGATCCGCCAGTTGGTCGGGTCGGTCTTCTTGGTGTAGGTCGCCCGCAGCCAGGACGGCGTGGGCACCACGCCCGTCGACTCGCCCGGAATGTCGATGCCCGTCGCGTGCCCGTAGCCCAGGGCGTCGCCCAGTCTTCAGCTCGGTGCCCTTGCGCAGGTAGAAGTCGTAGCCGACCTGGTAGAAGTAAATGTCGGCCGACTGCACCAGGGCCTGGCTCAAGTCGATCACGCCGTGACCGTTGGGGTTCCAGTCGTGCCACACCAGACCGTGGTTCGTATAGGTGGCAGGAGCGTCGAGTGTCGTGGACTGACTGAGCACGCCCGTCTGCAGGCCGGCGATCGTATCGACCGTCTTGAAGGTCGAGCCGGTGGGGTACTCGCCGGCGATCGCCCGGTTGAGCAAGGGGTCGTCGGCCTGCGGGTTCAGGACCGCGCGTAATGCTTGGCGCTGATGCCGCCGACGAACCATTTCGGGTCGTAGGTCGGGTAGCTCGCCATGGCAAGCAGGGCGCCTGGTCGGCGACCATGACGATCGCGGCCCCCGCATTGGCCTGCCCGAAGTGGTTGACGTGAGCCGAGGCGATGCCGAACTGGATCGCCTGCTCGGCCGCCTTCTGAATGCGGGCGTCGAGCGTGAGCACGAGGTTGTCGCCCGGCTGCGGCAGGCTGCCGCCGGGCAGCACGGCGGTGGGCTTGCCCATCGCGTTGACCTGCACCTTGGCGGCGCCGTCCGTGCCCTGGAGCCAGCGGTCGTAGGTCGCCTCGACCCCACTCTCACCGGCCCTTCGTAGTAGGGCAGATAGCCCTTGAAGGCG
>CAWJRV010000034.1:0-19839 GCA_963845355.1 uncultured Actinomycetes bacterium
TGGTCGCCGGACTGGTCGCCCTGCTCATCTCGCGCCGGCGAAAGCGCAAGAACCGCTGACGCGCGGGCTACGCTTCCGGGGCGGGGAGAGGACCGTGGACCAGGCGACCGCGCAAGGGCGAGCCTCTGGGGAGACCAGCGTAGCCAGGTTCGTCTATGGGACGATCACCCTCATGACCGTCCTGATCATCTACGACGGCTGGCAGCATCTGCGCTTCGTCGATGTCGTCGTCGTGATCGTCGGGCCGGTCCTGGCCATGTTCCTCTCACACGTCTTCGCCGCGGCCCTGGCCGGGCGGGTCGCGCAAGGGACCGGTCTCACGATCGAGGAGCTGCTGCGGATCGTCGCCTGGGAGTCGCGGTTCCTGCTGCTCGCCGTGCCTCCGCTCGCGGCGCTTTCCATCCTCACGTTGCTGGGGGTCGCGCTCGCCGACACGATCCGCTTCATCGCGGTCGCGGGAGCCCTGTCCCTCGGCTACTGGAGCGGCCTGGCCGGACGCCGATCCGGGCTCACCGGCTGGCGCCTCGTCGTGGCCGTGCTCGCGGGTCTCGTGGTCGGCGGCCTCGTGCTCGCCCTTCAGGTCGTTCTGCAGCCCGGCAAGGTCGCGTCGGGCGGAACCCTGTGACTCCCCTCCATCGCGCGGCGCGACGAGCCAACGCTCCCGCCGCCACCTTCAGAAGACCGCGAAGAAGGAGCCCCGCATGGCACACCCTGAAGCACTAGCCAGCTGGCGCGACGGAACGACCAGGTCCGCGATCCTCGACTTCGTGCGATCGGTCACTCGACGGGGCGATTCCTTTGCCCCGCCGGCGGAGCGAGTCGCGACGTTCGACAACGACGGCACGCTGTGGTGCGAGAAGCCCATGTACGTTCAGGCCGACTTCATCATGCGGCGCTGGAAGGAGATGATCCAGGCTCAGCCGGAGCTCGCCAAGACGCAGCCCTTCAAAGCCCTGGCGGCAGGAGACCGCGAGTGGCTCATGGATCTCTACGCGCACGTGCCGGAGCTGATCAAAGGCGTGACCGAAGCCTACGAGGGGATCACCGTCGAGGCCTTCGAGGCAGCCGTCGACGATTTCTTCAAGGCCGCACGCCACCCGACCCTCGGCGTGCCCTATTCCGAGGTCGCCTACCGGCCCATGCGCGAGTTGCTTGCGTTCCTCGCAGCGAACGACTTCACCGTCTACCTCTGCTCCGCGGGCGGCCGCGACTTCGTGCGGCCGGTGTCCGAGCAGATCTACGGCATCCCGCGCGAGCGCGTCATCGGCTCGGCGACCACGCTCGAGTACCGCGACGGCGAGCTGTACCGGACCGCCGGGGTGGAGCAGCCGATCGACGACGGTCCCGGCAAGCCCGTGCACATCTGGACCCGCACGGGACGCAAGCCGCTGCTGGCCGGAGGCAACGCCGACGGCGACGCCCCGATGCTGGAGACCGCGCACTTCGCGCTCCTTGTCCATCACGACGACGCGGAGCGCGAGTTCGCCTACGACGGGGGCGCCGAGAGAGCGCTCGCGGCAGCCAACGCCCGCGGCTGGACGGTGGTCAGCATGAAGGAAGACTTCGACACGGTGTTCTGAGAGGCGGGACTCCGACGTAACGCAGGACCCTGCGGGCCGACCCGGGTGACCGTTATGATCGGTACATGAACGGCTGGGCAGAGACGACGTGGCGGGCTCCGCGGATGGGCGTCAAGGTCATGAGCCTGCTGCCCAAGCGGTACCCTGACCGAGAGTATGAGACGTTGAGCCCGGTCCCAGGCAGGAAAGGCAGACCTTGACCGACAACGTGCGACCGCTCGCCTTCCATGTGATGGCCAAGCCGACGGGGGCCGTCTGCAACCTGGACTGCGAGTACTGCTTCTTTCTGTCCAAGGAGCAACTGTATCCGGGCAGCCGCTTTCGCATGACCGAGGCGCTGCAGGAGACCTACATCCGGCAGCTCCTCGAGGCTCATGCCCAGGTGCCGGAGGTCGTCGTCGCCTGGCAGGGCGGCGAGCCGACGCTGATGGGCCTCGACTTCTTCCGGCGCTCGATCGAGCTCGAGCGCACGTATGCGCAGCCCGGCCAGCGCGTGCTCAACACGCTGCAGACGAACGGCACGCTGCTGGACGATGAGTGGGGTGCGTTTCTCAAGGAGCACGGGTTCCTGGTCGGGCTCTCGGTCGACGGGCCGCGGGCGCTGCACGACGCTTTCCGCGTCGACAAGGGCGGCCGGCCGACGTTCGACCGGGTGATGAAGGGGCTCGACGTTCTCAAGCGCCACGGAGTCGAGTGGAACGCCATGACGACGGTGCACTCGGTCAACGGCGACCACGGACGTGAGGTCTACGTCTTCCTGCGCGACGAACTGGGCGCGAGCTTCGTCCAGTTCATCCCGATCATCGAACGCGCCACCTCCGAAACGCTGCCCGTGGCCGATGCCGGCTGGGGAGGCAGTGTGAAGGACCGGCCGCTCTACACGCAGGCCGGCGATCTCGTCACGCACCGCTCGGTCGGACCCGAGCAGTACGGGCGGTTCCTGATCGACGTGTTCGAGGAGTGGGTGCGCCGCGACATCGGCGCCGTGTACGTTCAGGAGTTCGACAGCGCGCTTGCCAACTGGTTCGGCGAGCCCGGAGGGATGTGCGTGCACGCCCGCACGTGCGGGCTCCAGCTTGCTCTCGAACACAACGGCGACCTGTACTCGTGCGATCACTTCGTGGAGCCGGACTTTCTGCTCGGCAACATCGCGGACACGCCCCTGCCCGAGCTGGTCGCCGCGCCGAGGCAGGTCAAGTTCGGGCAAGACAAGTTCGACACGCTGACGCAGACCTGCCTGGGCTGCGAAGCGCTGGGCGTCTGCCACGGCGGCTGTCCGAAGGACCGCTTCGCGACCTCGCCCGCCGGCGAGCCCGGCCAGCACTATCTGTGCCCGAGCTACAAGGCGTTCTTCGGCCACGTTGCCGGCCCGATGGCGGCGATGTGCGGCCTGCTGCGGGCGAACCGCGCGCCTGCCGACCTTATGGCGACCTACGCCGCGCAGGACGCCGGGCGCGGGCGCAACGACCCCTGCCCCTGCGGCAGCGGGCGCAAATGGAAGCGCTGCCACGGCTCCCCGGTGGACAGCGGGCATGAGTGACGCGATCTGACCCACACGGGCCGACACTCGGCGCGCTTGTCCAGTCAGCCGACGGAACGGGTCGTCCAGCTTCTCCCGGGGCTCCCCCTGGGCGACAGCGTCGGCGCCGTCTTCGGCCGCCAGGGATTGGAGCCGTGAATTTCGTGATGGCGGGGTGCGTCCATCGCGGAACGTGCGTCTTGTCGGCAATGGGGCTCCGCCGAGACGGTGGAGCCCCATTATGATGGTGCCTTGCGTGTGCCCCGGGCAGCCGGACTGGGGCTGGGCGGCCGTCTTGCCTTAACGCGTCAGCTTGTCCTTGAGGGCCGACACGCGCTCATCCCACTTCTCCTTGCTCTGCTCGCGCTTCTCGGTGCGCTCCGCCTTCTTGGCCTCCCTCATCACGCGGCGAGCTTCCTTCTCGCTGGCCCTGGCAGCCTGCTCCGCTGCTTCCAGCTCGGCAAGGACCTCTTCGGCCGCGCGCCGGGTGACGGTTCCCTTGAGGGCGGCCATCTCCCCGTCGACTACCTCGACCGCGGATTCGTCGACCTCAGCAATGACCGCGGTCGTGCCGATCGGGATCGACTTGCTCATCTGGCTCAGCACGTCGTCGGCTTCGTCCGCGCGGTCCAGATCCACAGCGGCACCGATGGCCATGCCGGCGCCGAGACCGAGAAGTACTCCCACCGGACCACCGAGCACGCCGACCAGCATCCCGACGAGACTGCCACCTGCAGTGCCGGCGCCGATCATGTTGTCTTCGCCTTCCTGGAGACGGATCGTCCCCTCGGGCCGCCGCTCGACGATCACCGCGCCACGGACGCCGACCCGGCCGTCGCCGTCGGCCTGCCGCAGCGCGCTCAGTGCCTGATACGCCTTGCTGTCCTCATCGAAGGTAACCGCTATGACGTTGTGACCGTTGCTCATGTTGACCACTCCTTCTCGCTGTCGTTGCTGTCTGATGCCTCGGTGAGGCTCGGCTGTATGGTCGGCGAAGGAAGGATGAGCGCGCATCATTCGAATCGGATGAACGTGCGTGCGTCACGCCGCACATCGCCGTCCGTGCACTCGAGGACGGGTCCTCCTCCTGCAACGTGCGGGCAAGCGCGGCTCTGCTCAGGACCAGGCAACGAGAACGAAGCGAGTGGACCCGGTGTCCCTGGGCCTCCGACCTCACCCGAGGCGCGCAGCCTGCCGGCCGTACCGTCGCCGGTAGAGCACGTAGGCCACTCCGCCCTCCGGGATCGGCAGCCAGAACGCCACGAGGCGGTAGGCCAAAGTCGCCAGGGTCGCCTGGGCGACACCCACCCCCGCCAGACCAAGCGTCGCGGCAAGACCGACCTCGACGAAGCCGAGTCCCCCGGGTGTGAGCGGCACCATGCCGAGCAGCTGCGCCACCACGTAGGCCAGCAGCACGAGCGAGGCGCGCGGCCGCGCGCCCACAGCGGCAAGGGCGGCGAGCAGGGCGCCGTAGTCGAGCAGGGAGTTGCCCGCGGCGTAGAGCAGCGCCTCCCACCACTTGCGCCCGAGGATGCTGCGAATGACGTCGCGCTCGTCGATCAGGAGGCGCGGCAGGCTCGTCAGCGGCTTGCGATGGCGCGCCAGCCGGTTGCGCACCCGTTGGGCGAGGGCGCCGAGCGCCTCGAGAGGCCGGTCGGTGAACAGGGCGAGAGCGCCCGCGGCGAGGATCAGGGCAAAGACGACCACCCCGTAGGTCAGCGCGCGCAGCAGGGTCGTCGACACCGACACCCCGCCGAAGAGGATCGCCGGCAGCGACAGCACGGGCAGCGACAGCAGCACCGCGGCCGAGATCAGGGTGGTCGCCGTGAGCCCCGAGACGATCCGTTCGGACGGCACCCCGCCGGTGGACAGCATCTCGAAGCTCGTGGTCGCTCCCGCCGCGCCGCCGCCGGGGATCACCTTGCTCGCTGCGTTGCTCGTGAGCTGCGTCGTGCCCACCAGAAACCAGCTGCGCTCGCCCAGGGCGAGGCGCGTGAGTCCCCAGTCGCAGGCGAAGCTGCCCGCCTCGAGCGCGGCCATGAGGACGAACCAGAACCACGAGATGCTGCGCAGCCTCGGTACCTGCGAGAAGAGGCTGACGAGCTGCGGCCAGACGAAGTACAGACCGACGACGGCGATGGCAAGGACGATCACCTGGCGCTTCGGCAGGCGCGCGAGCAGGCCGCGCACTCCGGTCCCGGGCGAAGGTTCGAGCCCGCCGCGCCGGCGGCTCGCGGGGCGAGGCTCCGGAGCGCTCCGGCGTGGCGCTCGAGCGTCCCTCCCCTCCGGATGGGGGCTTGCCTGATGCCTTGTCGTCGCGCATCGTCCTCGAGGCCGCCCTTCCGCGCGCTGGTCCGGTTCAGCGCCTGCGGCGACGGTTGCCGAGCAGCAGACTGATCATCCACCACACGGTGACGACGGTCGCGACGGCGAGGAGCACTTCAGCCATGGCGTCAACGACCCTTCCCCGGCTGCAGGGCGACGATGATCGAGGATCCCACGGCGAAGGCGGCCAGCAGGACCGTGAACGAGAGCCGCGCCACGAGGTCGCTCAGGCGATCCACCAGGCGCTCGTAGTCTGAGGGCCGCACCGCCACGCGGAACTCGCCCTCGCTGGCCCGCCGCAGCGTATGCGCGAAATGCCCACCGGCAGGTCGTCCAGCAGGTGCGTGTAGCGCGCCAGGGTCCGCAGAGCCGTCCTTCTTGAGCTGCTCGGGGTCGAGCCGGCCGGGTAGGGATCGAGCGCGCGTAGTCCGCCACGGTATCGGTGAGCCGGTAGTCGGGAGCCAGGTGCTGGGCGACCCCCTCCAGCACGGCCAGCGTGGTGAGCAGCACGACGTACTCGGACGGCATGTGCAGACCCTGTTCGCGAACGACCGTCAGGAACGGTGTCGAAGAGTCCTGCAGGTCGAGGTCCAGGCCGCGCCTCTGGTAGGCGTCGACCAGCTGGCCCAACTCCCGTTGCAGGCTCGTGATGTCGAGCTGCGGGCCGGCCGAGACCATCGAGGCCAGCACGTCCGTCGCGGCCGCATCGTCGGCTTCGACGAAGGCCAGCATGAGATCGAATACCCGAGTACGGTTGCGCTCCGAGACCCAGCCGACGCGCCCGAAGTCGACGAACCCGACGCGGCCGTCGGGCATGGCGAAGAGGTTGCCCTCGTGCGGGTCGGCATGGAAGTAGCCGAGCTCGAAGATCTGGCGTAGATAGCAGCGCACCCCCGCCTCGACGACCTCGCGACGGTCGATCCCGGCCTCATCCATGAGGTCGGGGCGTGTTCCGGGCACGCCCTCGATGAGCTCCATCGTAAGTACTTGCGCAGTCGTGAGCTCACCGATCGGTGCGGGAAAGGCGACGCTGGAGTCGTCGGCAAATGCCTCGCGAAAGCGTGTCAGGTTGCGGGCCTCGTTCGGATAGTCGAGCTCTGAGCGCAACGCCGTCACGAACTCGGCGGCAAGGCCGGCGACGTCGTGGGCTTGACCCCATTCGGTGTGGTTGGCTGCGGCCCGAGCCCAGCGCGTGATGATGTCGAAGTCGACTTCCATGGCCGCAGCCGTACCCGGCCGCTGCACCTTGACGGCCACGTCGCGCCCGTCGTGGAGCTTGGCGCGATAGACCTGGCCGATGGAGGCTGCGGCGATCGGTTCGGTGTCGAACTCCGCGTAGAGCTCCTCGACGTCGGCTCCGAGTTCGGCCGTGATGACCGGCCGCATCTGCTCGAAGGGCAGGGCCGGAACCTCGTCCTTCAGCTTCGCAAGCTGAGTGGCAAGAGCCGGGGAAATCAAGTCCCGGCGCGTCGCCACGAGCTGGCCCAGCTTCACGAAGGTCGGCCCCAGCCGTTCGAGGGCGCGTCGCATGCGGACCTCGCGGGGCGCCTTGCGACCCTCGAGCTCGGGGGCGTCGTCGGGAAGCTCCGTCAAACGAAGCCCCGACGGGGGCGTAGTCGCCCATGCCCATGTCCTTCAGAAGAAAGAGAACGCGCTCGTCCCAGAGGATGGAGGCGATCTCGCGGTAGCGTTGACCACGTTGGTCGTGCTGAGATGGTGCTCTTCTGGGTTGGGTCGTGGCAGTGTTCGAGGTCTCGCTCATGTGTCACTTCTCCTTTCCGCCGACGGAGTGCTGGCGCGCGTCTTGAACTGAGCGATCCGCTCTAGTACTCAACCGTGATGTGATCTTGAACGCTGGTCACTCCCGGAGCCGATCGGGTGGCCTCGATCGCCGCGTCGTGATCCTCCCAGGAGCCCACCTTGCCTTTGACTGTGACGGTTTCACTTGAGGTCGTGATCGAGAGGCCATCTGCCCGGGCCCGTGCGTTTCGCTTGAACGCGACCTCGATCGCCTCACGCACGTCTTGTGCGTTGGGCTTGGGTGTCAGCGTGATCTCGTTGACGACCTCAATGACTCCGACGACTCTTGCGGCCACGGATGCGGCCACATCCCGCTGATCCTGCCAGTCAGCGGTGCCGGTCAGCGTGACGACCCCATCCTTGACCCTCGCATCCACGGTGGCGGGGACGAGGGCGTCCCGGGCGAGCGCCTGGAGCACCTCCCCACGCAGCTCCGCGTCCTCGCGGTTGCTCAGCGGCCTCAGCTGGAGCTTGTTGTCGACAAGCTCGACGCCGGAGACGCGCTTGGCGTCCTTTTCCGCCTCGTGCTTCTCGCTGACGCTCCCGACGGTTCCGCGCAGCCTGACCACCCCGTCATCGGCGGATACGGCGATCGCGTCACTGTCGACATTCGGATCCCGGGCGAGCTCGTCCTTCACAGAGTCGATCAATTCATCGTTTCGCATCAGATGCCCCTTCCGTTGGCTTGCCTTGCTTGGTGGTACCGATACTCAACCGAGGCAGGATGAGTGGGCATCCTCCGAAACGTATGAACCGCTGGGTGCTCACGCGGCCCCGCGTCCGAACGAGCGGAGAAATCGTGTCGAAGCGGGCGAGAACCAGGCGGAGAGCGTGGGCCGAAAGGCGGGCGAGGTGTGGCCACGCCCTGCCTGTCGTTCTCCTCGGACGGTCAGTGGTCAGTTGTGCCCCAGAGTGTGCGACCCCGGGATCGTGTCAGCCTTCTGACTCGAGACCGGTTGGCGCACCCAAGGCGGGGTCTCGGGGATACGCATAGCGCCCAGGGTCTTCGCCCAGACGACTGAGGATCGCGGCGAGAGACGAGCGCAGCGCCGCGGCCTCCTCATCGCCAAGGACATCGCCGAGTCTTTGTCTCAGGTCCTCCTCGAGAAAGGGGCACACCTCCCTGAACCTCGTCCGGCCCGCGTCGGTGATGGCGGCCATCACGGCACGACGATCGCCGGCCAGCACTCGCCGTTCGACCAACCCCTTGACCTCGAGACCATCGACGAGGCGAGTCACCGCCGGGCGGTTGGTGACAAGCGCATCGCTGATCTGGCTCATGCGCAGCGCCCCTTCGGGAGCCACTGAGAGGTTGGCGAGCGCGTCGATTTCACTGAGCGACAGGCCGTGTCGAGCCTCTGTCGGCCCCAAGAGGCTTGCCTGGACCGCCTTGGCGGCCTGCAAAATCGCCAAGGTCATGGCCATCAGGTCCGAAGGTCCGGGGTCGGGAGTGCTCCCCACAATGCCGCCTCTCAGGCCGCTGTACAGACGATCGCCTTGCGGACGGCGGCGGCGTCGCCGAGCTGCGCGAGCAGGAAGGCGGCGGCGTCGGAGCGGGAGATGTTGCTGCGCGGCGTGACGGTCTCCGTGACCGGCACGAGGCGTCCGCGCCCGGAGCGCTCGGCCGTCGGTCAGCTTCGTGGCGTAGACGATGGTCCAGTCCAGAGGCGATTTCTTCAGGGCTTCCTCGCCTGCTCGCTTGTCGTCGTTCATACCCTTGTAGTAGAGGGCGAACGGCTTGAGGATGCCCCACCTGAAGTTCGGGGCCAGCATGAACGTCGACAGCATCACGACCCGGTGGACGCCGGCCTCACCGGCGGCCTCGATCAAGGCCGCCGTCGACACTTCCATCACGCCGCCCCTGGGCTTGCCGCTCAGGGGGCTGGTCATGGCGTCCTTGGCCCTGCCGCCGAGCGTGCTGATCACAGCGTCCTGTCCTGCGAGCGCGCGCTTCAGATCGCCTTCGCTGCGCACTTCGCCCCTGACAACGGTCAGACGTGGGTCGCGAACCTGCAGCCGCGAGGGGTCTCGCACGAACGCCGTCACCTCGTGGCCAGCCGCCAGCGCCTGACGCACGACCTCGTGGCCCGTCTTGCCGCTTGCGCCTATCACCAGGACTCTCATCGTCTACTCCAGTGACTGAGTTTCGTATGAAAGAGTTATCAACGGTACGGTTTCATTTGAAACCAAGTCCGCAGATCTTGCGACGAACCGCCGCTCACCGTAGTTGCAGGATGAGCCTGACAGCCTCGATCGCCATGACGGCCAGCCAGAACAGCATGCCCGTCCCGGCGGCCGCGGCGGCCACGTCTTTGATCGCGCCTATCCGTTCGTCGTGGTCGGGCTGCACGAAATCGCATAGCTGCTCGACCGCGGTGTTGAAGAGCTCGCTCATGAGCAGTAGCCCCGTCGCGACCCCGATGACGGCCAGATCGAGCCACTTCCAGGCGACGGCCGCCAGCACGAGCACGACCGCCGAGACGACCATCTTGTAGGCGACGTTGAAATCGTGCGCGGCTCGCCACAGGCCCTGCAGGATGACGCGAGCTTTGCGCCGCGGGCTGCCTGGCCTCTTCCCAGGCGTCGACGCCTTCGCGGACGATGCTTCGCCGTTCGCCCGGCGCACGGGCTCCTCCCGGGTCTCGTTCATGTGTCACTCCTTCTCCCGGCCGGTTCAGGAGGCGTGCTCGACTCTCCCGCTTGCAGCGTGAAAGCGTGGATCGTCTTGGTCAGCTCAGGATCTGGTTCGAGAGGCGGAGCAGCTCCTCGTTCTGATGCTCCTCGGTCTGGACGAACTCCCACTGGTGGTCGGCCAGCACCTGCCGTCTCTCGTCGGCTCGGTTCTGGCTGATCATCACGAACGTAGAGAGGAAGATCGCCTCGAGCGAGACGGCGAGCGTGAGGGTCGGCCAGGGACTGCGTTCCAGCAGCAGCATCCAGATCACGAACAGGACCACATGGAGGTAGACGAAGTTCATCGACCCGGCAAACCCTGTGATGCCATCGGATATGCGGCTTTGCACGCTCTGCGCTCGCTCATGCGAGTGCTGGAGCAGCACGGCGTTGCCGGGTCGTCCGCTGGCGGCTCGCACGCTCACGTCTTCGCCCTCGCTCGAAATGTGCATGCTGGCGATCATGATTGCCTCCTCTCAGGCATTCAGGGCTCGTGGACCAGATCGCGGCGGCCAGCGCGAGCCGGCCGCCGCGGTCGTGCTTGGAAAGAAGCTCGGTCTTACGCAGCGTGGCGGCGGCTGTCCCTGGTGGTCGTGACGTCCTCGTCCTCCAGGTCCTGGTCAGCCTCGACATTTCTCAGGGCGTGATGCAGGTCGAGCATGTGCAGACCACACACGAACGAGAAGATCCCGAAGACGATGAAGAAGACGCCAACGAGGACGGCCAGCACGAGGATGGAGACGCTCGGCCAGACCAGCGCGAGGACGCCGAGTCCCGTGAGCACGATGCCCTCGACCAGCGTGACTGCGCGTGGTGTGATGAAGGGATCGGCGAAGGACAGGTAGATCCTGTACGATGCCCCACAAGATCAGGCTGACGCCGACGAAGACGGCCAGCACGAAGAGGGTCGACGCCCGGCCAGGCGAAGGCGACAAATCCTGCGGCGATCGAGGCTACGCCGGCCAGGACCCCCACCCACGTGTGGCGGCGAGTCGTCGTGGCGAAAGCGAGCTCAGCCATCCCGGTGTAGATGAGGGCCACGGCGAACACGGCCACCAGGGTCGAGACGGCATCGATCCGAGACGCGAGCGCGGTCACGCCCAGCGCGACCGAGACGAGCCCGCAGAGCACGAACAACCACCACCAGCCGGCCGCCTTCCGTGCCTCCTTCGTGATGTGTCTGACCGGATAGAGCAGGGCATCCCCAAGCGTACCGGTCATCTTGTCCGTCTTATCGGTCTTCTGCGATTCCATTCGTTCCTCCAGTCGATTCCTGCCGGACGGCGCTCATCGCCCCGGCAGTCGTTGCTTGTTGCTTTCGGTCGACGCTCTCGGCGCCGGCCTCATCGCCATGGCAACTGGCGATCGCACGTGATGGGTTCGTCCGACGGCTGCTCCTCTCTCGGGTTGACGGCTGCTGTGGGCAGTCAACACGCGGGACGGATGAGCAGGCATCCACCGAATCGTATGGACATGGGTGTCACGCGCCTGCGGTCCGAAAGAACGAGCGAAGAAGGGGTGCGTGTGCGGATAGAATGGACCGAGACGGTGAGCTCAGTAGGCGAGCGAGGAGGTCCTGGTGGCGACGACTCCGCCAGCTCGCATTGATCGACCAGGCAGCGGACACGGGTCCCCGCCGCTTGCCCGGAGAGGACTGTTTGAGCGCCTCTCGGCCGGCAGCCCGGTGGGAGTCACGCTCGTCTCGGCGCCGGCCGGCAGCGGCAAGACCGTGCTCCTTCGCTCCTGGATCGACGAGGTCGGGGCTCGCCGACCACGTCGCCTGGGTCACCGTCGAACGCGGTGAGCGAGATCCCCAGCGGTTCTGGCTCGCTGTGGTCGATACGCTGCGCACTGCCGTCGGCGCTGATGCGTTCGTCGAGAAGCTGACGCCGGCGCCGGAGTTCGACGGCGCGCCGTGGTCGAGCGGCTCATCTCCGAGCTCGGCTCGCTGGAAGACCCGGTACTGCTCGTCATCGACGATCTGCAGGAGCTGCAGTCGTCGGAGGCGCTTTCCCAACTCGAGCTCCTGCTCGACCGTCGGCCTCGCCTGCTCCAGGTCGTGCTGGCCACACGCCGCGATCCCCAGCTCGGTCTGCATCGCCTGCGCCTCGCCGGCGAGCTGAACGAGGTGCGCGCAGCCGACCTGCGCTTCACGCTCGACGAGACGCGAGAGCTGCTCGCCGCGTCGGGGATCGCGCTCTCTGAGGACGCGGTCCGCATGCTTCACGGCCGGACGGAGGGGTGGGCGGCCGGACTGCGGCTGGCGGCGCTTTCGCTGGCCGGCCGCCCCGACCCCGAGCGGTTCGTCGCCGAGTTCTCCGGCAGCGAGCGCACCGTCGCCGACTATCTGCTCGCCGAGGTGCTCCAGCGCGAGCCGGAAGACGCGAGGCGACTCCTGCTGCGCACCTCGATCCTGGAGCGGGTGACCGGGGCCCTCGCCGACGTCCTCGCCGACGCCACCGGGTCCGAGCGGATCCTGCTCGAGCTCGAGCAGGCAAACGCTTTCGTGGTCTCCGTCGACGCCGAGCGGACGTGGTTTCGCTATCACGAACTCTTCGCCGACCTGCTGCGTCTGGAGCTGCGGCGCACTGAACCGGGCGTGATAGTCGAGCTGCACCGGCGCGCAGCCGCGTGGCTGGAGGAGCACGGGCGGGTGGCCGACGCGATCCGGCACGCGCAGGCTGCCGCGGACTGGCCGCATGCCGCCCGGCTGGTCGCCGACCACAGCTTCAGCCTCTCACTCGACGGTCAGGACGCGACGGTGCACGCCTTGCTTGCCGCCTTCCCGGAGCACACCCTCTCTGACCCGGAGCTGGCGAGGGCCTTCGCTTCCGACCAGCTGGTCTACGGCACGCTGGACGGCGCGGCGACCTACCTCTCCCTCGCCGAGCGGCGTGCCTCCGAGGTGCCCGACGAACGGCGGTACCGCTTCGACCTCGCGCTTGGAGTCGCCCGGATGTCGCTCGCACGGCGGCGAGGGCGATTTCGGATCGGTCCTCGACGAGGTGCAGCCGCTGCTCGACCCGGCGACGCCCGAGACCGCAGAGGAGGTCGTGTTCGGCAACGACGCCAGGGCCGTCGCCCTGATGAACCTGGGCGCCATCGAGCTGTGGTCGTTTCGCCACGACGAAGCCGAGCGTCATCTGGAGCAGGGTCTCGAGCTGGCGCGTCGGATCGGGCGACCGTACGTCCAGATCGGCTGTCTCGCCTACCTGGCTCTGGCCACCGGGCAGCGCTCGTTCGTCGGGGAGCGAGAACGATGCCTCGAAGCGATCGCCATCGCCGAGGCGCATGGCTGGGACGCCGAACCGATCGCCTGCATCGCGCTCGGCGACGCTCGGCGCCTCCGCCGTGTACCAGGGCCGGTTCGAGGAGGCGCAGGACTGGCTGGAGCGAGCCGAACGGGCGCTGCGGCCTGATCTCGAGCCCGCCGAGGCGCTTCTCATCCATTTCGCACGAGGGAATGCACCACGTCGGTCAGGGCCGGCTCTCACGAGGCGCTCGCTGCCTTTCGCGTCGCACAGCAGTACCAGGCGGAGCTCGTCAGACCGCACCTTCCCACCGTCCTGACCCGTCAACTCATGGTGGATACGCAGCTACGACTGGGTGACATGGCGGCGGCACGAGGAACGTGGCGAGATTCTCGGACGAGGATCGCGAGTGGGGTGAGGCGCAAGCCGCCATCGCCGACCTGCACCTCGCCGAGGGGGATGCACGGGCGGCGGTCGATGCCCTCGCCCCCGTCCTGGCCGGGCAGCTCCCGTCCTTCTCGAGCGACCGTCGTCCACGCTCTGCTGCTCGACGCGATGGCGCAGGATCTGCTCGGCGAGTCGCAGGCCGTCAGGCCGACATCGAGCGCGCCCTGGACCTTGCCGAGCCCGACGCGCACATCTTCCCGTTCGTGATGACGCCGGTCCGCGAGCTGCTCGAACGCCATCCGCGGCACCGTACGGCCCACGCTGCACTGCTGTCCGACATGCTGGACGTGCTCGACGGCTCGGCGCCTCGCGTGCGTGCCGCCGAGCGATCGACGCTGCAGGCGGACCTGAGCGATAGCGAGCTCCGGGTACTCCGTTATCTGCCGAGCAACCTGTCGGCGCCCGAGATCGCCTCCGAGCTCTACGTCTCGACCAGCACGGTCAAGACCCACATGCTCCACATCTATGCGAAGCTCGAGGCGCACCGCCGCACGGAGGCGGTCGAACGCGCCCGCGAGCTCGGGCTGCTCACGCCGCTCTCCGCACTCCGCCGCTAGCACTGGCGATTCATACCGTCCGGTGGATGCCGGCTCATCCTTTCAGGGCGATGCTGCCGCCATGGACGAATCGGACACGAGCCCTGCAATGCGAGATCCGCGTCCGGGGGCTCCTGGGCGAGACGCTGCTCGTCGGCTTCCCGGGCCTGGACGCAACGCAACGTGGCGGCGAGACGGTGCTCGCCGGCGCGTTGCCCGACCAGGCTGCCCTCTTCGGCGTGCTCGGCCAGATCGAGGCGCTCGGCCTTGAGCTGCTCGAGAGTCCGCCGCGCGACAGGCAAGACCGGAGCAACACCAGGCGCGGCAGATCGGCTCGTCGGCGCCCGGTCGACCGCGGCGCAATCGGCGTAAAGAGAGGTAACCATGGGTGAACGACACAGACAGAGATGAGCCCATCGCAGGTCCAGACGTCGTCGCGCCAGGGCAGGCCGCGTCGTGGTCCGGGCGAGAGCGAGTCGCCCTGGCGCATCGAGGGCGAGCCGGCGGGAGGTGGCCCCAGTCCGCAGCTGTCGGGCGAGTCCCCGCGCGGCCTGCGCTGGGGCCGCGTGCTTCTGGCCCTGCTGGCGATGCTCGCCGTCAACTGGCTCATCGCCGGCCTGCTCTTCAACGGCGCCAGCACGGTGAACGTCTCCTACACCGTCTTCCGTTCCCAGGTCGAGGCCGGCAACGTCGCCGCGATCACCGCCAAGGGCAACGCGATCGAAGGCACCTTCAAGCAGCCCGTGGCCTACTCGCAGGCCACCGGCACCCAGCCCACCAAGAACGAGCCGACCTACACCCACTTCACGACCCAGCTGCCGGCCTTCGGCACCGGCGATCTGATGGCGCTCCTGCAGTCGAACGGTGTCAAGGTGACCGCCAAGCCGGTCGGCACACCGCTCTGGCAGACACTCCTCGCCTGGTTCGGCCCGGCCCTGCTGTTCTGGGTGCTGCTGGTCTGGGGCGCGCGGCGCGCCCAGGCGGCCGGCGGCGCGGGCGGCATGAGCGGCATGATGGGCATGTTCGGCAAGTCCAAGGCGCACAAGTACGAGCCCCAGAAGCAGCGCACCACCTTCTCCGACGTGGCCGGCATCGACGAGGCCAAGGCCGAGCTCTCCGAGGTCGTCGACTTCCTGCAGCGTCCCGAGCGCTACCGCAAGCTGGGCGCCCGTATCCCGCGCGGCGTGCTGCTCTCGGGCCAGCCCGGCACCGGCAAGACGCTGCTCGCCCGGGCCGTGGCCGGCGAGGCCGAGGTGCCCTTCTTCTGGCTGTCGGCCTCGGAGTTCGTCGAGATGTTCGTCGGGGTGGGCGCAAGCCGCGTGCGCGATCTCTTCAAACAGGCCAAGGACTCGGCCCCGGCGATCATCTTCATCGACGAGCTCGACGCCATCGGCCGGGCCCGCTCGGCCGGAGGCCAGATGGGCGGCAACGACGAGCGCGAGCAGACCCTGAACCAGATCCTCACCGAGATGGACGGCTTCACCGGCGACGAGGGGGTCATCGTGATGGCCGCCACCAACCGCCCCGAGGTCCTTGACCCCGCCCTGCTGCGGCCCGGGCGCTTCGACCGGCGCATCGTGGTCAGCCCGCCCGACCAGAAGGGCCGGGCCGCCATCCTGCGGGTGCACACCCGCACGGTGCCCCTGGCCGCCGACGTCGACCTCGAGCAGGATCGCCTCCGACACGGCCGGCATGGTGGGCGCCGACCTCGCCAACTTGGTCAACGAGGCCGCCCTGGGCGCCGCCCGGCGCGGCGAGCAGTCGGTGGCACGCCGGGACTTCGGCGCGGCCCTTGAGCGCATCGTCTTAGGCAGCGAGCGGCGTCTCATCCTCTCGCCGCTGGAGCGCGAGCGGACCGCCTACCACGAGTCGCGGGCACGCCCTGCTCGGCATGCTGCAGCCCGGCGCCGACCCGGTGCGCAAGATCACGATCGTGCCCCGCGGCCAGGCCCTCGGGGTCACCTACCAGAGCCCGACGAGCGACCGCTACGGCTATGCCGCAGTCCTACCTGCGGGGCCGCATCGTCGGTGCCCTGGGCGGGCGCGCCGCCGAGGAGCTCATCTACCACGAGACGACCACGGGGCCCGAGTCCGACCTCGAGCAGGCCACGGCGATCGCCCGCCAGATGGTGGGCCGCTGGGGCATGAGCGAGGCGGTCGGGCCGGTCAGCGTGCTGCCCCGCGACGGGCAGCAGGCCTGGCCGGCCGACCCCTCGGGACCCTCGGACGAGACCCGCAAGCTGGTCGACGACGAGGTGCGCCGCATCCTCGACGACTGTTCCGGCACGGCGAGCCAGGTGCTGGCCGACAACCGCGACAAGCTCGACGCCCTGGCCCAGGCCCTGCTGCAGCGCGAGACGCTCGAGGAGGAGGAGGCGTACGCGATCGCGGGTGTGGAGCACGCAGTCGGGGCGGTCACCGGCGCCGCGGCGAGCTGAGGGCGGCGGACGACGGCCGCGGCGACGGGTGTCGCGGGAGTCAGAAGTCCGGCTACGACGCCGGGGGAGGTGGTCGAGTGAAGTCGACGAGTGAAGGTGGCGCAATGCGCCGACGACGACAGGTAGTCACTGATCAACACGAGAAAGGAACGCCGAACATGAGCGACAAGACACAGCAGACGACCGATCGGGCCAAGGCCGCGGCGGCGGAGATCATCAAGAAGGCGGAGGCCCAGGGGGCGGAGTTGGTCGAGCTCGCGAAGGTCAAAGGGGCCGAGTTGCGCGAGACGGCCAAGAAGCAGGCGGCCGGACTGCAGGAGAAGGGGAGGGAGGCCAAGCAGGACGCGGCCGAGCTGCGCGAGAAGGCCAAGAAGGAGGCGGCCGACCTGCGCAAGAAGGCGCAGAAGGCGGCCGACGAGCATCTGGCCACCATCAAGAGCAAAGTGAGCTAGGCCGGAGTCGCTCCGCCCGCAGAGGGCGGCCGGCTGGAATCCGGGCCGCCCCTTCCTTTGTAGAAGATGACCAGGAGGGGTGGGCATGCACATGAGCAGGCGTGCGACGATGGCGGACGATCCCGGAAGAAGCCTCCGCCCCTCCGAGGTGGCCTGGCGAACGCGGTCGTCGTGGCTGTGGTCGCGGGCAGCGCCCTGCTTCTGCTCCTGGTCTGGGATCTGCGCAGGATCCTTGTCTGGCTGTTCATCGGGGTCATGCTCGCCGTGACGGTCGAACCGGCGGTGAGCAGGCTGGAGCGGCACCGCGTCCCCCGCTGGCTGGGCGCGAGCCTGATCACGCTCGCCGCGGCGGCGGTCGTCGCAGCCATCGCGGCAGCGGGAGCCGTGCCCCTCATCTCCCAGTCGCGCCAGCTCCTGAGCGGCCTGCCGCATCTGGCTCACGACCTGCTCAAGCCGGGCGGACCACTGGCCGCCCCGGAGCAGCACTTCCACATCGAGCGACGTCTCGCCACGATCACGCCGGGGCGTGTGTTCCACTTCGTTGCGGGGCCGCGCACGATCTCCTCGATGTTCTCGCAGGCGGCCGGGATCGTCAGCGCAGCGCTGGCAGTCGTGGCCATCACCATCATGCTGTTGATCGAGGGGCCGCGCGGCTGGAAGGCGCTGGTCGATTCGCTGGGAGAAGCGCGGCGAGCGCCTCGATACCGTCGCACAGCGTATGCAGCGCTCGGTGGGCGGCTACGCGCGCGGCAACCTGCTCATCAGCGTGCTGGCCACCATCGGCTCGTTTGTGGCGATGTCGATCCTGGGCGTGCCCTACGCCCTGCCGCTGGCCCTGGTCGTCGGGTTGCTCGACATCATCCCGCTCGTCGGTGCGACCCTCGGTGCGGTGCTCTGCATCGTGGTCGCCCTCTCGGTCGGCTGGCCACAGGCGGTCGCGCTCGTCGCCTACTTCGTGATCTACCAGCAGGCCGAGAACCATCTCCTGGCGCCGGTCATCTATGCCAGGACGGTGGTGATGTCGCCACTCACTGTCTTTCTGGTCTCACTGGCCGGGGCCGTCCTCGGCGGCGTGATCGGCGTGCTGGTTGCGATCCCGCTTGCCAGCGCCGCCCAGATCGCCGTGGGTGAGCTCCTCCGCGCCAGGGGGATCGAACGTCTTGCCGACCTGGCCGAGCGTGACACGCAAAGCGCATCCGGCGAGGGTACGCCGCGGCATAGCGGCCACGAGTCCAGAGGCCGATGGTGATCGCGGTCACACTGACGAGCTTCCTGCTGGGCGCGGTCATCGCCGTGTGTCTGCGTCGCCATCGTCGGCATCGTCGTTGCCCTGCTCACCGACGACCGCGACCCGACGACGGTCATCGCCTGGTTGCTGGTCGTCACGCTGGTGCCGTTCGTCGGCGTCATCCTCTACTTCTTCATCGGCCGCAACTACCGCCGAGAGACGCCGCTGCGCCGTCGGGTCTATGGCGAGATCGAGGCTGAGGCGGCCCATGTCCTGTCGCCCGTCTACGAGACCTACGGCGCGTTCACGACCGAGGCGACGGCCTCGCTCGCCGGCACCTCTGCACGCAAGCTCGCGGCGATGAGCGAACGCGCGGGCGGCACTCCCATCTTGCCGGCAGGGAGAGTCGATCTCTTCACGAGCGGTGCGGAGAAGTTCGACTCCCTGCTCGACGACATCAGGAAGGCGCACCACCACGTCCACCTCATGTACCTGATATGGGAGCGGGACGAGCTCACCGCGCAGGTCACCGAGATCCTCCTGGAGAAGCTGGAGCAGGGCGTCGAGGTGCGCATCCTCTACGACTTCGTGACCTCGCTCTGGTACAGGAAGGACGAACTCAGGCTACTGGCTGCCTCAGGTGCTCGCGTGAAGCCCTGCTTCAAGCGCCTGGGACCAGATCAACTACCGCAATCACATGAAGATCGCGCTCATCGACGGCGAGGTCGTCTACACGGGCGGGATGAACATGGGCCAGGAGTACATCGACGGCGGGCGGCGCTTCGCCTGCTGGCGTGACACCCATCTGCGTCTCACCGGGCCGATCGTGGCCCCCTTCGCCCTTCTGTTCGCTGCCCTGTGGCGTCTCAACGGAGAGCGCGAGGACATCATCACCGGCTACCTGCCGAAACCGGGACCGGGCTGGGGCGAGAGCAGCCGTGCCCGTCCAGGTCCTGCATTCCAGTGTCGCCACGCCGTTCAAGTCGATCCGCGACGCCTTCATCGTGGCGATTCTGGATGCCCAGGAGTCGGTCTGGATCCAGACGCCCTACTTCGTGCCGGACGAGCCGCTGCTCACCGCCATGTGTACCGCGGCGCTGGCAGGCACCGACGTGCGCCTGATGACCGTGGGCGTCCCCGACAAGAAGATCGTCTTGTGGGCTGCGCATCCCTACTACCGGAAGATCCTGGAGAGCGGCTGTGCGCATCTTCCAGTACGATGCCGGATTCCTGCACGCCAAGACCGTGACGGTCGACGGTCGCTGGTGCGTGATCGGCACGTGCAACTGGGACATCCGCAGCCTGACGCTGCACGAGGAGGTCTCCTGCGCCTTCTACGAGGAGGACTTCGCCCGGAGACATGCTGAGGTCTTCCGACGGGATCTGGAACTGTGCCGCGAGTTCACCCTGGAGGACTGGCACGCACTCAGCGGCGCCGAACGCGTGCGAGATTCCTTCGTGCGGTTGTTCTCTCGCCTGCTCTGAATCGGGGCCTCCGGCCCCGCCGCAGCCGGCGACCCGCAAACGCTCGTGCACGGAGTGCGCGCGCCGCCCTCGACCCCCCGGCGCCGCGACCGGGAACGGCCAGAG
>CAWJRV010000035.1:0-12003 GCA_963845355.1 uncultured Actinomycetes bacterium
ACTACATCACCATCTGCACGACCACGCTGGGCAACAAGCTGGCCGCGGTGGCCCTCTCGCCCGCCGTGCGCCCGCAGATCATCGCCCGCACGCGCGGCTACGTGCGCCGCGGCTTCGAGACCGTGGCGCGGTGGGCGGCGACCCGCGACGACATCGAGGTGCTGCCGCCCGAGGCGGCCGCGATCTGCTTCGTGAGGTACGCCAAGAAGATCAACTCGACCGAGTTCGTCATGCGCCTGCTGCGCGAGAAGAGCGCCTTCGTGGCTCCCGGCGACCTGTTCGGCCTCGACTCGCATCTGAGGATCAGCTTCGGCCTGCCCGACGACTATGTGGCCGAGGGGCTCGCGCGGATCGGCGCCCTCCTGGACGAGGTCGAATGAGACCGGTCGCGACCCGCGGGCGAGAGCGATGACGACCGCGATGACGACGGCGAGCACGCAGAGCGTCGCCCGCAGGGGCGTGATCGAGCTTGCCTTCGGCGAGCCCGACCCCGCGCTGTTCCCGGCGCCGCAGCTCGCCGACGCCTGTCGCGAGGCGCTCGCCGACGGCGGCGCCGAGGCGCTGCCCTACGGCGCCAACGCCGGACCGGCGGCTCTGCGCGAACGCCTCGCCGCGCGCCTCGGCGCTCTCGAGCAGCACACGACCGGCAGCGACGAGACCCTGGTCAGCGGTGGTGTCTCACAGGCCCTGGAACAACTCATCACGCTGTTCTGCCGACCGGGCGACACCGTCCTGGTCGAACGCCCGACGTACAGTCTCGCGCTCGGCATCCTGCGCGACCACCCCGTGGTCGTCGAGGCGCTGCCGTTCGACCGTGAGGGCCTGGACGTCGAGGCACTCGAGCGGCGCCTCGTCGAGGCGCGCGCCGCCGACCAACCCGTGCGCCTGCTGTATACCATCCCCACCTTTCACAACCCGACAGGGATCTCACTGACCGCCGAGCGCCGGCGGCACCTGGTCTCGATCGCCGCCACGCACGGCCTGCTCATCGTCGAGGACGACGTCTACCGCGAGCTCTGGTACGACGAACCGGCGCCGCCCTCGCTGTGGAGCCTCGCGGCACGTGGCACCGTGCTGCGTCTGGGCTCGTTTGCCAAGACGCTCGCGCCGGGACTGCGAGTCGGCTGGCTGAACGGCGCGCCCGAGCAGATCGAGCGCGTCGCGGCGAGTGGGCTGAACGACAGCGGCGGCTGCCCCAGCCAGTTCGCGGCGGTCGCGGTCGAGCGCTTTCTGGGCGCCGGCTCGTGCGAGCCGCACGTGGCCCGGTTGCGGGCCGCCTACGCGGCGCGCCGCGACGCCCTCGCCGCCGCCCTCGCGACCCACCTTCCCGAAGGCTGCGGGTACTCGGTGCCGGCCGGAGGATTCTTCATCTGGGTCACGCTGCCGGACGGCCTGCGGGCGAGCGCGCTGCTGCCCGCGGCCGCCGCCGCCGGCGTGTCGTTCGTGCCGGCCGCCCGCAGTCACCTCGACGGCTACGACGGCGGCCTGCGACTGGCGTTCACCCTGTACCCGCCGGAGCAACTCGCCGAGGCCGCCCGCCGCCTGGGGGCGGCGATCGCGGCGGCGCTACGAAGCTGAGGGAGCAGTCAGCCGGCCGACGAACTCGACGAGCGCGACAAAGACCAGCAGCGCCACGACGATCCACAGGACCCCGGCGACACCCGGCGTGCCCCAGAAGACCAGGACCGCTGCGGCCACGATGAGGCCGGCGATCTGCAGCGCATGGCGGTGACGGGCGACCCACGAGCCGAAGGGACCGAGGTCGAGACCCCTCGCCTCGGCAGCCGAGCCCGCCGTGTCGATGCCGCCGGACAGCACCGACCGTGCCCTCACGGCCCAGCCGGCCGGCCCCATGACCAGCGCGCCCAGCCAGATCACCAAGCCCACGACCAGGACCGTCTTGGCGGGGCCCAGCATGCCGCGCATCAGGGTGTCGAAGATCGAGGCGGCGGTGTCGCGCGGCAACTGGGGACTGCTTACGGCGTTCAGGTACAGGCCGCGACCGAGGTGGTAGGCGACGAGCGTGACGACCATCGCCAGGGCGAGGGTGAACCCGAGCTGCAGGATCGTGCGGCGGCGACGCAGGGAGACGGCGATCGCGCCCGCCCAGGCGGCGATCAGCAGCAGCGGCAGGGCGACCGACAGGCTGTGCAGGACCTTCACGGTCTTCTGCGCCTTGGCGAGCGTCGCCGACTTGAAGATCACGAACGTCGTGCTGCCCGGCGGCAGGGCCACCGAATCGAGAAAATGGATCCCCTTGCTGTCGAGCGTCGCCTTGATCTGGTCGGCGAGGGGCGAGAGATCCAGGCTCACCTCGCCGCTGCTCGACTTCACGACCCCGCCCGGGCTGCCGAGAAGCACATTTCTGACCTGGTTGTGGGCCGTCCGGTTGGCCTTCTCCCAGACGGTGGCGAAGGCCTTCGACGACACGGCCGCGTGGGTCGCCTGGTAGGCGTAGCCCTTCAGCGTGTTGGAGAGCGGCCCGGCGAAGGCCTGCGCCCACGAGGGCAGCACGTCGGAGAGCTTGCCCGACACATCGACCCTGGTCCAGAGCTGATCGGTGATGTTGCGGGCGACGGCGGTCTGCACGCCCGGGTTCGAGGCGAGTGGCGCGACCGTGCTGACGTAATTGTCGACGTTCAGCAGGTCATGGTTCATCCAGGCGACCTCCAGGACCAGCGGGGCGAGCAGCATGGCGACCACGACGAGCACCACGGCGACGATCCTGCGCCAGCGCGGCCCTCGCGCCGGCACGGCAGGCAGCGAGACCGTATCCGCGGTCGCGGCGGGCATCTCGACCGTCTCGACAGGCTTGTCTGCGGCGGGCTTGTGCGCGACAGGCTTGTCTGCGGCGGGCTTGTGCGCGGCAGGCTTGCCCGCGGCGGGCTTGTGCGTGGCAGGCTTGCCCGCGCCGGACGGCGCGGCCGCGCGTTCGCCGGACGGGGTCTTATCGTCGGGCATCGTCTACCTCCGTTGCATGACGGTATGCGCCGCGCGGTCCCACAGACGCGGCGCCGGAGCGTGATGCAACAACAACCTACCCACAGCCGTCCGGACGGACACTCAGGGCTCCGTGCCAGGATCCTCGTCCTTCACCGGCCCCAGTTCCGACCGCTCGATACCGTAGAGGCTCACCAGGCGGGCCACCGCGGTGACCAGGAAGACCTGCCCGAGGATCGCCTCGAACACGCAGAGCGCCCGCGGCAAAGCCCAGGCCGGCGTGAAATCGCCGTACCCCACGGTGGTCATCGTGATGAAGCTGAAGTACAGAAAGATGGAGGGTTCCTTGATCGGCGCTGCGCTCGTGGCCTGGGCGAAGAAGCTGGGGTGCACGCCGTTCAGACCCAGGTCGGCGAACGTGAAGAACAGGCCGATCATCAGGTAGACACAGATGGCCGCCACCAGCAGAGGCAGCGTGACCGTGCGGCTCTGGACGATGCGCCGAAAGATCGCCAGTGGTGAGATGATGAGCAGAGCGGACAGCATGAGATAGACCCAGCCGTCGTGGCGCGTCTGACCGGTCAGATACACGACGACCGAGGCGACGACCACGATGCCCGCCGCCACCCAGGCGACCTGCATGGTGCGCCGCCGCGCTTCGGACGTACGCAGGGCGAGCAGCAGGATCGCCGCGGTCAGTGGCGCGTAGACGAGGGTCACGACCGAGCCCGAGCCGGCCAGGGCGATCACGAAGATGTCGACCAGAAGCAGGCAGACGAGAAGGTAGTAGCGCTGCGTTCTGCGCTCGATCGGGCGGCGACGCGCCAGCGCGCGGCCCCCTATGCCCCGTCGGGCGCGCGGCCCGCCGCTAGGCCCGCGACGCGGGTCGTCTGACTGGTCCGCCGGCATCGAAAGCCCTCCCCTCGCTCGCAGCTCGCCGTCGCCGTGTCAGTCTAGCGTACGGCCCGGACGACTGTGCCACCGGTCGAACGTTGGGCGCCCTGCGGGCCGCGGACGCCCTTCGACGTCGTTACGTCCGTGATACCGTGACCGCGCCGGCATCCCGGCCGGCGGCGCGCCCGCCGCCGCAAGAGTCGTCATCAAGAGAGGTATCTGTATGTGCATCCTCGGCTGTTTCGGCCTGCTGGCGCCGCGCGTCGTGACCCTCTTCCTGTGGATCTTCACCAACTACGTCAACCGCGCCTTCAGCAGCTTCATCTGGCCGTTGCTCGGGATCGTCTTCCTGCCCTTCACCACCATGTTCTACGTGCTGGTCTACTCGGTCGCAAACCACGGACCGACCGGACTCGGCTGGGTGCTCGTCTTCTTCGGCCTGCTGCTCGACCTGAGCTCGTACTCGTCGAGCTATCGTGGGCGCCGCCGCGTGCCCGGCTTTCGCGGCTAGGACGACCGCGCCTGCCGGGCGCCTCCAGGTAGGACGACCGCGCCTACAGAGCGCTGCCCCCAGCCGCCGTCTCGGCCAGAGCGGCCAGCGCGACCAGCGCGTGCTGCTGGTCGCGCGTCGCCCGCTGGAGCTCGCGGTAGATCCGGTAGAGCTCATCGTAGACGGCGGCCGTCGTGGCCTCGGGGCGAACGGTCCGTCGCGGACCGCTCCAGTCGGTGTCGAGGTCGGCCCGGCCGGCGGCCATGGCGGCCAGCAGCGCGCTGCCGGCGGCGGCCACGGCCGGCGCCTCGAGCACGTCCTGTTCAAGCCCGGTCACGTTGCTCACGATCTCTGGCCACAGCGCCCCCTTGAGCTCGGCATCCAAGGTCACGAAGCGCGCCGGCCGGCTGCCGGCCTCGCGCATCACGTCGAGATTGTGGCGCACGGCCAGGGCGATGCCCTCGAGCGCCGCCCGGAACACATTGCCGCGACTGTGGGCGAGCGACAGGCCGGCGACCACACCGCGCGCGTCGGGATCGAACAAGGGCGTGCGCTCACCGGCGAAGTACGGCAGCACGGCGAGCCCGCCGGCGCCGGGCGGCAGCGAGCGCGCCTCAGCGGTGAGTGTCGCGAAATCGACCCCGCCGGTGAGCTCGCGCACCCAGGCGGTCAGCGCGCCGGCCGTGGCCGTGCCGGCCGCGAGATTGCGAAATCCGGGACGAAAGCTCGTCGGGCTCCACAGCCGCGCGTCGGGCGCGGCCGTGGTCATGGCCTCGGCCAGGAACATGGTCGTGCCGTAGGAGAGCAGCAGCTCGCCGGGGCGCCGCACGCCGGCGCCGTAGAGTTCGGCGAAGGAGTCGGTCGTGCCGGCGGCGACGGGGATGCCCTGGGGCAGCCTGGTCGCCGCCGCGGCCCGCGCCGACACCACGCCGACCGCCTCCTGGGGCCAGCGCAGCGGCGGCAGCGGCGGCAGCGGTGTCCCGCGCGCCGCCACGGCCGCCCACTCGTCTATCCAGGCGTTGACGTGCACGTCGTACAGCGGCGCCCACTGGCTGGCCGAGGCATGATCGAGCGTGTAGACGCCGCTCAGCCGGAAGGTCAGATACGAACTCGCCGTGAACAGCAGGCGGGCGGCGCCCAGCACACCGGGCTCGTGGCGGGCGACCCAGGCGAGCTTGGGACCGACTGCCTGCGTGGTGAGCGGCGAGCCGCAGCGAGCAAGCACGGCGGCGGCGCCGAGCGCCTCGTCCAACTCGTCGATCTCGGCCGTGGCGCGGCTGTCGATGCCGTAGAGGATGGCCGGGCGCAGCGGCTTGCCGGCGGCGTCGGTCAGCACGAGGCACGGGCCGAGAGCCGCGGCGGCGACCGCCACGACCTGACCGCCGCCGCGCAGCGGCAGCAGCCGCCGGCAGAGCTCGACGACGTCGCTCCACCAGACGCCCTCGGGGTCCTGCTCGGCCCAGCCGGGTCGCGGACGCGCTATCTCATGGGTCGTCTCTTCGAGGGCGTGCAAGCGGCCGTCCAGCGACACGAGAGCCGCCTTGGTCGTGGTCGAGCCGACGTCGATGCCCAGGACGAGCTCGGCGCTCAAGGCAACCGCTCACCGTTTCGCCCACCGTTTCGCCTACGGTTGCGCTCGCCGTTTCGCCCGCCGTTTCGCTCGCCGTTGCGCTTACCGTTACCCAAGCTGCCGCCCGTACCGTACCGGCGCCGATAGAGCACGTAGGCCACCCCGCCGGCCGGGATCGGCATCCAGAAGGAGACGAGGCGATAGGCGAGCGTCGCCAGGATCGCCTCGGACGCCCCTATGCCGGCGGCCAGGCCGAGGGTCGCGGCGAGGCCGGCTTCGACGAAGCCCAGGCCTCCGGGTGTGATCGGCACCATGCCGAGCAGGGCCGCGACGACGTAGGCCAGCAGCACGAGCGAGGCGCGCGGCCGGACCCCGGTCGCGGCGAGCGCCGCCAGCAGCGCGCTGTAGTCGAGCAGCCAGTTGCCGGCGGCGAACGGCAGCGCCTCCCACCACCTCCGGCCGAGCATGCGCTTGATGAGATCGCGCTCGTCGGCCAGCCGGTCCGGCAGGCCCGTCACGGGCGCGCGGTGGCGCCACAACCGGTTACGGGCCCGTTGCGCGAGCGTGCCGACGGCCCGCAACGGGCGGTCGGTGAACAGTGCGACGGCGCCGGCGGCGAGGATCAGGGCGAACACGACCATCCCGTAGGCGAGGGCGCGCAGCACGCCGGTAGCGACGGTCGCCCCACCGAACAGGATCGCCGGCAGCGAGAGGACGGGCAGTGAGACCAGCACCGCGGTGGAGATCAGCGAGGTGGCGGTGAGGCCGGAGACGATCCGTTCGGCCGGCGCTCCCGTAGCGGCGAACATCTGGTAGCTCGCCGTGCCGCCGGACGCGGCGCCGCCGGGGATCAGGCGGCTCACCGCGTTGCTCGTGAGCTGTGCGGTGGCGATCAGAAACCAGCTCGGTTCGTTCAGCGTCAGGCGCATCAGTCCCCAGGCGCACGAGAAGCTGGCCGCCTCGAGGAGCCCCATGAAGACGAACCAGAACCAGGAGATGCCCCGCAGCCGGGGCACCTGCGAGTACAGGCTGACGAGCTGCGGCCAGACGAAGTAGAGGCCGACGATGGCGATGGCAAAGACGATGATCTGCCGGAGCGGCAGCCACTTGAGGAACGCGCGCCACTGCGACGGCGAGGCCGGGGGCGACGGCGAGGCTGGGGGCGACGACGAGGCCGGGGGCGACTGATCCGACGGGCGTGACGGATCGGGCGGCCGCGCGGTCGCGGGTCGTCGCCGAGGTTCGCCGGGTGCCGTGTCCTTGCCGGGCATGTCGGAGGTCATGCTATCGCTTCCCCGCATTCACGCGGAAACAGTACCTGCGACAGCCGCGCCAGTGCGACCCGCGACCATGCCTGGGACACCCATCGCCCTTACCGCGCCGCTCCCCGCACGATAAGCTGGCGACGTGGCTGCGTTCCCGAAGATCGAATTGCACGTCCACCTCGAGGGCACGGTGCGTCCGGCGACCCTGCTGGCCATCGCCCGCCGCAACGGCTACGCCCTGCCGGCCGACAGCGTCGAGGGCCTCGCCGATCTCTGCCGGTTTCGCGACTTCCCGCACTTTCTCGACGTCTGGCTGGCCACGACCCCGGCCCTGCAGACGGCCACCGACTTCCGTCAGATCGTGGTCGACTACGCGACCGAGGCGGCCGGTCACGGCGCGGTCTACCTCGAGGCCATCTTCTCGCCGGCCGAGCCGGCCACGCGCGGCGTGGCTTGGGAGCAGGTCTTCGAAGGCTACTGCGACGGCGCCCAGGAGGCGCGAGAGAGCCTCGGCATCGAGATCTTCTTCACGCCCGACATCACGCGCGCCTACAGCCCGCGGCTCGCCAAAAAGACGGTCCGCTGGTGCGCCCGCTACCGCGAGCGCGGGGTGCTGGCCGTCGGGCTCGGCGGTCTCGAGACCCCGCCTGAGCCCTTCGCCCCCGCCTTCGCCCTGGCACGCGCGCTCGGCCTGGGCTCCGTGCCGCACGCCGGCGAGGGCGCCGGACCGGTCTCGATCCGCGGTGCCCTCGACGCCCTGCGCGCCGACCGCATACGCCACGGCATCCGCGCGGTCGAGGACCCGGCGCTCGTCGCCGAGCTCGCCGCGCGCGGCATCGTGCTCGACGTCACGCCGGTCTCCAATCTGCGCACGCGAGTGGTGGCCGCCCTCGACGAACACCCCCTGCGCGCCCTCGCCGCGGCCGGCGTGCGCTGCTCGATCTCGACCGACGACCCGGCGCTCATGGCCACCGACCTCACTCTCGACTACGCCATGGCCGCCCACCTTGGGGCCGCGCCGCGCTGGGCGTTCGACAACGGCGTGAAAGGAGCGCTCTGCGACGAGCGGACGCGCGCCCGGCTGCGGCGCATCGGCGAGGAGTTCGACTGGACGACCGTCGGCCCCGCGCCGGCGCAGCTCGTCGACTCGCTGCGCTAAAGCCGCCGCGGCCGGACGACCGGGCGCCCCGTTGCGGCGGGTCAGACGTGCGGCAACGGTGCTCGAGGGACGCCGACTTCCTGCCCCGGCCGCCTCAGGCGGCTTCGCCCTCGCCCGCCTCGCCCATCACGGCAAGCGGCGCCTCGGCCGTGAACGAGGTAACGGTCTCGTCCTGGGCGACCGACCCCCGACCGACGAACACGGCGGACAGCACGGCGCCGCAGAGCAGGGCCATGGCCGACACGCCGAGCGCCACGTGCATGCCGTAGACGAACGAGTTGTCGATCGTCCGGTGGATGAGCGCCGGATCGATGGTCGACGGCGCGCTGCCGGCTGCAGTGCCACCGCCGTGGCTGGCCAGCGCCACGATCTGGTGCTTCACGGCCGGTGGCAGGTGAAAGGCGGAAAGCGAGCCCGACAGATTGGTCGCGAACCAATGTGTGACGATCGCGCCGAGCAAGGCGATGCCGAACACGCCGCCGACCTCGCGAGTGGCGTTGGTCGTGCCCGAGGCCATGCCGGCCCGAGCGCGCGGCACCGTCTGAGTCACCGCGGCCGTCATCGGCGCCATCACGCTGCCCATGCCCACGCCGAGCAGCAGCAGGTTCCACCACAGCGCGCTGTAGGGCGTGTTCGGCGAGGTGCGTTCGAGCAGCAGCATGCCGAGGGCGGCGAGAGCCATGCCGAACGTCATGGGCCAGCGCGAGCCGATCCGCCCGGCGATCTGTCCGGCCAGCGGCGCGGTCACGATGATCGCCGCGGTGAGCGGCAGCACGCGCAGGCCCATCTGCAAAGCGGAGTAGCCCTGGATGTTCTGCCAGTACAGCGTGAGAAAGAAGAAGATGCCGAACATGCCGAAGCTGATCAGCCCGGCCACCGTCGAGCCGGCGGCGAAGGTCGGGTTGCGAAAGAAGCCCAGCGGC
This sequence comes from uncultured Actinomycetes bacterium, assembly GCA_963845355.1. Taxonomy (GTDB): domain Bacteria; phylum Actinomycetota; class Thermoleophilia; order UBA2241; family UBA2241; genus Bog-752. Next base: position 9,242 of record CAWJRV010000035.1, read on the forward strand.
AGCATGGGGCTTTCCGTGTGCGCTTCGACCCAGAGGAAGGCGAGCTGGCTGACGATGCCCACCGCGAACAGGCTGAGGATCAGCGGCGAGGTCCAGCCGTAGTTGTTGGCCTCGATCAGGGCGTAGACGAGTGAGCCCAGCGAGACGATCGCGAGGAGCTGCCCGGGCAGGTCGAGCGTGCGGCCCTCGGGGTTGGACGACTCCCGCACGGTGCGCAGCGCGACGGCGAACGCCAGGATGCCGATGGGCACGTTGACGAAGAACACGCTCTGCCAGCCCAGCGTGTCGACCAGCAGTCCCCCGATGACGGGACCCGCAGCCAGGGCCAGACCGGACACGCCGGCCCACAGGCCGATGGCCTGGGCGCGCTCCTTCGGGTCGGGGAAGGTCGTGATGAGGATCGACAGGGTGCCCGGCAGCAACGCGGCCGCGCCGATGCCCTGGACGGCGCGACCCGCGACCAGCCAGTGCAGCGAGGGTGCCAGGCCGCAGAGCAGCGAGCCGGTCGTGAAGATCACTAGGCCGATGAGAAACAGCCGTTTGCGTCCGTACAGGTCGCCGAGCATGCCGCCGGTGAGCATGAGACTGGCGAAGAACAGCGTGTAGGCCGAGATGATCCACTGCAGACCGGACACGCCGGTCCCGAAGTCTCGCTGGATGGTGGGCAGCGCCACGTTCACGACCGTGTTGTCGAGCATGGCCATGAACAGCGCGAAGCACATGGTGAACAGGGTCAACAGCTTGACCCGCCGATCGACGGCGAACATGGGACCTCCGCTGGTCTTGGGTTGGTCTTTTGGTTCCTGGCTCGTGGCCGGAAGCGGGAACGAACGGCGCCTGCTCCTGCCGGGTCGTCGCGCTGCCGCTTCAGGGTTGAGTGTCTTTTCCCACTCGCTAGAGTTCTGACTCCCCCCGCCGGAGGATCGGTCTCCGCGTGATCGGAACCTGCGCCAACACTGGACGCACCCCCCTGTGAGCCTGTTGGCTTAGAGTGTCGTTTCGCGTACGCTGCGAACGGTTACACGCAGGCACGAAAGAGGGTAGCCAGAACCGCGTCTGGCGCACAGGGGGTTCAGCGTGGGGTTGAGTGCGGTCGAGGCCATCATCGGAGCCGGGTGGCCGTTTCTCGTCTTCGCCGTGATGGCCATCGCTCTGGCCGCGACCATCGTCGCCGTGGCCGCGCCCCTCGGTCAGCGCCACCGTGACCTCACCACCGACACACCCTACGAGTCGGGTCTGCCCGCAGCCGGACCGCTGCCGCGGCGCTTCTCGATCGAGTTCTACGAGATCGCCGTGTACTTCGTCGTGTTCGATCTCGAGGCCGTGTTCATCTTCGCCTGGGCGGTCGCCCTGCGCCCGGCGGGCTGGCGCGGCTACATCGAGGCGGTGACGTTCATCGTGGTGCTGCTGGCCGGCCTTGTCTACCTGTGGCGGCTGGGCGCCCTCGACTGGGGCACGAGCTCGCGACTGCGGCGCCGGCGTCGCCCCGAACCCTGATGGCGCGCCTGTTTCGCTCCGGCCGCCTGGTCGCCCTGTTGCTCGTCGCCGCGGTCGCGGCGGCGATCATCCTGCCGGCCGTGGTCAAGGCGGCAAGCTCGAGCCCCACGGCCACGGCCACGCCCGGCGCGACGACCAGTCCGGCGGCTACACTGGCGCCGTCGGCGGGTCCGTCGAGCACCGCGGTCTCGGCGAGCGCCCCGGCCACCCCGGCCACGCCGATCGCGGTCGCCTCTCCAAGTTCGGCGCCTGTGTCCTACGGCGGTCCGGGTGCGGCGCTCTACGCGGGCAACTGCTCGGGCTGCCACGGCGATCGCGGCCAGGGCTTGCCCGGCCTCGGCCCCAGTCAGCAGGCCGACGCGTTTCCCGGCCTCGTCGCCGGCATGGTGACCCGCGGCGGCATCAACATGCCGGCGTTCCCGCAGTTCACGCGGGCTCAGGTCGCCGCCGTCTCGCTCTTCGTGGCCGGCCAGATCGCAGCGCCCGAGGCGCGCACCGCCACGGTGGCCGACGGCGGCGTGCTGTACCGGCTCTACTGCTCGGGCTGCCACGGCTCGACCGGCCGCGGCGGCGCGGTGAGCCAGGGCCGAAACCCACCCTCACTCGCCGAGTACCCGGCCGCCGAGGCGCTTGCCGCCATGATCTTCGGCCGCAGCAACATGCCGGTCTTCGCCGGCGGCGTCCTCGACGTGCGCCAGCAGGCCGCGGTCGCGCTCTACGTCCAGGTGCTCCAGAAGCCGCCTTCGCCGGGCGGCTGGGGGCTCGGCTTCTTCGGACCGGTCACCGAGGGCCTGGCCGCCTTCTTCGGCCTCTGCATCCTCCTGGTCGCGGCCGTGTGGCTGGCCTGGGGCAAGGGCCTCGCCGGGCGCGACGAGCCCGCAGTGGCCGGCGACCCCGCCGCGCCTTCCCCGCCGTCTCCCGGCTGGCCGGTCGCGCTCGGCCTCCTCGTCGCTATCGGGGGCTCGTGCGGCTTTGTCGCCTTCTTCATCGCCGGCAACGACACGCAACGGCTCGGCGGGACACTGGCGCTGGCCTTCCTGGGCCTGGGCTTCGCCCTCGCCTACTGGGGCCGTGACCTGACCGGCGATGAGGTCGAGGTCGACCGCTATCCGCTGCCCCCGATACCGGCCCTCGCGGCGGCCGGCGCGACCGGCGGCGCCGCGCTCGACCTCGCCACTACCGGACCGCCGGCGCCGGGCGCGACGAGCGACACGACGTCCGCCGGCGGGCACGGCGGCCTGACCGGCGACTCCATCTCAGCTGTG
>CAWJRV010000036.1:0-40715 GCA_963845355.1 uncultured Actinomycetes bacterium
TGGTGGTGAACCGGCCCGTGAAGCCGTGGTGGCGCAGGATCCGCCCGGCGAGGGCGCCGACGACCGCCAGGCGCGCGGCGTCGATGTCGTGCAGGACGAGCTCGTCGACCGGCAGCACGTCGCGGCGCAGGCCCAGGCCCTCGACCAGCTCGGGCGTGTAGGTGCTGCCCCCGCCGATGACCGCAATCTTGATCCCCATGTGCACTCCTTCAGCGTCGCCCGGGCAACGTCCACTTGCCCGCGGCCCATCTTACGGTAGTATTGCGAGAACTTGAATCGTTAGGAAAGTTTCCTGATAGATTAAGCGCAAGACCACGAAGAGGGAGCGGTCATGCGGGTCGCCCTGACCATCGACACCGAGGAGCGCAGCCGGCCGGCCGGTCGCGACAACGCACGCCGCCAGCTCGACCTGCTGCGGCGCGAGGGCGTGCGGGTGACCTCGTTCGTCCAGGGCCGCTGGGCGCAGGCCAACCCCGAACTCGCCTGGCGCATCGCCGACGACGGGCACCTGGTCGGCAACCACACGTACCATCACGTCCCGCTGAGCCTGATGACCGACGAGGGCATCCGTGCCACGGTGACACGCGCCGAAGAGGTCATCGCGGCGCGCGCCGGCGTGGCCGCGCGCCCGTGGTTTCGCTGCCCGTACGGCGACGGCGAGCAGGATGCGCGCGTGCTGGCGGTGCTCGCCGGCCTGGGGTATCGCAACATCGGCTGGGACCTCGACCCGTTCGACTGGCAGCCCGGCCGTACCACCTCCGAGGTCGTGACGGCCGTCGTCGCCGGCTGCCGCGCGTGGGCCGGCGCTCAGGCCGGTACAGAGGCCGGCGCTCGGACCGACATCAAGGCCGGCGCGCGGGTGCTGCTCCATAGCTGGCCCGACGTGACGCTCGCCGCCCTGCCGCTCCTGATCGACGCCCTGCGCGCCGAGGGCGCCGAGTTCGTGACGGTGGACCGGCTGTGAACGAGGGTGCGGTCGACATCCTGGCCGTCGACGGCGGCAACTCGAAGGTCGACGTCGCCCTCGTGTCGGCAGACGGTGTCGTGCTGGGCGCCGCGCGCGGCGGCGGCACGCCGTTCTCGCCGGGCAGCGAGGAGCGCTCGGTCGCGGCGCTGCTCGAGGCGGTCGCGGGCGCCTGCCACGAAGCCGGCGTCGACCCCGCTCGCCGGCCCCTGGCGCGCGTCGCCGCCCTGTGCGTCTGCGGCGCCGACCTGCCGGTCGACGACCGCCGCATCGCGCGCGCCCTGAAGCCGCTCTCTCTGGCCGCCGACCTGCTGCTGCACAACGACACCTTCGCCGTGCTGCGCGCCGGCACCGACCGCGGCTGGGGCGTGGGTCTGGTCTGCGGCGCCGGCATGAACTGTTCGGCGGTCGGGCCGACCGGCCGGGTCGTGCGCTACGCGGCGCTCGGCGAGATCTCGGGTGACGGCGGCGGCGGGGGCTGGCTGGGCCAGCAGGCGGTGAGCGCCGCGGTCCGCGGCCGGGACGGCCGCGGACCGCACACCCTGCTCGAACGCCTCGTCCCGCGGCAGTTCGGTCTGCGCAGCGTGCCGGCCGTCTTGCAAGCCGTTCAGACCGGCCGCGTCCGGGAGTTCCCGGCCGAGCTCGCGCCGGTGGTGTTCGTGGCGGCAGGGGAGGGCGACGCCGTCGCTCAGGGCATCGTCGACCGGCAGGCCGACGAGCTCGTCGCCATGGTCGTCTCGGCCGTGCGCCGGCTGCGACTCACGCGCCGCGACGTCGACGTCGTGCTCGGCGGCGGCGTGTTCGCCGGCGACGACGGCGGCTTTACCCGACGCATCGTCGACGGTGTCCACGCCGTGGCTCCGGCGGCGCGGGTGGCGCGCCTCGGCGTGCCGCCGATCGTCGGCGCGGCGCTGCTGGCCTGCGACCGCCTGCCGGCCGCGGCGGGGGCCGGCGAGCGCCTGCGGGCCGGCCTGACGGCCGAGCGATTCAAGCCGGGCGATCCATCGAGACGGGAGGCGTGACGTGGCTCGCATCGTCCTGGACAGCGTGAGCAAGGCCTTCGACAAGGACGTCCTCGCCGTCAACGACGTGACCATGGAGATCGGCGACGGCGAGTTCATGGTGCTCGTCGGTCCCTCGGGTTGCGGCAAGTCGACGCTGCTGCGCATCGTCGCCGGGCTCGAGGAGGTGAGCGCCGGCGAGGTCATGATCGGCGAGGGCATCGTCACCGACCTGCCGCCCAAGGACCGCGACGTGGCGATGGTCTTTCAGAACTACGCTCTCTACCCGCATATGACGGTGCAGCAGAACCTCGGCATCGGCCTGAAGCTGCGCCACACGGCGCGCGATGAGCGCGACCGGCGCGTCGCCGAGGTCGCCCGTATCCTCGAGCTCGAACCGCTGCTCAAGCGCAAGCCGGCCCAGCTATCGGGAGGTCAGCGCCAGCGGGTGGCCATGGGGCGGGCGATGGTCCGCGAGCCGCAGGCGTTCCTCATGGACGAGCCGCTCTCCAACCTCGACGCCAAGCTGCGCGTGCAGATGCGCGCCGAGCTCGCCCACCTGCGCGACCGGCTCGAGACGACGACGCTCTACGTCACCCACGACCAGGTCGAGGCCATGACGCTGGGCAACCGCGTGGCGGTCATGAACAACGGCGTGGTGCAGCAGCTCGACCGGCCGCAGACCCTTTACCACCACCCGGTCAACCTCTTCGTGGCGGCCTTCATGGGCTCGCCGTCGATGAACCTGATCGAAGCCGGGATCGACGGCGAGCACGTCACGTTCGCCGGATTTTCCCTGCCCGTGCCCGAGACCCGCGACCTGGCCGCCTACCGGGGTCGCGCGATCGTGATCGGCATCCGGCCCTCCGACTTCGCCGACGCGGCGCTCGGTCGCGACGAGTCGCGCCCGACGATCGACGTGAGGATCGATGTCGTCGAAGAGCTGGGCTCCGAGAAGAACCTCATCTTCGCCCTCGACGCTCCGCCCGTCCTGACCGAAGCCACCAGGGCGGCTGCCACCGATACGGTCCAGGCGACCCTTCTGGCCGAGGCCGACAAGACCATCTGCACCGCCCAGGTCGATTATCACAGCGCCTGCCGGGCGGGCGATGTCTGCCGCCTCGCCGTCGATACCGAGACGATGCACTTCTTCGACCCGGCGACGGGCGCCGCCATCGGCGCCTCGCCGGTCGCGCCGCCGGTCGCGACGGCGTGAGCCGGCCCTCGCGCGCCGAAGTCGAGGAGGCGATCGACCGCGCCTGGGAGCTCCTCGACGAGAGCGCGCCCGGCGAGGTGGCCGGACTGCTGCGGCCGCTGCTCGCGCGCGGTGTGAGCCGCGTCGACCAGCGCGCCGATCTCCATCACCTGCTGGGCGTGGCCTGCGAGGAGCTCGGCGATCGCGACGGCATGGTGGCCGAGTGGCTCGAGGCGCGGCGGCTCGACGTGGAAGACGACGCCGCGGGGCGCGCACTCAGCGACGCCGAGTTCGCGCGGGTCGTTCAGGACGCCCTCGACGAGCTGCCGTCGCCGATCCTCGAGCGGCTGCGCAACGTGCCTGTGATCGCCGACGACCGCCCGTCGGAGGAGATGGTGCGCGACGGCACAGACCCGCGCATCCTGGGCCTGTTCCATGGTCTGTCGATGCCGCGCGAGTCGACCCTCGGGCCGGCCTATCCCGACACCATCCATCTGTTCCAGCGGAATATCGAACGGGTGAGCGTCGGCGAGCGCGAGCTGCGCGAGGAGATACGGGTGACCGTACTCCACGAGACGGCGCACTACTTCGGCTTCGACGAAGACGAGCTGCGCCGGCTCGGCCTGGGGTGAGGGCGGGGCGCCGCAGGCGCCCCGCCCGCTGCCTACAGCCTACGCGTGGGCCGTCCTGACGGCCCTGCGCACCACGAACGCGCCGGCGATGCCGACCAGTCCGTAGACCACGAGCCAGAGTCCCAGGACCCAGACCAGCACGAGCAGGGTCGGCGAGGGCCAGGCCAGTACAATGATTCCGGCGATGAGGCTGAGGATGCCCATCGCCGCGTTGAGCCCGCGGGCCGGCATGTCGCGCTGGTCGATCGCCACGAAGAACTCGATGATGCCGTGCAGAACCCAGTAGACACCGAGCAAGACGACGAGTATCACCACGGTCTCGAACAGGTTGCGCAGCACGAAGATGCCGACCAGGATCCCGAGCACGCCGAGGACGGCCAGCAGCACGCGGGAGCCTTCGGCGCCGCGGGTGAAGGCCCGCACCAGGCTGAAGAGGCCACCGACCAGGAGCTGCAGGCCGAACAGGAAGGCGACCAGCTTGACGGTGGCGCTGGGCCACGCCATGACCATGATGCCAAGGATCAGCGTGAGGACCGAGAACGTCAGCACCCAGCCCCACGATTCGCCGACCCTGCCCAGCACGTCGCGCGTGTCATCCGATTGCTGCATCTCCATTACTTCTCCTTGACGATCGTTTGAGTGTGACCACCCCATACCTCATCTGCGGGCTCGTCCGGCGAGAGACTTCGTCGTCGCCGCTCAGGCCGGCGTGACTTCGTGACGCGCCTAGTACCATATGCCCGAGAGGGCCGATTCATGCACCTGTCGCGCGATTCATGCACCCGTCGCGCGCCACGGCACGACGTTTGCCGTCGCGTGTCGCCGCTCGCCGTCGCCCATGCCGTAGACTGTAGGACATGCATCCTTCTCCGCAGCTCCCCCACGACGGCCACGACGGCCACGAGCGTCTCGAGTTCCGCGAGCCTCGCGAGAGCCATGAGAATCTCGACGTTCACGAGGGCCTGTTCCTCGGCATCGACGCCGGCAAGGTCACGACGTCGCTCACCTGGGGTCGTCGCGGTGCCGACGGCGCGCCCATCGTCGTGGGCAGCAGCGACGAGCGCCATCGTGGCGAGCCGCTCGCGCCGTTCTTCGCGCTCTATCGTGCGCTGGGCGCGGAGCAGGTGGCGGGCGTCGTGGGCGCCGGCACCTTCGGCGACCGTCTGACGGCCCCGGCGCTGGCCGGCATCCCCGAAGAGATCGCCCAGGAATGGGCGCTGCGCGCGCTTTACGGCGAGCAGGGCCCGGTCAACGTCGTGCGCATCGGCGGCAGTGGCTATTCGGTGCTCACCCGCGACGCCGGCGGACGGATCGACTACGAAAAGAACGAGCGCTGCTCGGCCGGCACCGGCGAGACGGTCGAAGGGCTCTGCTCGCGGCTCGGCTGTACGCTCGACGAGGCTGTTGCGCTCGCGAGCGGCGCCGACGGCGGCATCACCGTCACCTCACGCTGCGCCGTGTTTGCCAAGAGTGAGCTCACCCACTACGCCAACCAGGGCGAAGACCATGGTCGCCTGTTTCGCGGCCTGTTCGAGAGCGTGGCCCGCAACGTGCACGCGCTCTACGATCGTGCCAAGGTCGACGGGCCGGTGGTGCTGGTCGGCCATGGGGCGCTGATCAGGCCGCTGGTCGACGCCTTCCGCGAGCTCGTGGCGGCGCCGGTCGAGGTGTCGCCGCAGGCTGGGGTGTTCGAGGCGCTGGGGGCCTTCCGTATAGCCGCGTCGCGCCCCTGGGGCGAGATCGCCTGGCCGTCGCGACCCGAGGAGCTCGTGGTCGAGCGCGGCGGTCGCGTGCGGGCGCTGCCCGCCGCGGTCGACGGCCCAGGCTCAGTGCTGCCACTCGCCGGCGCCGACGCCGCGCCGGACCATGCGCCCGCCGTCGCGATTATGCCCGCCGACGATGAGGTGCCTGCGGGCGCCGCCGTCGCCGCCGACGGGGCGCCTGCGATCGCGGCCGCAGCCGTCGCCGATGGCGCTCCTGCCGCTGCCGATGGCGCTCCCGCCGCCGTCGTGCTTGGCCTCGATCTCGGCTCGACGGGCTCGAAGGCATTGCTGCTCGACCCGCGCGACGGCGCCGTTCTGGCCGACGTCTACCGGCGCACCGACGGTAATCCCGTCGAAGCGGCCAAACGCCTGATAGAGGAGCTCATGACCGCCGGCGCGCCCGGCAGCGCGCTGCCCGTCGTGGCCGTCGGCCTGACCGGGTCCGGTCGCGACGCGGTCGCCTCGGTGATGCGGGCGGCCTATCCGCGACACGCCGAGCGTCTCACGGTCCTGAACGAGATCGTCGCCCACGCCGCGGCGGCGGTGCGCTACGACCCCGACGGCGGCCGCAGTCTCTCGATCGTCGAGATCGGCGGCCAGGACGCCAAGTTCATCAACCTGCGCGACGGGCGTGTGCTCGAATCCGACATGAACCGTGTCTGCAGCGCCGGCACGGGCTCGTTCCTCGAAGAGCAGGCGCAGGCCCACGGGCTCGACGACATCGCGCAGTTCGGCGTGCTCGCGGCGCGCTCGCGCCGGCCGCCCGACCTGGGGCAGACCTGCACCGTGTTCGTCGCCGACGTCGCCGCCGAGGCGCTGGCCGACGGCTTCAGCCGCGACGACATCTTCGCTGGGCTGCAGTACTCGGTGATCAAGAACTACATCGGTCGTGTGATGGGCGACCGGCGCTTCTGCGAGCGCATCTTCTTTCAGGGCAAGCCGGCCAGCAACCCATCGCTCGCGCGTACGCTGGCGGCGGTCACCGGTCGCGAGGTCGTCGTGCCGCCCAATCCGGGCGCCATGGGAGCGCTGGGGATCGCCCTGCTGGCAAGCGAGGGGCTCGGCGCCGAGGCGACGCACGCCCCGGCGAGCGATCCGGCGACGGCCGCGGAAGCCCCGACGAGCGATCCCGCGCCGGCCATCGCGAACGCCCCCTTCGACCTCGATGTCTTTTTGTCGGCCAGGGTGCTGGAGCGCAAGACGCGGCGCTGCGCCGACAAGCAGTGCAGCAACCTGTGCCGGCTGGAGGTCGCGGTCATCGAGGTCGCCGGGGAGCGTCGTCGCATCGTCTCCGGCGGCAACTGTCCCAAGTACGACGAGCGTTCCGAGATGGGCGCGAAGCTGCCCAAGGACGCACCCAATCCCTACCGCGAGAGGACCGAGCTGCTCACGAGTCTGCTCGACGAGGCGGCCCTGGTCGCGGCCGGGCCCTCGCGGCGTCCCCTGGCCGGCCGCCGCATCGGCCTGCCGCAGGCGCACTATCTGATCGACTCTCTGCCCTTCTTCGCGACCTTCCTGTCGGCCCTGGGCGCCGACGTCTCGGTCCTGCGGCCCACAACTGAGACCCTGGCCCGCGGCGACCGGCGCTGCGCGGCGTCGGGCGCCTGCGCGCCGGTCAAGATCGCCCACGGGCTCACCACGTCGGCCTCCGGCGAGCCGCTCGACGCCATTTTCGAACCGAAATTCATCAACCTGCCGTCGCACGGCGCCGCCGGCACCTTCACCTGTCCCATCGCCCAAGGCACGCCCGAGATGCTCGATCACGCGCTGGCCGGCGAGCCGGTGGCGACCCCGCCGGTCGTACGACCCGTGCTGTTCGCCCTCAAGGCCGAGGGCTTTGGCGGAGAGGACGTGGCCATCGAGCTCGAGGCGGCGGCGCGTCTGCTCGGCGTCACCGACGCCGCCGCCGTGCGCGCCGCCCATACCGTCGCGTGCGAGGTCTGGGAACGCTACCAGCGCGGCCTGCGCGACATCGGCGCGCGGGCGCTGTCGTATGCCCGCGCCCAGGCGGTGCCGGTCGTGCTGATCGTGGGCGAGACCCACGTCGTCCACGATCCGGTCATCAATTCGGGCATCCACGACCTCGTCGCCGGCAGCGGCGCCGTGGCCCTGCCGCTCGACTGCTACCCGCTGGACGCGGCGACGCCGGTCCTGCGCACCGTGCATTGGGCCGGCGCCGGGGAGACCTTGCGCGCCGCGCTGTCGGCCGCCGCCGCGGGTGACGTCTTTCCGCTGCTGCTGTGCGCCTACGGCTGCGGGCCGAACTCGCTCGTGGAACACCTCTTCGACGACCTGCTCTCCGAGTACCCGCACACGGTCCTGGAAACCGACGGACACGGCGGCAGCGCCGGCTATGTCACCCGCGTGCAGGCGTTCCTGCACGCCGTACAGGGGTACCGCGAAGCTCAAGCGGCCGGCGACGACGCGGCCTGGCACACGGGCGCCGACGGCGCCGGAGCGCGTGACGCCGGCACGGACGACGCCGGGTTTGCCTCCGGTACGGACGGCGCCGGGTTTGCCGCCGGCAGGGTCGCCGTGCATCGCCTGGAGCGCTGCGAGCAGCCGGTCGCGGTCTCGCTGCGCAACAACCGCGACCGCACCTTCCTGTTCGGCAACATCGGCGGCAGCGGCGGCCGCTTCGCGGCCGCCGCCATGCGCGGCGCCGGCCTCGACGCGCGCTTCGTCGGGATCACCTCGCCGGCGGCTCTCGACCGGGCTCGCCAGGGCTGTTCGGGCAAGGAGTGCCTGCCCTATCAGCTCATCTGGGGCACCCTGGCCGAGTACCTCGAGGGCGCGAGCGACACCCTGGGCGCCGACGGCGTGGTCTTCGTGAGCATCGGTCGCGGCTTTCAGTCGTGCCGGCCCAACCTGTTCCCGGTCGCCCAGCAGATCCAGCTCGAGCGTCACGGCTACGCGGGCGCCGTCGAGGTCGCCGACTTCACGCTGCTGTTCGAGGACTGGTCGCTGACCTCAGCGGTCTGGATCGCCTCGGCCGCCGCCGACCTGCTCAACATGATGCGCTTCTATCACTTCGCCGGAGAGTCGTGGCGCGGCGCTTCGGAGGCGCTCTATCACGCCTACGCCGACCGCCTCGAGGCGCTGCTTTCCGCATCGCGTCTGACCGGCAAGGTCAAGGGGTTGAACGACGCCCGCGCGCTGCTTACCCGCTGCGAGGCGCTGATCGCCTCGGCCGCCGCCGAGTTCGCGGCGCTCGAGCGTGGCGACGGCCGCGACGGCCGCGACGACGGCCGGGAGTCGCGCACCGTCTTTCTGTGCGGCGACATCTACCTGCGCGTCGATGAGTGGGGCAACGACGATCTCCAGCGCAAGCTCTCAGACCAGGGCCTGCGCGTCATCTTCGAGCCCTTCGGCGAGATCTTCGAGCTGCTCGCCCTGCGCGACGCGCGCGACCACGGCCTCACCACTCGCCTGGGCGCCAAACGCGTGGCGACGCTCAAGTTCATGCGCTACGTGGTCAAGCGCCTGCTGGGCGTCGCCCGGCCCCACGAGCCCTGGATGTTCTGGCACGACGTCGGCGACATATGGACGGCCAGCGAGCCGCTGTTCGACGGGTACCCGTTCGGCGAGACCATCCCGACGATCGGCGGCGCCCTGCTCACCTGGGCAACCCAGCCTATCGACGGCGTCGTCGTGGTCTCGCCGCGCGGCTGCGGTCCGGCCCTGGTCAGCGAGGCGCAGCTACGGCGCGGCGCCGAGTTTCCGCTTTTGTTCGTCTACAACGACGGCGACCCGGTCGACGAAGCGCGGCTGGCGGGCTTTGCCTGGCGGTTGCGCGCCCGCGAGCCGCGCGCCACCGCGTAGCGGCTCGACGATTCCGCTCGCCGGCCGACCTGGGCGGCGCCGGCGGGTCCGGCCGGGCCGGCCGGCCTCAGGGCGCCGCCGCGTCAGTCGGCCGCGAGCACGACGGTCGCTCCGGACGGCGCGCGCAGCGGGGCGCCCTGGCGCGACTGAGCCCCGTCATCCGTGCTCAGTCGCGAGATCGCGCCGCCCGCGGGGAATCCGTAGAACAGCACGCTGTCGCCGCGCCCGGGTCCCATGACCAGGCCGATGTTCGACGACACGGCCGAGTTCTGGTGGGCGCCCCCGCCGTCGACGAGCCAGACGTTGGTCCCCGAGTAGGCGTCGAGCGAGCGCGGCTTGCCGGGCGCGTAGAAGACCGCGCCGAACCGGGTGGGCAGCGCCGAGACGGGCTCGTCGGTGGCGGCGACTCCCGTGTCCCACAGTGAGACGAGGCGCATGGTGCGGGGGTCGACCCGCAGGAAGCGCAGGGTGAAGGCGGGGTCGGCACTCCCGGCCAGGATGTAGACGATGCCGTCACCGCCGACCGTCGCCGCCACGATCCGTGTGTAGCCTCCGAGCGAGACACTGGCGCCACTCGCGAGGTCGGTGACGGCGGCGGCGAGCGGCGTGGCGCTGATCGCAAGTACGCGGTCGTCGGCCGACAGCAGCGCGGCTACACGACCGCGGCCGCGGTCGGCGGTCAGCGCCCCGGCCGGCGAACCCGGCAGCTTGAGGAGCGCGGTCGGGTCGGGCACGAGAAGGGGGAGGCGCAGGCGGGTCGCCGTGCGGCCCGTCTGCGGGTCGACGGCGATCACCGCCGCTCGCCGTCCCTGACCCACGGGCAGGTAGGCGAGGCCGCGAGAGATCACCGCGGTCGTCATGTCGGTGGGCTCGAGCGATGCGGCGATCGTCGCCCAGGTGCGCGTCGTCGGCACGTAGCGCGCGAGGCGGTGTCCGCCCCCGTAGCCCGTCACCAGCACCACGGGCCGTGCGCCGCCGGCGACCAGACGGACGGCGCTGCCCGCGCCCAGCGAGCTCTCCGTCGTCGTCCCGTCCGGGGTGGTGAGGGCGGCCGTGAGCAAACCTCGGCCGTCGCGCCAGACGACGATGCTGCCGGCGCTCGGTGGCCAGAGCGCGGCGTCGCCGGTCTCGCCGGCGTGGCCCAGGTGAGCCCCCCAGACGAGGAACGCGACCGCTACGAGTGTCGCAACGACCACGCCCGCCGCCTGCAGCGAATGGTTGCGATCGAAGGCGACTCTCATGTCGCTCGCGTGTCCATGGCGGGAGAGGAAACCGGCTCGACCTGGCGGCGGTAGTAGGCGCGCACAGACGGCGCGAGCGTCAGCGCGATGATGACGATCCCCACGCCGGCGTAGAGCGGCTGCAGAACGCTATAGGGGACGATCAGCGTTTCGCCCGCGATCCAGATGATGAGCCCTACGCCGATCACGCCGGACAGCGTCCAGCCCCAGTACTCGTGGCGAAAAGGATTGGCGCGCTCCAGCGCCGCCGACCGGGGCCGGCGCACGAGCACCCAGGCGGCCACCAGGGGGCCCATGCCGAGCACGACGAAGAGGATGATGCCGGGAATGAGGAAGTCCTTGAACGGCGAGCCGTCGAGGTTGCTCGACGGCATCTTCATGAGGCGGCCGCTGGGTGCAGCCATCAGCGCGGCTCCGCCGGCCAGGGCGCCGATCGCCTGAAAAAGCTGCACGACGACCAGCGCGACGAGCGCCTTGGGACGTCTGGGGGCAACGCTGATCGTCGATGTGGTGGTCGTCATGTCGGCTCGTGGCCCCGATCCGGCTTGCAGGACGTGCGATGACCAGTACCAGTCTAGGGAAATCCGCTCGCCGGCGCAGCCCGGGAGCGCTCCGGTCGCGTCTCGCGGTCATGTGCCTGGTCGCAACCTCAGGGTCGCCGCGACCGGCCAGTGGTCGGAGGCGAGGCGGCCGTGGTGGCGGAACGCCACCACGGCCGCCTCGCCGACCTCCCACTCGCGGCTCACGAAAACATAGTCGATCCGCCGCCGCTCGCCATCGCCCGCGAAGCCGCCTGTCGTAGTGGGGGGCGAGGCCGCGGTTCGAGTGGAGATTTCTATCTCAAGTTCAGGTCGAGATGCGAGTGTGGAACTTGTCAAAGGGGGCGCAAATACATCGCGGAGGCCGCTCGCCAGCAGGGTGTGGACGGCTTCGTCGCCGGGTTCGGCGTTGAGATCGCCGAGCACGATCCACGGCAGGTCCGGCGCAAGCCAGGCGACGAGGGCCGCGGCGCTGCGGTGGCGCGCGGCCGGCGGCCAGCCCTCGAGGTGGCAGTTCGCCAAGCCGAAGCGCCGGCCGCTTCTGAGGTCGGTGAACCGCGCCAGGGTGACGACGCGCGGCAGCCGATTGCCCCAGCTCGTCGAGCCGGCCACGTCGGGCGTGTCCGAAAACCAGCGTGTGGCCGAGCCGTCGAGGACGAGCCGGGTGTGTCGATAGAGTACGGCGCAGCGCTCGCCCCGACGCCGGCCGTCGGTGCGTCCGACTCCGGTCGCGCGGTGGTCCGGCGACCGCGCGAGCAGGTATCGCTGTTGAAAGCCGTAGACCTCCTGGAGACCGACGACGTCGCAGTCGAGGCGGGCGATGGCGTCGGCCGTCGCCCGCCGGCGAAAGGGCCACGAGTCGAACCCGTCCAGGGCGATCCCGTTGCGGATATTGAAGGTCGCGACCCGCAGGCGGTCATCGTGCCGTCCGGTCATCTCGTTCAGACGTGCCGCGTGCCGCTCAGCAGCAGTATGGCGGCGACGATGAAAGCAGACGAGACGAGCAGTGGCTCCCACACCGGCGCCCACCACTGGCGCGGCGTGAGGAACAGCAGATCGCGTGTACCGAGCGACGCCGGCCAGCCGAGCATGATCTTCAGAGCCACGTAGTAGCCGATGTCCCAGATACCGAAGGCAAGCAGAAAGTAGCCGAGTTTCTGTCGCTGCCCCCGGCCGGCGAGGAAGGCGACGGCCAGAAGCATGACGATGGTGGCCGCTTCGCGGATCTGCTCGTGTCTCAGGTAGGCGTGCGGAAAGCTGAAGCGGCCGGGGGTGAACACGGCGGCATACTGCAGCGCGAACAGGCGCCGCAGGTAGAAGACCACCATCGCCTCGACGACGGCCATCGCGACGGCGTAGGCGGCGACGGCGGCCGGCCGGGTCCAGCGTGATGAGTCGGTGTGCACTCCGACAGTATCGCCCATCGGCCGGCGAGAGTGGGAGCAGGCGCCCTGATCAGGCAACCGGAGCGGGCGCCCGTGAATCCGGTGTCTAGCCGACGGCCAACTTGCGCAGACTGTCTGCAGCAGGGCTCTCGGAAGGGGAGCGCCCCGGCGGCTCGAAGAGTGGTCCGCGACATCTCGTGACGACCCGCGACATCTCGCGACATCGACTTTCGGCGACAAGGGGTGGCATGGCGACCATACAGGCAGGTCCGACGACCAGGGGGTATCTGAAGCGTCTCGTCTGCGAGTACCTCGAGGTCATGCGCTCGCTGGGCCGTTCGCCCAACCGCACCGTCGCCTTCGAGAACGTCCACCTTTCGGCCTGGCTCGTCGACGATCCCGTGCCGCATGCCCGTACGCGCCGCTATCTGCTCCTCGACGACGGCGACGCGTGGTGTGAGACCATCTACGGGCCGCAACCGGTCGCCAGTGGCCTCAGCAACACCTACTCGTGGCTGGCCGAGCCCACCACGTCACTCCAGTACGCCCTTCGCGAGTCGCTCGACGACGCGCGCAACGGGGGCGACGGCTTTCTGATCCCGCTGGCCGATGCGGCCGCCACCTACTCGGTGAGCGACCGGCGCAGCCGGCCGCGCCACTAGGCGCGTCACGTAGGGTACTAGAGCGACCCTCCGCCACCGGCGACGATCCCGGTCGTCGCCCGCCTGCTAGGATTGCAGGCCTATGGGCGACCGGGTCGGACACGACGAGGCAGCCGGGAGAGCCCGAAGACCGGATCTGGGCGGCCTGTGGTCGCTGCGCACGCTCTTTCTGATCGCCGGCGCCGGTGGGTCTGCGTTCATTCCGTTCTTCGCCTTGCTCCTGCAAGACCGCGGACTCTCGCCGCAGAGCATCGGTTTGGTGTTCGCCGTCACCGCGCTCGTCGGCGCGGCTGCCGCACCGCTCTGGAGTCATCTGGCCGACACCAGGCTCGGGGCGGTACGCGTGCTCGTCGTCTCGTCGGCGACGACGGCGGTCTTTGCGCTGGCCCTTGCCGTCAGCGGGTCGGCGTTCTGGGCGATCCTGCTCGTCGCCGTGCTCATGTCGATGTGTTCCTCTCCCGGAGCGCCGCTGTCGGACGCGCTCGCCGTCGCCTACCTGGGCGAAGAGCTCATGAGCGAGTACGGGCGCATCAGGCTGTGGGCGAGTCTCGGCTGGGGCGTCGCCGTGATCGGCTTCGGCGCCCTCTATCAGCTGGTGGGTCTTGGGCCGGTCCTGCCGCTGTACGCTGCCGGCACGGTCGGTTTTGGTCTGTGGACGCTGCGGCTGCCGCCCGGCGCGCCGGCGCCGGTGCGCTCCGCTTCACGGTTCGGCGCGCTGGGCGACGTCATGCGGGAGTCGCCGCATCTTGCCTCGTTCGTGGTCGGCATGGTGATCGTGAGCGTCGGCGCCTACGCGGCGCTGGCCTTCGTCAGCCTGCGGATCGTCGGCACCGGCGGAGGACCGTTCCTCGTGGGGCTCGCGGCCGGGCTGGCGGCCCTCATCGAGATCCCCGTGATGAACTGGAGCGGTGGCCTGGCGCGACGCTACGGCCTGCGCTCGGTGTTCGTCGCCGGCGCGCTGACCTACGGCCTCGTGTTTCTGTGCTGGTCGTTCATGCACTCGCCGCTGGCCCTGGCGCTGGCCGCCACCGGCGACGGCGTGGCCTTCGCGCTGCTGTACGTGGGCGTCGTGGTGATCGTCGGCCGACTGGTCCCGCGGCGGCTCCTATCGACGGGGCAGACGGTGACCCAGACCTTCGGCTGGGGCCTCGGCGCCATCATCGGGCCCTCGCTGGGCGGCTTCGTCTTTGGCCGCCTGGGCGCGCCGGCGCTCTTTGGCGGCTCGGCGGCGCTCTGCCTTGGCGGCGCCCTGTGGGTGTGGTTCGTGCTCGCCGGCACCGATCATGCCTGAACCAGAAGCCCGGGAACGGGCAAGCCACTCTCCTCTGCTGGCGCCGCTGCTCGTCGTGGCCATCGCCTTCTCGATGCAGACCGGCTCGGCCCTGGCCACGAAGGTCATCGGCGCGGTGGGGATCGTCGCCGCGCTGTGGCTGCGCACGACGATCGCGGCCCTGATCCTGATCGCTGTGCGGCCGCGCTCGCTGCGCCTGCCGCCCCGCGAGCTGCGGCCGCTCGTGGCACTGCTCGCGCTCTCCCTGCTCGGCATGAACCTGAGCTTCTACGGCGCCATCTCGGTGGCGCCGCTGGGCATCGTCGTGGCGATCGAGTTCGCCGGGCCGCTCGTGGTGGCCGTGCTCGGCTCGCGCCGTCCGGTCGACTTTCTCTGGATCGCGCTGGCGGTGGGCGGCATCGCGGTGCTCGTGGGGCCGCGCGGTTCGATCGGCCTGGGCGGCCTCCCCCTCTCGCTGTCGGCCGGCATGTTCTGGGGCCTGTATCTGGTGCTCGGCAGGCGCGCCGTCAAGGGTGCTCGAGCCACTGCATGTGACGACGCTCATGGTCGCGGGCTCGGCCGTGGTGCTGACTCCAGTGGCGCTCCTGTTCGTGCCGCGCCTTGTCGACCATCCGTCGGCGATCGCGCTCGGCGCGGTGGTCGCGGTGCTCTCGTCGGCGGCGCCGTACTTCGTCGAGCTGGTGGCCCTGAGGCTGGTGCGAGCCTCGACCTACAGCGTGCTGCTCAGCCTGGAGCCGGCGATCGCCGCGCTGACCGGGTTCGTGGTCATCGGTCAGACCCTGAGCTCGCCCGAGATCGCCGCGATCGTCGCGGTGATGATCGCGGCCGGCGGGGCGAGCTGGAGCGCGGCGTCCCGCCGCGCTCCAGAGCCGCTGCCGCCCGACGGCGGCGCGCCCGTCTAGATCAAGGGCTGCTCAGCCGCTCAGAGTCGGTGAGCGGGGAGCCCCGCGACGCCCCGGCCGCCCGCTCGGGCCACGCTGAGCTGCCGGTCAGATCCCGGTCTCGGCCTTGATCTTGCCGGTCTTGATCGCCTTGAGCAGGGCCTCGTAGTCCTTCTCGGCCTGATCGGCGTAGACCCTGGCGAAGTCGGCGATGCCCTGATCGAAACGGTCGCTCACGCCCAGGTACGAAGCGATGGCGATGCGGTGACCGGAGCGGGCGTGACCGCGGGCCAGCGTCCAGCCGCACAGCGTGGCCAGGATCTCGAGGCCGGGCGCCTTGAGCAGCTCGGTCTCGATCGAGCCCTTCATGTCGCGCAGCTGGCGCCAGTAGAACTGGCGGCCGGCCGGCTTGCCGGTCATCCAGCCGAGGAAGATGTCGCTTGCCGCCTGCGTAAGGCGCTGACCGGCCACGACGCGATGACCGCCGTGGATGAACTTGCTGCGGCCGAGGAAGGGCTCGAGCACCGACGGCCCGGCCTCCTTGACCTGCAGGAAGAGGGGATCGTCGGAGTCGCGACCGAGCAGCAGGACGATGATGCAGCGCGTGCCCACGCTGCCGACGCCGACCACCTTGCGGGCCATGTCGACCGCCTCGAAGCGGTCGAGCAGCTCGCGCCGGTCGTCTTCGAGGGTCGCCTTGTACTGGTGAAACAAGCCGGCGATGGCCTCGTTCTGGTCGAGCTCCGGAAGGTGCATGACCAGTGGCGGCTGGTCGACGATGCGCCGCGAGCCGTCGACCACCTCGGTGAGCTTGCCGGCCGCCTGCAGGCTGTCGCGGCTACGCGCCTTGGTGAAGGTCTTCTCGGCGAGCTTGAGCCGCTTGTCGACGGCGCGCTTGGAGGCTGCTTTGGCGGCCTGGCTGCCTCGCGCCATATCGAGCAGCTCGTCGGCCACGATGTGCGAGTACCAGACGTCGAGCTCGTTCATCTCGGCGAAGGCCGTCATGTGCTCGCGGTAGGAACGCGCGGCGGCGAGCGCGGTCTCGCGGGCCACTTCTTCATCGAAGCCGTTGTTGCGGCTGGCCAGCACGAAGCTCGCCGCCAGGCGCTTGAGGTCCCATTCGAACGGTCCCGGCAGCGTCTCGTCGAAGTCGTTGACGTCGAACAGCAGCTCGCGCTCGGGCGAGCCGTACATGCCGAAGTTCGAGAGATGGGCGTCGCCGCAGAGCTGTACGGTCAGCCCCGTGCGCGGCAGCGGCGCCAGGTCGGCGGCCATGAGGATCGCCGAACCGCGGTAGAAGGCAAACGGCGAGGCCGACATGCGGCCCCAGCGGATGGGCACAAGGTCGGCCATGCGATCGTCGTCCTGGCCGCGCAACAGCGCGAGCGGGTCCGGCCGGTCGGGGGCCGGCGACCACGAGCCGTGGGAGGCGCGGGGCGCCAGCTTGCGGGCCTCGCGGCCCAGCGCGCGGCGCTCGTCGACCGTCTTTTCCTCGCGCTTCTGGATGATGGTCATCGGTGACCCTCCTTCGTCGGTGCGGTGGGGCCGATGAGACGGCCGCTGGTTTTGTGGCGCCAAGGTTAGCAGGGGGTGAACGGCGAAAAGTCTTAGTCATGACGGAGTCTGCTCATAACGGCGCGCCCGAACACGGCGGGCAGGCGGCGGGGCCGCCCGGGCGGCCCCGCCGCCTGCCCGTGCTCACCTGGCTGACCGGGTATCGCGCGGCCTACCTGCCGCTCGACCTGGTGGCCGGCGTGACGCTGGTCGCCATCGCCATCCCCGAGCAGCTCGCCACGGCCCACCTCGCCGGCATGCCGGTGGTCGCCGGACTGTATGCCTTTCTCGCGGCTGTGGTCATGTTCGCGCTGCTCGGTTCGAACCGCACCATGTCGGTCGGCGCCGATTCGACCATCGCCCCGCTGCTTGCGGCCGCCGTGACGGCGGTGGCCGGCGCCGGCTCGGCGCGCTACGGCTCAGACATGGCGCTGCTCGCCCTGCTCGTCGGCGTCGTCATCATCGTGGTCGGCGTGGCGCGCATGGGCTGGATCGCCGACTTTCTGTCGGTGCCGGTGGTGACCGGGTTTCTGGCCGGCATCGCCGTCATCATCATCATCGGCCAGCTCCCCGCGGTGCTCGGTCTGCCACCGGTCTCGGGCAACGCGATGGCCAAGCTCACCGGGGTCCTGGGGCATCTGGGCGAGATCAACTGGTACGCGCTGGGCGTGGCGGTCGGCGTGTTCGCCGTCATCGTCGCCGGCGAGCGGGTGAGCCGGCGCGTGCCCGGCGCGCTGATCGGCGTGCTGCTGGCGCTGGCCGCCTCGATCGCCTTCGACCTGTCGGCCAAAGGCGTCGTCACGCTGGGTACGCTGCCCGGCGGCCTGCCGCCGCTCGCCGCGCCTTCGTTTTCGGCGCACCTCGTCTGGAGGCTGCTGCCCAGTGCCTTCGCGGTGGCGCTCATAGTAGTCACGCAGACGTCGGCCACGACCCGCTCGTTCGCCGAGCTCGGCGGCTTCGAGACCAACGTCGACCGCGACTTCATCGGCGTGGGCGCCGGCAGCGTGCTGGCGGGCTTCATGGGCGGTTTTGCCGTCAACGCCAGCCCTCCGCGCAGTGCGGTGGTCGCGTCGGCCGGGGCGCGCTCACAGGTGCCGGGGCTGGCGGCGGGCGCGATCGTCGTGGTGCTCATCGTGGCGGCCAAAGGCGTCCTTGCCGATCTGCCCGAGGCGACGCTCGGCGCCGTGCTCATCTACGTCGCCCTGCGTATCCTGAGACTGCACGACCTCGAAGCCATCTATCACTTCGACAAGATCGAGTTCGGGGTGGCCATGGCCACGCTCGCCACGGTCGTGTTCCTGGGGGTCGGCCCCGGCATCCTGCTGGCCGCGCTGGGGTCGATCCTTTATCGCACCTGGCGCAGCGCCCGGCCGCGCGACGCCGTGCTCGGCCGGGTGGACGGCACCACCGTGTGGTGGCCGCTGGCGGAGCGGCCCGATGTGCGGCACGGTGCCCGGCGTCGTGGCGTACCGCATCGACGCGCCGCTGTACTTCGCCAACGCGACCTACTTTCGCGACCGGGTGCGCCACGTCGTGGCGGCGGCCTCGCCGCCGGTCCGTCTGTTCGTCCTCGAGGCCTCGGGTATCGAAGACCTCGACTTCACCGGCGGTCGCATGCTCCTGCGGGTGGTCCATGAGCTGCACGCGCATGGCGTCGATTTCGCGGTCGCCAGAGCGACCGGCGAGACGCCGCGCGACACCGCCCGGCTGGGGCTGCGCCAGCACGTCGCCGACGACCACATCTTCCTCACGGTACGAGGACGCGGTGCGTGCCCTCGGACCTCATCCGGACGCAGAACCTGCCGCGGCGACGCCGTCGCCGGCCGGCTGATCATCGGAGGCATCGTCATGTCGACATCGCGTCCCCTTGCGCTCGTCACCGGCGCTTCGTCGGGTATCGGCCGCGCGCTCGCCCGCCTGCTGGCGGACGACGGTCACGACCTGATCGTCGTCGCCCGCCGCGCGGAGCGCCTCGAAGCACTCGCCGCGGAGCTGCGCGAGCAGGCCGGCTGCCGGGTCGAGGTCGTCGTAGCCGACCTGACCGACGGAACCGCCGTGGCCCACCTCGCCGAGCGCGTGGCCGCGGAGCAGCGCCTCTCGCTGCTCGTCAACAATGCCGGCTTTTCGGGCTACGGGCCGTTTGCCGAGATCGAGGCCGAGGTCCTGCAGCGCGTTGTTTCGATCCACGTCACGACTCCGGTCACGCTCGTGCGGGCCGCGCTCCCCGGCATGATCGCGCGCGGCGCCGGCGCCGTCGTCAACGTCGCGTCGCTGCTCTCGCTCAGCGGTCCGCTGCGTCTTGGCATGGCGGGCCGGGCTACCTACGCAGGCGCCAAGTCGTTCCAGCTCGTCTTCACCCAGGCTCTCGCCGCCGAGCTCGACGGCAGCGGCGTGCGAGCGATGGTCTGCCTGCCCGGCATGGTCGAGAGTGAGTTCCACGGCTCGCGACCCCTCGCAGCGCGCCCGGGGATGCCGCCGCTCATGAGCTCCGAGGACTGTGCCCGGGCCATCGTCACCGGTCTCGCGCTGGGTGAGGTCGTGTGCGTTCCCGGGCTCGAGGACGCGGCGGCGCTCTTCGAGCGTTTGCGCGAACTGCAGCAGGAGACGCTCGCCGGCGGCAACCGGACCGGCACCCTCGCGCAACGCTACAGGGGAGAGCCCGCGCGCTGAGGAGCCGACCCCGAGGCCCCGAGGTCGCAAGGCCCCGAGGTCGCAAGGCCCCGACTCCGAAGCCCCGAGGCCCCGAAGTCCGCCTCAGCCCGACTCGGGCCGCTTCTGGCGGTGCATCTTCGCCCAGAACCCCGGCGTGCCCCCGTCGCCGCGGCGGCGCAGCTCTCGCCAGCTTGCCGCGTGCTCGACGTCGACCAGCCGGTTGCCGCGATCGCGGGTCGTCATCTGCAGCAGCCAGCGGAGTAACGTGACCGTGCGGTTGCCCCAGCCGATCAGGTAGTAGAGGTGGATGAAGGCCCACAGGACAGAGCCGGCAAGGCCGCCGACCTGCAGCCCGTAAGCGTCGACGATCGCGCGTCGCGGGCCGACCGTGGCCATGGTGCCCTTGTCGTGATAGCGAAAGTCTGCCGGCGAGGGGCGGCCGGTCAGCCGGGCCGCGATCAGGCCGGCGACGAAACGGCCCTGCTGCATGGCGACCGGCGCCACACCGGGCAGGTCGTCGACCGCCGTCATGTCGCCGATGGCGAAGACCTCGGCGTGCCCCGCAAGACTGAGGTCGGGCGTGCCGAGCAGGCGGCCCATGCGGTCGCGGGGGGCGCCGGCGGCGGTCGCCAGCATCTCGCCCGCCGGCGACGCCCGCACACCGGCCGCCCAGATGATCGTGCGCGCCGGCAACCGCTCCACCTCGCCGCCCGTACCTTCGCCGCCGCCGGCGCCGGCAGCGCGCCGCAGCACGATCCCGGCCACGTCCCGGCCGGCGGCCTTCCCGCGGCGCAGGTCGATGCCGGCCACGTCGATGTCGACGGCGAGCGCCCCGGTCAGGATGTCGACGCCAAGCGCCCGCAGATCGTTGGCGGCGTACCGCTGCAGCCTCGCCGGGAAGCTCGGCAGGATGGTCGGCCCGGCGTCCATCAGGATGACGCGCGCATCGCTCGTCGTGACGTCGCGAAAGTCCCTCGGCAGGATGCGGTGAGCGAGGGTGGCGATCTCGCCGGTGAGCTCGACGCCGGTCGGACCCGCCCCAACGACCACGAAGGTGAGCCAGGCCAGACGGTCGGCCGGGTCGGCGGCGATCTCGGCCATCTCGAAGGCGCCCAGGATGTGACTGCGCAACCAGCGGGCGTCGTCCAACGTCTTCAAGCCGGGCGCCGCCGTGGCCCATTCCTCGTGGCCGAAGTAGTCGGTCTGCACGCCGGTGGCGACGATCAGCGTGTCGTAGGACAGCTCGAGACGGCGGCTGTCGGGCGCGAGGGCGACCACGGTGCGCGCGTCCAGGTCGAAGCCGGTGACCTCGGCCAGGACCACTTTCACGTTTGTCTGTCCGCGCAGCGCGCTGCGCAGCGCGGGCGCCACGACGCCCTCGGCGAGGATGCCGGTGGCCACCTGATAGAGCAGCGGCTGGAAGAGGTGGTGGTTGGCGCGGTCGACCAGCGTGATCTCGACCGGCGCTTCGGCGAGACCCTTGGCCGCGTACAGACCGCCGAAACCGCCCCCGACGATGACGACGCGGTGACGCCCGCCGGCCGGCTCGGCGGTTGTGAAGGTGATGTCGCTCGGGTCGCTCATGGCGCACGGCATCATACCCGCTGGCGGCCTTGAACAATTGGCCAAGATCCTGGCCAATTGTTCAAGGCCGCCAGAGAGGTATCATGCCTGCGCAAGGTCGCAGCGCATCCCCGGAGGGTGGACAAACCGATGCTCGAAGGTTCACCAGAGATCGTCGTCCTGGTGTCGGCCACAAGCGAATGGCGCGCCGTGACCACGCTGCAACCCGATCCTCCGCGCAGCCGGTCGCCGTTTGGCGAGTGGTTCGTCCTGCCGCAGCCGGTCGCCGGGTTCACGACCGCCGTGGTCCACGGCGGCTGGGGCAAGGTCTCGGCGGCGGCGTCGGCGCAGTACGCGATCGACCGCTTTGCCCCCGGACTGCTCGTCAATCTCGGCACCTGCGGCGGCTTCGCCGGCGCGGTCGAGCGCGGCGAGGTGCTGCTCGCCGACGCGACCGCGGTCTACGACATCGTCGAGCAGATGACCGACCCCGACGAGGCCATCGCCGAGCGTGCCGCGACGATCGACCTGTCGTGGCTGGACGGTCCCGACGGCCGCCCGCCCGCCGTCTACCCGTCGGCCGTGCGCCGCGTGCGGCTGATCTCGGCCGACAGCGACATCGTGCCGGCTCAGGTCGACCTGCTGCGCGAGAGATACGGAGCCGTCGGCGCCGACTGGGAGTCGGGCGCGATCGCCTGGGTCGCCGCCCGCAACGGCGTGCCCTGCCTGATCCTGCGGGCGGTGAGCGACCTCGTCGGCGCCGCCGGTGGCGAGGTCTACGACGACTACGACGAATTCGAGCGGCGCAGCCTGGAGGTCATGGCGACGCTGCTCGGCGTGCTGCCGGCCTGGCTCGAGGCGTGGCGGCGAAGGCGAGCGGCGCCCGGCGACCGTCCCGCGGCGCCCGGCGACCGCCCCGCGACGGCGCGCCTTTGACCACCCTGCTGCTCTCCCAGATCCCGGTGTGGGCCGGGGTCCTCCTCGTCTTGTACTGGATCGCGGCGCTGATCTTCCTGGTCGACCAGGACCGCGAGCCGACGTCGACCCTGGCCTGGCTGTTCGTGCTGCTGTTCCTGCCGTTCATCGGCATCCTCTTCTACTACTTCTTCGGGCGGGACTGGCACGAGCGGACGCCCAGCTCCAAATGGGGGCCCCGGTGCGCGATCGTCATGAAGCAGGGCATGACGCCGATCTACGCGCGCAACCTCACCGCCAGGACGCGCTTTCAGGACACCTATGCCGGGAGCTGGGTCGAAGACATCTCGGCGGCCATCGCCGCCGACAACGTCAGTCACCCGCTGCCCGCGAGCAGCGTCGAGATCTACGGCCGCACGGCCGACTTCTTCGACCGCCTGCGGCGCGATCTTGCCGCCGCCCGCTCGTTCATTCATCTGCAGTACTTCATCTGGGAGATGGACGAGCTCACCGCCGAGATCACCCGCATCCTGCTGGAGCGCCTCGCAGCCGGCGTCGAGGTACGCATTCTCTACGACAACCTGGGCAGCAGGCGCTACGGCAAGGGCGAGCTGCGGCGGCTGGCCCAGGCCGGCGCTCACGTCACGGCCGACGTCGTCGAGCGGGCCCATCTCAACTATCGCGACCACCGCAAGGTCGCCGTGATCGACGGCGAGATCGGTTACACCGGCGGTTCCAACATGGGTCAGGAGTACATCGACGGCGGCAAGCGCTTCTCCGTCTGGCGTGACACGAACGTCAGGATCTCAGGGCAGGCCGTCGCCGAGCTACAGAAGCTGTTCGCCGCGCGCTGGTATGTCGACCGCAAGGGCGAGGACCTGCTGATCGAGCGCTACCTTCCGGGGCCGGACGGCGCCGCGGCGGCCGACGGACATCTGACTCAGCTCGTCGCCCACACCCACGAGGGCCTCTGGCAGGCCTCGCGGCGCGCCCACATGATCGCCATCGCCAAGGCCGAGAAGTCGGCCTACATCCAGTCGCCTTACTTCATCCCCGACGCCGGCATGTACGACGCCATGATCAACGCCGGCCTGAGCGGGGTCGACATCCGCTTCATGATGGCCGGCGTGCCCGACAGACGCGTCCCGTTCTGGGCCGCCCAGACCTACTTCGGCCGGCTGCTCTCGGCCGGCGTGCGGGTCTACCTCTACCAGGAGGGTTTCACCCACGCCAAGACCATCACGGTCGATTCCACAGTGGGCGCGGTCGGCACGATGAACATGGACATACGCAGCATGCACCTTCACAAGGAGCTCATGCTGTGGCTCTTCGACCAAGGCCTCACGCGCCAGTTGGAGGAGCTTTTCATGAACGACGTCACCCGGTGTCACGAGGTGACACTCGACGATGTCCGCGCGGTGTCGCGGCGTGAGCGCTTTCGCAACCAGGGGTGCCGGCTGCTGTCGAACCTGCTGTGAGGTGGGACGCTCGCGGCGGACCTGCGCGTCGGGCCGCCGGCGCCGCAGCGGCGCCAACGGGTAGAGGGCAGTCGATCGGGGTACGCTGCCCCTCGTCACGATGTCGATAGTCCATGCTTGAAGGCCGCGCGCCGGCGCGCGGCGCCGGCTGCGGCGGCGCGGCCGGCGCTGGTCGCAACGAAGGGAGGGGACGCCCGTGTCGGACTCCGATATGACGGGGCCTGCACTGCCGCACGAGCCGCCGGCTCCACCGCGACCCGAACGACCGGCGGGAGCCGCGCTGCCGCCCGACCCACCCGCCGGGCCGCCGGCATCGCCCCCGCCCGACCCGGCTGCGATCCTGCGCAGCCGCAACTACGTGGTGCTGCTCGTGTTCGGCGCCATCGTCGGGGTCGTCGTGGCGATCGTCGCCTACTTCTATCTGAAGCTGGTCGCCGAGGCGCAGCAGTACTTCTTCGTCACCCTGCCGAAGGATCTCGGCTTTCACGCGGCGCCGGTCTGGTGGCCGCTGCCGTTGCTCGCGCTCAGCGGCCTGCTGGTCGGGCTCACCATCCGCCACCTGCCCGGGACCGGCGGCCACAAGCCTGCCGAGGGTTTCAAGTTCTCCGGACCGGCCGCCGCGCGCGAGCTGCCCGGCATCGTCATCGCGTCGCTGGCCACGCTGAGCCTGGGGGTGGTGCTCGGCCCCGAGGCGCCCCTGATCGCCATCGGCGGCGGGCTCGGCGCCCTGGCGCTTCATCTGCTGCGCCGCGACGCGCTGCCGCAGGCGGTCATGCTGATCGGCGCCGCCGGCAGCTTCGCGGCGGTCAGCACGCTTCTGGGCTCGCCCCTCGTTGCCGCCTTCCTGATCATGGAGGCGGCCGGCCTGGGCGGCGCCATCCTGGGCGTCGTCGCGGTGCCCGGACTGCTGGCGGCAGGTGTCGGCGCTCTGATCTTCGTCGGCCTCGACAGCTGGACCGGCTTCGGCACCTTCTCGCTTGCCATCCCGAGCATCCCGCATTTTGGCTCGCCGACGGTGGCCGAGTTCCTCTGGGCGCTCGGCATCGGAGTCGTCGCGGCCGTGCTGGGCACGGGCATCCGCCGCCTGGCCCTGGCGTTGCAGCCCGTCGTCGAGCGGCGCATGGTGGCGCTGACGACGGTGGCCGGCCTGGCCGTGGCCACGCTTTCGATCGTCTTTGCCGAGACCACCGGCAGGAGTGCCAGCGAGGTGCTGTTCTCGGGGCAGTCGGCGCTGCCGTCGCTCATTCAGAACGCGGCCGGCTGGACTGCCGGCGCGCTCGTGCTGCTCGTCGTCTGCAAGGGCCTGGCCTACGGCGTCTCGCTGAGCAGCTTTCGCGGCGGCCCGGTGTTTCCGAGTATGTTCATCGGCGCGGCCGGCGGCATCGCCCTGTCGCATCTACCCGGCCTGCCCATGATCGCCGGAGCGGCCATGGGTATCGGGGCGATGTGCGCGGTGATGCTCGAGCTGCCTCTGACGGCCGTGCTTCTGACGGTCGTCTTCATGAGCGCCGACGCGCTCACCCTGACGCCGCTCGTGATCGTCGCCGTGACGGTGGCCTATGTGGCGTCGGCGCGGCTCAAGCCGGCGCCCGCGGCTCAGCCCAGCGTGCCCGGGCCGGCCCGGCGGGCGGGAGCTGCGCCGCCGGAGCCGCGCAGCACAGAGGCGAAACCTACGCGATGACGACGCCCAGGGCCGAGCCGATCAAGCCCCGGGCCGGGGGCAAGCCCTGGTGAGCGGCAAGGGTGTCGGCGCCCGACGGCGAAGTGAGCGAGACGATGAGCTACACGCACTTCATGGACCACATCGCCCAGATCTTCGAGGTCACCGGCACGGCCGTGCTGGTGATCGGCTTCGCGGTGGGCTTCGTGCACGCCGCCGTCGATGGACTGCGCGGACGCCGTCGCGGCGGCCTCTATGTGCTGTTGCGGCGTTACTTCGGGCGCAGCATCCTGCTGGGCCTCGAGGTGCTGGTGGCGGCCGATCTCATTCGCACTGTGGCGGTCGAGCCGACCCTGGCGAACGTCCTCGTGCTCGGACTCATCGTCCTCATCCGGACCTTCCTCAGCTTCTCGCTCGAGATCGAGATCGACGGCGTGGCGCCGTGGCGGCGCTGGCACCTGGAGCGCTTGCGCAAAGGCTCCGGCGAGGTCGAGCCGGCGGTCGACAGCCTCGAATAGGGCGCGACCCGGCGCGTCGGGCCGTGGCGCGTCGCCCTGCAGCCGTGGCGCGTCGCCCTGCAGCCGTGGCGCGTCGCCCTGCAGCAACTTGCGCTCAGGCCGTCGCCTGCGGCTCCTGAGCGGCGGCCTGTTCGGCCTCGGCCAGCGCCGCGGCGAACTCGTGGTGTCTGACCTCGAGCGGCTTGACGATGCGCTGCGTGGCGCCCGACAGGATGCGCTCGGTCTGCTCGCGCAACTCGGGCGCGCCGATCACGATCAGGGCGGCCTCGCCCGTGTCGAGGGCCTCGCCGAGTTCCTTGACGTCGGCCCGCGACATGCCCTTCCAGAGGTGTCCGGTGAGGCCGCCGGTGACGCCGCCGACGATCGCGCCGGCGATGATCGACGGCGGGAACAGGATGCCGAGGGCGGCGCCCACGCCGATGCCGGTCCAGGCGCCGTGCTGGGTGGGCTTTTCGTGCTTGCGGAGCGTCACGGCGCCCTGCGCGTCCCTTTCGACCACGGCCGCGTCGTAGGTGCCGACCCGGCCCGAGCGATGCAGCTTGGCCAGATCCGCCAGGTCCTGCGCGGCCCGCACTGGGCTGTCGTAGATGCCCAGGTAGAGGACGAGTCGATCGTCTGCCATGGTGTCCGTCACCTCCGAAGCTTGTGGGTGGTCGCTGCGGCTCGCTCGCGTCAGGGCGTCGGCGAGCTGCTCGGCGCGCCGGTCGAGACGACGATCGTCACGGTGGTACCCGGCTGAGCCAGTACGCCGCTCGAGGGGGTCTGGTCGCTGACGGTGCCGGCCGCCACCGTCGTGCTGGGGACCTGGTCGACGACTTCCGCAAAGCCGGCGGCCTGCAGAGTCGCGACCGCCTGGGACTGGCTCTGGCCGATCACGTTCGGAACGGCCGCCGCCGAAGGACTTGCGGACGGCGTCGGTCCCTTCGAGACTGTGATCGCGACCTGCGACCCGGCCGGCGCCGTTATGCCCGCGGCGGGCGCCTGGCCCGTGACCGTGCCCGACGGTCCGCCGGCGCTGTAGATGTAACTCACGTGACCAAGGGTCAGGCCGGCGCCGGTGATCGCCGCGCCGGCCGCCGACTGGGTCATTCCGATCACGTTGGGCACGGTCTGCACGCTCGTGCCGACGGCGACGAGCCGCACCGCTGAGCCCTTGTCGGCGGACGAGCCGGCGACGGGCGTCTGCGAGAGGATGGTGCCTTGCGGCTTGCCGACGCCCTGCTGGTAGCCGATCGTGCCGGGCTTTAAGCCGGCGTTGTCGAGCGTGGTGGTGGCGTTTGCCAGGGTCTGCCCGACGACGTTGGGCACCGTGACCTTCTGCGTGAAGGCGCCGCTGGCCCAGAGCACCGCGATGATGACCGCGGCGACCAGAACGACGCCGCCCACGATCCACGGCCACCGCGGGCGTCGGGGCTGAGCGGCGGGAGGCGGGACCGGCGCCACGACCTGCGTGCCCTGCAGCTCGTCTTCGAGGGCCCGAGCGAGCTGTCGGCCGGAGCCGACGCGGTCCTCCGGAGGCTTGGCCAGGGCTCGCAGGATGATGTTCTCGAGGCCGATCGGGACCGCCGGGTTGAGCTGCCGCGGTGGGGTGACCGGCGCTCCCACGTGATCCTCGGCGACCGTAAAGGCGTTC
Organism: uncultured Actinomycetes bacterium; assembly: GCA_963845355.1. Taxonomy (GTDB): domain Bacteria; phylum Actinomycetota; class Thermoleophilia; order UBA2241; family UBA2241; genus Bog-752. The sequence goes on from CAWJRV010000036.1 coordinate 27,350, forward strand.
TTGCCGTCGAACGGCACGCGCCCGGTAACCGCCTGATAGAGGACGACGCCGAGGCTGTAGACGTCGGAGGCCGGCACCAGCGGCCGGCCGAGCACCTCTTCGGGGCTCACGTAATAGGCCGCGCGCGGCGGCGCCTGCTCTGTGAGATCGGCCCCGCCCTGGGCCTGCTCGAGGCCCGCGTCGACGATGACGACGCTGTCGTCGGGCGCCTGGATGATCGTGGCGGGCTTGACGGCTCCGTGGACTACGCCCTGCTGGTGGAGGGCGCCCAGACCGAGCGCTGCCTGAGCGCCGAGCGCGGCCGCCGAGTGCGGCGAAAGGGCGCCCGCGACGGCCAGCACGCGGCCCAGGTCTGTGCCCCCGACGGGTTCCGCGGCCAGCGAGACGAACTCGCCCTGCCGCTCCCAGCCGAGCACGCGCTCGAGGTGTGGACTGGCCACCCCGGCGACACGGGCGATGGCCGAGACGAACATGTCCGGGGCGACCGGCCTGACCGTCTTGATCACCACTTCGGCGCCCTCGGCGGTGACCGCCCGCTGCGCCTTCAGCGCATCGCCGGCCGGCAGGTCGCCGGTGATCGTATAGGTCTCATCGAAGCCGTGTGCCATTGTGGACTTCGCCCCCTTGCGTCAAACCGCGCCCGACGTCGTGTCGAAGCGATCGAGCCGATCGTGTAGCGCCACAGGTCTGCGCCGGTCCGCATAGTACCATCCCCGGTCGGAGCGCCGTTGCGACCGTTGGCGGTGCGCCGGCGGGTTTGCGACGGCCCTGGCCCGGTACCCCGCCGTCCGTCGCGCGGTCGCTCTACCGCCCTGGGGCGGTCAGTCTACGGCAGTCCGGCGACGATGTGCGTGAGCAGCTTGATGAGCGGCTCGGGGTAGATGCCCAGGAACAGCACGAGCCCGACGACCGCGACCAGCACTGAGCTGCCCGTGCGGCTGCCGACCACCGCCCCGACGCGCGCAAGACGCGATGCCGGCTCGACTCGCGGTTCCCGGACGTACATCGCCACGACGATGCGCGTGTAGTAGTAGAGCCCGATGGTGCTCGAGGCAACGAGCACGACGAGCAGCCACCAGAGCCCCGAGTTGGCGCCCGTGCCCACCACCAGGAACTTGCCGATGAAGCCGGCCGTCAGCGGTATGCCGGCCAGCGAAAACAGGATCAGAGCGAAGGTGGCGGAGAGCAGGGGGCGTCGCGTTGCGAGGCCGCGGTAGTCGTCGATCTCGTCGGCGTCGACATCGGCCCCGGACAGCTCGGCGACGACCCCGAAGGCGCCCAGCGTGGTGAGAAGGTAGGCGACGAGGTAGAAGCCCACCGCCACCGCCGCCGAGCGGCCGACCGCAAGAAAGGCGACCAGGATATAGCCGAGGTGGGCGATCGACGAGTAGGCCAGCAGGCGTTTGACGTTGCTTTGCAGCAGGGCCAGCAGGTTGCCGGCGATCATCGAGGCGGCCGCGATCACGGCGAAGATGAGCCACACGGCGTCGTGCGGCGACAGACTGACCTGACGGAAGTAGCGCACCAGCAGGGCGACCACGGCGCCCTTCGAGACGGTGGCCACGAAGGCCGTCACGGGCGCCGGGGCGCCCTGGTAGATGTCGGGTGTCCACATGTGGAACGGCACGACGCCGAGCTTGAAGCCGATGCCGACGATGATCAGGGCGAGGCCGCCGATGATGAGCGAGGTCTGGGCGGCGCCGCCGCCGGTCACGTGCAAGGTGGCGAGCGCGCCAAGGCTCATCGTGCCGAGCTCGGCGTAGATGAGCGCCATGCCGAACAGCAGGAACGCCGCCGTGGCCGCCGCCAGGACGAGGTACTTCACGGCGGCCTCGATGAAGTCGGCGCGCAGCCGCGGATAGGCGATCAGCGTGTACAGCGAGACGCTGAGGATCTCGAGACCAAGGAAGAACGAGGCGAAGTGGGTCGAGGCGACCAGGACGGAGGCGCCGAGCGTGGCCAGCAGCAGCAGGGTGTAGTAGTCGTGGGGATGGTGCTCGCGACGCGCCAGGTAGCCGTACGAGATGAGGACCACGCCGGCGGTGGTCGCCGCCAGCAGGCCGATGAAGAAGAGCGCCCAGTCGTCGAGCAGGAGCAGGGCAGTGACCTGGTGATCGTGCCGGATCTGGGCGATCGGGATCATGGCCACCGTCCAGGCAAGGCCGGCCAGCGTGAGGCCGGCGGTCAGCCGATGGCTCGTGTGGAACGTTCCCGCCAGCATCACGACGAGGGCCGACACGGTCAGCGCGATGATCGGCAGCAGCATGACGACGTCGTGGGCGGCCACGGCGATCGGCATCGAGGTGACGAGGTCGGCAGCGTTCACTCAAGCGCCTCCGGGAGCCTGTGCGTCGAACGTGTCGGCGGCGGCCGGCTGCGGCGCCGCCGCGTGAAGCGCACTGGAGCCGCTCACCGTCGCCGGCGCCGGCATGGCGGCGCCCACCGGCGCGGGTGCGCGCACGGCGCGCTGCTGCAGGGCGGCCAGGCTCGGCCGCACGGCGTTGAACAGCGGCTGCGGGTAGAGGCCCAGCCACAGCAGCGGGGCGGCCATGGCGGCCAGCATGACGCCCTCGCGCACGGTCAGGTCGGGCAGCGCCAGGGCCGGCGTCTCGCGACCCTGGAAGACGCGCTGCACGAGCCACAGCGCGTAGATGGTGGCCGCGACCAGGCCGACAGCGCCCAGCACGGCGGCCGGCTCGCTCACCGGCCACGTGCCGAGCAAGATGAGGAACTCGGCGACGAAGTTGCCCAGCGTGGGCAGGCCGAGCGAAGCCAGGGCGAAGAACAGGGCGAAGGCGCCCATGCCGGGCGCCGCGATCCACAGGCCGCCCATCTTGTCCATGTCGCGGGTGTGCAGGCGGTCCTGCATGAGCCCGACGATGGCAAACAGGGCGCCCGTCGAGAAGGCATGGCAGACGATCTCCAGCACGGCGCCCTGCAGCGCCAGCGTGTTCCAGGCGAAGATCGCCAGCAGCACGAAGCCCATGTGGCTCACACTGGTGTAGGCGACCATGCGCTTGAGGTCGTGCTGGGCAAAGGCCAGCACCGCCCCGTAGAGGATGCCCAGGACGGCGAGGCCCATGAACACGGGGGCGGCGCGAAACGCGGCGTGTGGGAACAGCGGCACCATGAAACGGATCATCCCGTAGGCGCCGATCTTGATCAGCAGGCCCGCCAGCACCAGGCTGCCGGCGGTCGGCGCCTGGGTGTGGGCGTCGGGCAGCCAGGTGTGCAGGGGCACGGCCGGCAACTTGACGGCGAAGGCGGCAAAGAAGCCGAGCATGAGCCAGGTCGCCGTGGTGAGCGAAAGGTGGGTGCCCAGCAGCCGGAGGTAGTCGAACGTGTAGACGCCGGTCTGGCGACCGTGGATGACGTAGAGAGCGAGGATCGAGACGAGCATGAACAGGCCGCCGATCTGGGTGAACAGGAAGAACTTGACGGCCGCATAGACGCGCCGCTCGTGACCCCACAGGGCGATCAGGAAGTACATGGGGACGAGCATCATCTCGAACAGGAAGTAGAACAGGAACAGGTCGAGCGCGGTGAATACGCCGACCAGGGCGGCGATCGTCCAGAGCAGCATGAAATGGAAGAAGCCGACCCGTTCGGTGACCTCGTGCCACGACGACAGCACGGCCAGCAGGCCGAGCGCGTAGCAGAGCGTGACCATCACCAGGCTGAGGCCGTCGGCGGCCACGAAGAAGCTGATGCCCAGTTGCGGCACCCAGGCGACGTGCACCGAGGCGACGAACGGTCCGTGACCGGCGAGCGAGAAGTCGGGCGCCTTGACGATCCACTCGACGGCGACGGCTACGAGACCGGCGGCCATGGCCAGAGCCGATACCCAGCGGGCGGCGTCGGGCCGGCGGCGGCCGGCAAGCCAGGCGGCGATGCCGGCGACGAAGGGCCAGGCGATCAGAGCGACCAGGATCATAGCGGTACCTCGCTCATGTGCGGCGCCCCGTTCATCGCAGCACCACGATCAGGATGCCTACCGCGACGCCCAGGCCGATCACGAACAGATACGAGCGCACGAGACCGTTCTGGGTGGCAGACAGGGCGCGCCAGCCGGTGCGAGTGAGCCAGGCGAGGCCGGCCACCGGAGGCTCGAACAGGTCGTTGCGCGTGACGTGCGCGAACCACAGGTACGGCACCTCGAAGGCGTAGTGGTAGAGCCAGTCGAAGCCCCAGCCGCCCAGGAAGTAGCGGGCGGCGCCCGAGGTCTGCGCCTCGGCCGTCTCCTGGCGCCGCCGCTGGTAGAGCAGGAAGGCGAGACCGATGCCGGCCAGCGCGACGACGCCGGGCAGGAACGTCGTCCACAGGCCGGCGGCGAGGCCGCCGTGGCGTAGCGGCGCCGCCGGCAGCACGGGCGCCAGAAAGTCGTCGAGCTTCTGCAGGTGGGCCCAGCCGCGCGGAATGTCGATCAGGCCGCCGCCGATGGCAAGCACTGCCAGCACGATCAGCGGCAGACGTACTGCGAGGCCGGTGCGAAAACCCGCTCGCGGCTCGCTGCGCGCCGGCCCGAAGAAGACGACGAACACCGCTCTGAACGCGTACAGACCGGTCAGCAGCGAGCCCGCCAGGGCAGCGATCCACAGCCAGAAACCACCCTCGGTCGACTGCAGGGCGCGATCGATGATCAGGTCCTTGCTGTAGAAGCCGGCGGTGACGATCGGCAGGGCGGCCAGGGCGGCGGCGCCGATCAGGAAGCTCCAGAACGCCACCGGCAGGCGGGTACGCAGGCCGCCCATCTTGAAGATGTCGTGCTCGTCGTCCAGGGCTTCGATGACGACGCCGGCCGACAGGAACAGCAGCGCCTTGAAGAAGGCATGGGTGATGAACATGAAGACGCCGGCCGACCACGCGCCCACGCCCAGGGCGAGGAACATGTAGCCCACCTGGCTCACGGTCGAGTAGGCCAGGATGCGCTTGAGGTCGACCTGGAACAGGGCGCTCACCCCGGCGTAGACGAGCGTCGCGGCGCCGATCACGGCCACGGTCGTACGCGCCGCCGGCGCCAGGTCGAAGAGCACGTTGGTGCGGGCGATCAGGTAGACGCCGGCGGTGACCATGGTGGCCGCGTGGATCAGGGCGCTGACCGGCGAAGGACCGGCCATGGCGTCGGGCAGCCAGGTCTGCAACGGGAGCTGGGCCGACTTGCCGACGGCGCCGCCGAGCAGCAGCAAAGCGGCGGCCACCGGCAGGGCGGAGCCCTGCGGCCAGGCCGCCGCGGCGCGCGCCATGAGCGGCTGGATCTGCAGCGTGCCGAGCTGCGTGAACAGCAGGAAGAGGCCGACGATCATGGCCGTGTCGCCGACGCGCGTCACGACGAACGCCTTGCGGGCGGCGTAGCCGTTGTACCAGTGCTTGTACCAGAAGCCGATCAGCAGGTAGCTGCAGAGGCCGACGCCCTCCCAACCCAGGTAGAGCAGCAGCAGGTTGTCGGCCAGCACGAGCACGAGCATGAAGCCGACGAAGAGGTTCATGTAGGCAAAGAAGCGGGCGTAGCCGTCGTCGTGGGCCATGTGCTCGACCGAGTAGAGGTGAATGAGAAAGCCCACGAAGGTGATGATCGAGATGAAGCAGATCGCCAGGGGGTCGAGGTAGAAGGCGACCTGCACCTTGAGGCCGGCCACGCTGAGCCAGGTCCACAGGACCTGGCCGAAGGCGTGGCCGGCCGGCGGGCTCGCCACGAAGTCGATCGCGATCGCGCCGGCCACGAGCGCCGCGAGACCCACGGAGCCGGCGCCTACGGCCGCGATGGCGCCGTGCGAGAGACGCCGGCCGGCCAGCGCCAGCACGACGAAGCCGGTGAACGGCAGCAACGGCACGAGGAACAGGAGATGCAGCATCGTCAGCCTCGCATCCGGCTGGCTTCGTCGATGTCGAGCGAGCCGAAGGCGCGCCGGTAGAGCAGCGCCAGGGCGAGGCCCACGGCCACCTCGGCGGCCGCCATCGAGAGGATGAAGATGAACATCACCTGGCCGTCGGGCCGCCCCCAGCGCGAGCCGGCCACGACGAAAGCGAGGCCTGCGGCGTTCAACATGATCTCGATCGAGGCCAGCACGAAGATCAGGTTGCGACGCACCAGCACGCCGACCAGACCGATCAGGAACAGCGCCGCTGCCAGGTAGAGCCCGTATTCGAAGGGCACGTGGGCCATCAGTCGTCGTCCTTTCGCCAGAAGCGCGTGTCGCTTGGCTTGTCGCCGGCCGCGGGCGAGTCGGGCGCGGCTGGGGTGGGCGCGGCTGCGGCAGGCGCGGCTGCCAAAGCGGCAGCCTCGCCCTGGGTCGCCGCGACGTCGGCGGCTTCGCCCTGGACGGCCGCGACGTCGGCGGCGTTGGTCGCCGCACCACCGGCCGCACCACCGGCAAGACCGCCGGTCGCTCCGGCGGCGGCCGTCTGCCTCAGCCCGGGGTCGAGCTCGCGCTGGCGCTGGCCGAGGTGCCGGGCGCCGATCAGGGCGGCCAGCAGCAGCGTCGAGGCGAGCTCGACGCCGATGGCATACGGCCCGTAGAGCGCCACGCCGACCTCGCGCGGCCCGACGACGCGGGCGCCCACCTGGGCCGACGCGCCGGTGCTGATCGCCCAGGCGAGCTCGGCGAGCAGCACGACGGCCAGCAGGCCGGGTCCGATCCAGGCGGTGGCATGCAGCCGGGCTTCGCCCTCGGCGTCGTCGTCGCGGCCGATGTTCAGCAGCATCACGGTGAACAGGAACAAGACGATGATGGCGCCGGCGTAGACGATCACCTCGAGAGCCGCCACGAAGGGCGCCCCGAGCGCGTAGAAGACGACCGCCACGGCCAGCAGGCTGACGACGAGGTACAGCAGCGCGTGGAGCGTGTTGCGGCGCGTGATCACGAGCAGCGTCGAGATCAGGGCGACCACTCCGGCGATGTAGAAGACGACTGTCACCGACTCCTCCGGCGGGCCTACGGCAGCAGCCGTTTGATGTCGAGCGGCGGGGCCTCGTTCTCGGCCTCGCCCTTACCCTTGCCGCCGATCGAAAGGCCGGCGACGCGGTAGAAGTTGTAGTCGTGGTATTTGCCGGTGCCGGCGATCTGCAGGTCCTCTTTCTCGTAGACCATGCTGGCGCGGACGTATTCGCTCATCTCGGCATCGGGCGTGAGCTGGATGGCGTAGGTCGGGCAGGCCTCCTCGCAGAAACCGCAGTAGATGCAGCGCGAGAAGTTGATGCGAAACCAGGCCGGGTAGCGGCGGCCGTCCTGGTCGGTGGTCGCCTGCAGGGCGATGCAGTCGACCGGGCAGGCCACTGCGCAGAGGTAGCAGGCCACGCAGCGCTCGCCCCCGTCGGGGTCGCGCGAGAGGACGATGCGGCCGCGAAAGCGGGGCGGCAGATAGGTCATCTCCTTGGGGTACTGCACCGTATCGCTGCGCCGGAAGAGATGCAAAAAAACGATCCACAAGCCGCGCAGGTAGCTCATCGCCCCACCGCCAGGATGATGGCGCCGGTGATGGCCAGGTTGGCCAGCGACAGCGGCAGCAGGATCTTCCAGCCGAGCTCCATGAGCTGGTCGTAGCGCGGCCGGGGCAGCGTGCCGCGCACCAGGATGAAGAAGGCGATGACGATGAACACCTTGATCGCAAACCAGAGAAAGCCGGGCAACCCGGGTCCCAGCCAGCCGCCGAAGTAGAGCGTGACGATGAGCGCCGCGATGAGCGTCATGCCGAGGTACTCGCCGACCAGGAACATGCCGGACTTCATGCCGGAGTACTCGGTGCGATAGCCGGCCACGAGCTCGCTTTCGGCTTCGACCAGGTCGAACGGGATGCGCCGCATCTCGGCGAACCCGGCCAGCAGGAAGATGATGAACCCGGGGAACTGCGGCACGATGTACCAGAGGCCGTGCTGAGCTGCGACGATGCGGTTCAGGTCGAACGAGCCCGCGAGCAGCACGACCCCGGCCAGGGCGAGCCCCATGAAGACCTCGTAGCTCATCATCTGGGCAGCCGCCCGCAGGCCGCCGATCACCGAATACTTGCTCGCCGACGCCCAGCCGGCGAGAGCCACGCTGTAGACCCCCAGCGACGACATGGCCAAAAAGAAAAGCAGGCCGATGTTCAGGTCGGCGACCACGAAGGTGCGGCTCACGGGCACGATGACGAAGGCCATGAGGACCGAGACGATGATGATGGCAGGCGCTAGAATGAAGAGTGCGCGGTCGGCGAAGGGTGGGATCCAGTCCTCTTTGGTGAGCATCTTCACGGTGTCGGCCAGGGGCTGCAGCAGCCCGGCGGGGCCGACCCGGTTGGGCCCGAGGCGGTCCTGAAAGAGGCCCAGCAGGCGGCGCTCGAACCAGGTGAGGCCGGCGGCGATCGACAGCGCCCCCACGAACACGACCGCAATGATCACGATGTCGTAGGCCAGGGTCGACCAGGCCACGGCCACGAAGGCGGGGGCGAGGCGCAGGAGCTGGGTGACGGCGTCAGGCATGGCCGTCCGGGTGCTCGATCTCGAGTTCGGCCGGCAGCGCCAGGAACGGCTGGCCGCGAAGCCCGACGGGCAGGCCGGCCACGCCCTCGGGCAGCGAGGCGTCGATCCGCACCGGCAGGCTGAGACGCAGCTCGTTCACCAGCACTGTGAGGAGCCGGCCCTCAGCAGCGTCGAAGCGCTCGGCGTCGGGCGCGCTCAGGGCCAGGTAGGCGGCCGGCGCGCGACCGGCGACCGGCGGCGAGAGCATGCTGAGCTCTTCGGAACCGAAGATGTGGTGCCGCGGCACGGCGAGCAGCCGGTCGGGCGACGGGCGGAACGCCGTCGGCGCGGCGGGGCCGGCCGGGAGCGAGGCGGTCGCTGTCGCCGGCCCGCCGGCGGCAGCCGATGAAGCGGTCGCGGTGGCCGCGCCAGGCTTCGCGGCGCCGGCCGCCGGCGTGCCGGGCGGCTCGATGAGGCGCACCCCCGGGTCGCCGCCGCGCAGTGGACCGCCGACCTCCTGCTGGAACTTGTTCAGCGCCTGCACCGAGTTCCAGCGCGGGGCGTGGTAGCGCGTCACGAGCGCCGCCGGCGGCTCGTCGCGGTAGCCTTCCATGGAGAAGCTCAAAGGGGCGTCGTGGTCGTCGGGCGGCGCGGGCTCGAAGACCGAGACGTCGGCGTGCATCGCCGTGCGGCCGCTGTAGCGGCTCGGCTGGCGGGCGATCTTCATGTCCACGACGCGTGTGTCGGCGGGGGGCGCGGCCAGGGCCGCGGGCGCCAGGTCCGGGCGCTCGCGGGCGAGCTCGGCAAGCACGTCGTCGAGCCTCAGCCAGTCCTGGCCGGCCGGCAGGCGGGCGGCGTTGGCGAGGGCCGAAAGCCAGCGCCAGGTCGGCTGGACCGGTCGCGGCGGCACCATCACCTGGAACGAGCGCTGGGCCCGGCCTTCGTGGCTCACGAACGTGCCGGTGCTCTCCGCCCACGACGCGGCCGGCAGCACTGCGGCCGCGGCCGCGCCGGTGGCGGTCTTCACGTGGTCGATCACGATAGCCGTGCCCGCGGCCTGCAGGAAGGCCTCGACCTGGGCCGCCGGCGCGCGGCGGTAGAGGTCGTTCTCGATCACCAGGGCGACCTCGACGTCGCCCTCGGCGGCCAGGCGGAAGGCCTCGGAAAGCCGCCGTCCGCCCAACAAGACGAGCCCCATCGTGTTGACCTCGGGCACGACCAGGGCGAGCGGTGCGGCCGCCGCCGGGCGCGGGCCCGGCAGGGCCCGCGCCAGCGCGGCCGCCGCCTCGAGCAGCGCCGGGCTGCCGCAACTGACGCCGGAGATCACGACCGGCCGCTGCGCCGCTCGCAGGGCCGCGGCGAAACGCTCGAGCCGGGCGGCCTCGTCCGCGGCCGCCGCGCCGGCCGCCGTCTTTCTCGTCTTTCGCTTCTTGGCGCCCTGCGCCGCGCCCGACGGGCCCAGCGCCGCCGCCAGCGCCAGGGCGAACCGGGCGAGGTCGTCGGGGGCGGCGTGCAGGGTCTCGGCGGCGATCTCGTCGAGCTTGCCGGCATGGGTCGTGGCCAGGTACAGCGCGCTCGGTTCTTCCTTCTTGACGGCCCCGACGCCGGCATCGTTCCAGCGCGCGATGCCCAGCCTCTCCTCGGCGATCGTGGGCCGCAGGCGCGCCCAGCGGCGCACCGAGAGGTCGAGCATGGGCGCCGTGTTGGTGAGGTCTTCGCCGAGCACGATGACGAGGTCGGCGGCCTCGATATCGTGCAGGGTGAGGGCGGGCGAGGGGCCTTCGCGCAGAAGCTCGGCGGCGCGCTCGACCAGGGTCTGCTCGCCGTCGGAGAGGCCCAGGAAGAAGCGCTCGGAGCCGACCATCCGTTTGAGGGCGAAGTTGGCTTCGAGCGAGGCCCGCGGCGAGCCGATGCCGACGGGGCGCGGCCGCGCGACGCGCGGCCGCGCCCCGACGGCCACGCGCCGCTCGCCGAAGGCCGATTCGAGCCGCGCGCCCAGGCCGCGCACGAGCTCGCTGGCCGACAGGCCCGCGAGGCCGACGATCGGTCTGCGCACCCGCTCGGCGCCGTTCACCGACTCGTAGGCGTAGCGCCCGCGGTCACACAGGAAGTAGCCGTTGACCTCGCCGTTGAAGCGGTTCAGCACGCGGCGCAGCTCGCCGTAACGCTCACCGGCGATGGTGTTGCAGCCGCGACCGCAGAAAGCGCACACGGCGGGGGCCGTCTGCAGGTCCCACTTGCGCGTGTAGTGAGCGGCGAAGGTCTTGTCGTCGAAGACTCCGACAGGGCAGATCTCGACCAGGTTGCCGCTGAACTCGCTGTCAAGAGCGCCGTCGCGCAGGCGCCCGAAGTAGACCTCGTTGCGCAGCCCGAAGGCGCCGAAGTCGTGGCCGCCGGCGTAGTCGGCATAGAAGCGCAGGCAGCGATAGCACTGGATGCAGCGGTTCATCTCGTGAGTGACGAAGGGACCCAGATCGTGGTTTTCGAAGGTGCGCTTGCGATAGGGGTAGCGGCGGTAGACGTGGCCGGTCATCACGGTCATGTCCTGCAGGTGACACTCGCCGCCCTCGTCGCAGACCGGGCAGTCGTGCGGGTGGCTGACCATGAGCAGCTCGATGACCGTGGCGCGAAAGCGCACCGCGTCCTCGTCTGAGATGGCCACCCGATTGCCCTCGCGCGGGCGTGTGAGGCAGGCCATGACGATCTCGCCCTTCTGGTCGTGGTCGTCCCAGAAGAGCTTGACGGCGCACTGCCGGCAGGCGCCGATCGAACCCATCGCGGGATGCCAGCAGAAGTAGGGCACGTCGTAGCCCAGCGAGAGGCAGATGTCGAGCAGGTTGCGGTCGTCGTCGACCTCGTGACGGGCGCCGTCTATGGTGATCGTGACGATCGCCATCAGCGGCCCGCCCTGCTCGCGGAGGCGCCGTCGGGGGCGAGCACTCCCGGCCTCGAGTGACGGCAGCCGCCCTCGGCGATGTGGCGTTCGAACTCGTCGCGAAACAGCTCGAGGGCGGAGCCGAGCGGTTTCATGGCGCTCGGCGCGAGGTCGCAGAAGCAGGTCTCCGAGGTCATGAACCAGATGTGTTCGGCCAGCAGGTCGAGCTGTTCGGGGCGACCGCGGCCCTCCTCGATGTCGGTCAGGATGTCGACCGTCCAGGGCAGGCCGGCCCAGCAGGGCGTACACCAGCCGCACGACTCCTGGGCGAAGAAGCGCACGAGGTTGAGCGTGAGCCCCACCGGGCAGATGGACTGGTCGATGAGCAGCATCGTACCGGTGCCCAGGCTGTGGCCCGCCGCCTTCATGTGATCGAAGTCCATGAGCACGTCGATGGCCGCGGCCGGCACGAAGGCAGTCGAGGCGCCGCCCGGCTGCACGGCGCGCAGCTCGAAGCCCTCGCGCAGGCCGCCGGCGTGCTGCTCGATCACCTCGCGCATGGGCGTGCCGACGGGCAGCTCCCAGGCGCCCGTGCGCCGGGCACGGCCCGAGACGCCGTAGATGCGCGTGCCGCCCTCGTCGCTGCGTCCGAGGGCGCGCCAGCGCTCGGCGCCCAGCCTGACGATCCCGGGCAGGCAGCAGAGCGACTCGACGTTGTTGACCACGGTCGGGCGGCTCCAGAGGCCGGCGCTGGCCATGTGCGGTGGTCGCCAGCGGGGGTTCGGGCGGTCGCTCTGCAGGGCGTTCAGCATGCCCGACGCCTCGCCGCACATATAGCGCCCGATGCTCACGTGGAGGTGGATGTCGAGGCTGAACCCGCTGCCCAGGATGTGCTCGCCGAGGTAGCCCTTGGCCTTGGCCTCGGCGATCGCCTGGGCGAGCAGGGCGTAGGGCCTGTCGTACTGGGCGCGCAGGAAGATGTAGCCGGTCGTCGCCTGGATCGCGTAGCAGGCCAGGATCATGCCCTCGACCAGCAGGTGCGGGTCGCCCTCGATCAGGAAACGGTCCTTGAAGCTGCCGGGCTCCATCTCGTCGCCGTTGCAGACCACGTACTTGACCGCCGGCGCGTCGTCGCCCTGGGGTACGAAGCTCCACTTGCGGCCGGTGGCATAGCCGGCGCCGCCGCGGCCGCGCAGCCCGGAGTCGCTCACCAGCTTGATGAGGTCGGCGGGCGCGAGTCCGCCCAGCACAGCGCGCAGCGCCGCGTAGCCGCCGGCCGCCTCGTAGTCGGCGAGGCTCGGCGGGCGGCCGTCGGCGCGAAAGGCGGCGGTCAGCGGCCGCTCGTCGGGTGATACGCCGGTGGTCTGCCGGTCACTCATAGGTCGCCAGGATCTGGTCGATGCGCTCGGGCGTGAGATCGCCGTAGAAGTCGTCGCCGATCTGCATGGCCGGGGCGTGGTCGCACTGCGCGAGGCAGACGATGGGCAGGAACGTGAAGCGACCGTCGGGGGTGGTCTCGCCGAGGCCGATCCCCAGGCGGGCGGCGATATGGTCGCGCATCCGCTCGTAGGCCATGACGTAGCAGCAGTGGCTGTCGCAGATCAGGATCACGTGCCGGCCGACCGGACGGCGGAAGAGCATGTTGGCAAAGGTGGCGCGCGAGTCGAGCTCGTCGACCGAGACCCCGAGAAAGTCCCCGATGTCGGCCAGCGCCTCGTCGGAGAGGAAGCCGCGGTGGCGCTGGACGACGCGCATCGCCCCGGCCGCCGCCGCAGCGCGATGCGGGTAGTGGTGCAGGGTGGCTTCGATCTCGTGTCGTTCGCTGTCCGTCAGCATGGGCGCAACTCGGTGAACAGGGGCCCCGGGCCCTTCGGCAGGATCGCGGCGCGGCTCATGGTCGGTGGCTCGCTCATCGGTCGACGTCGGCCATCACGAAGTCGATGCTGCCGAGGATCGTGATCAGGTCGGGTATCTCGAGGCCCTCGGCCAGGAGCGGCAATACCTGGAGCAGGGCAAACGAAGGTGAGCGGATGCGATTGCGGTAGGCGCTCTCGGTG
>CAWJRV010000037.1:0-125647 GCA_963845355.1 uncultured Actinomycetes bacterium
AGCGCACGCGACCACGGCTTGAGGAGCTTCCCTGCGAAGAACCCGACGCGAGCCCGCGAAAGACACGGCGTTCGACGGCGAAAGACCCGGCGCGTGCCCGCGGAAGACCCGACGGCCGCAGGCGGGTGGGGCGATCAGACCCGGCGCTCGCGGGCCGGTGCGACGTTAAAGCGCGCGGGGGCCGGTACGATGGCAAGACGCGCGGGGGCGGCGGCCTACGGCCGCCGCCCCCGCGCTCGAGGTCAGCGTCTCACGAAGCCGGCTGGGGCTCCCAGACGCGCATCCACTCGATGGTGAACACGGGCGTCGCAGGGACGCTGCGATCGATCGAGCCCTGCGCCAGAACACGCTCGCCGGCGGTGAGGTCGGCGAGGGTCAGTACGACGGGCTTGGCGGCGACCCAGGTGAAGATCCGGGCGTTCGGCGCGACCACGAAGGTGGTTTTGACGCCCAGGACGTCCCAGAGGCCGCGGGTGACGACCAGCGGACGCAGGTCGACCGTGCCGGCGGTCGTGTCGACGGCCTTGATCGGACCGCGGCAGGCGAACCACTTGAGCTGGTCGGGAGCGACCACCCTGCGGGCGACCATGCGAGTGGCCGTGTAGACGGGGGCCTTGGGATCGCTGCGGTCGATGGTGCCGGTCACGCGCAGGTGCTCGCCGAGCCAGATGTCGCTGAGCTGGATGCTGCGATAGCGGTTGCCATGCGCGCGCAGGAGTTGCGTGCTGGGGGTGACGACCACGGTCAGATCGTTGCCCAGGAAGGGCGCCACGCCGATCGACGCGAGCCACACGCGGACCACGACGCGACCGTTCGTGGTATCGATGGCCTGGGCGTTGCCGGCGGCGGTGAAGTTGTGGGCGGGCTGCCACCAGGTGATGTGATCGGGGGCGACGACGCCGGACTGCGCGAAGGCCGGCGCGCACACCGCCAGCGCAACGACGAAGACGGCCAGCACGATCAACGCTTTCTTCATGGCTTCCTCCTTGTTCGGGGACCAGCTGCGGGGACAGCTTCATCACCAGGAGAAACGCCGGCGACGGCGCGAACCCTAGCGGCGACGGCGCTCAGGCGGCATTCAGGCGATGCTCCGTCGACACGCCGGGCGACACTTCGCCGACACCCTCGGCGACAAATAGCCGCACGGCTGTTAGGGTTGGCCGGACCTTTCGCGTTTATGTAACAGGGCAGTGAACGTCGACGCCGGGGGCGTCAGGTGCGCAAGTCGGTGAGTGAGGGACCAACGACCGTCGCTGGCTCGGGACCGTCGTTCGGTCTCGACCCGGCCGACGAGCGCCTCCTGTCAGACCTGCGCCGCCGCACCCCCGATTCGCTCGATCGCCTGCATGGGCTGTACGCGGTCGGCATCTTCCATCTCGCCCTGCGCATGGTCCACCACCGCCAGGATGCCGAGGACATCACCCACGATGTCCTGATCCGCGCCTACGAACGACTGCCGCGCGACCGCGAGGTGCGGCTGCGACCCTGGCTGTACCGTATGACGCTGAACCGCTGCTACGACCACCTGCGAGCGGCCGCCCGCCGGCGTCCCGCCGACCCCGAGCGCGACGACTGCGACGTCGCCGCCCCGGGCGATCCGTTCGAGCAGGCCGAGCTCGGCGCTCTGTTCGAGCGCACGCTCGAGACGATGACCGCCCGCCAGCAGGCCGCCCTGCTGCTCAAGGACGTCCATGGCCTCTCGACCGCCGAGCTGGCCGCCATGCTCGACGTCACGCCCGGCTCCGCCGAAGTGCTGCTGGCCCGCGCCCGCACGTCGTTTCGCGGCCACTTCGCCGACCTCGCCGGAGTCGAGAAGCGCGCCGTGCCGGCCTGGGTCGGCGCCGGCCTCGTGCTGCCCCTCGTACCGCTGCCCACGGGGCTGCTCAAACCGCCGCCGCCGCCGGTGCCTGCGCCGATCCATCCCCTGCCCGACCTGAGCCATATCGCCCTCGGCGCCGGCTACGCCGCGCCGGCCGGAGTCGCGAGCGGTGGCCTCGGATCACTCCTGGCCAACTCCGCGGCGCTCAAGCTGGCCGCCGTGGTCGCCGCGGCCGCCACCATGTCGGTCGGCGTGAGCGATGCTCATCACCTGACTCACCGCGGCCATGCTCCCCTGCCCAGCGCCGCCGCCGCAACGCACCCGGCGACGGCCCACATCGGGGGCGCCGCCCTGGCCGGCGCCCGTACGTCGCGACCGACCCCGCGCGCCACGGTCGCCGCGGCCACGACCGCCGCCGGCCCGTCACCGACCGCCTCAGTGCTCGGGTCGCCCTCGCCGACGCCGTCGCCGACTACGACCGACAGCCAGCTC
This sequence comes from uncultured Actinomycetes bacterium, assembly GCA_963845355.1. GTDB lineage: Bacteria > Actinomycetota > Thermoleophilia > UBA2241 > UBA2241 > Bog-752. The sequence continues at coordinate 2,312 of CAWJRV010000037.1, forward strand.
GGCGACACCGGCTACACGCCACCGCCCGGCGACGGCTCACCGTCGCCGACGGCGTCGCCGAGCACCACCCCCACCCCAGTGCCCACCGCAAGCGCCTCGCCCACCGCATCGCCGACGCCCTCCCCCGAGCCTTCGGCGAGCGAGTCGCCCACACCGACCCCCTCACCGTCCGACTAGGCGCGCGACGAAGTCACGCCGGCCTGAGCGGCAACGACGCAGTCGGTCGCCGGCACTAGGCGCGTCACGAAGTCACGCCGGCCTGAGCGGCAACGACGCAGTCGGTCGCCGGCACTAGGCGCGTCACGAAGTCACGCCGGCCTGAGCGGCAACGACGCAGTCGTTTGACGGCCTGGCCGGCCCGCTCCCTCGTTACCGGCCACCGGCCTGTGGGAATACGATGCCGACATGTGGCCCCCGTGGCTCGACCGAGCGACGTGGGGCGCGGCTTGCTATCGATCCCAAAGGAGACTGATGGACAGACGCAGGCTCGGAAGTCAGGGGCTCGAGGTCTCGGCGCAGGGACTGGGCTGCATGGGCATGTCGGAGTTCTACGGGCCGAGCGACGAGGCCGAGGCCGTCGCCACCATCCACCGCGCCCTCGACCTCGGCGTCGACCTCATAGACACGGCCGACATGTATGGGCCGTTCACCAACGAGCGCCTGGTCGGACGAGCCCTGGCCGGACGCCGCGACAGGGCCGTGCTGGCGACCAAGTTCGGCAACGAGCGCCGCGAGGACGGTAGCTGGGTGGGCGTGAACGGCCGTCCCGACTACGTGCGCGCCGCCTGCGAGGCCTCGCTCGCACGCCTGGGCGTCGACCACATCGACCTCTACTACCAGCACCGCGTCGACAAGACGGTGCCTATAGAAGAGACGGTCGGCGCCATGGCGGCGCTCGTCGGCGAGGGCAAGGTCCGCTACCTCGGCCTCTCCGAGGCGTCGCCTTCGACCATCCGTCGCGCCCACGCCGTGCACCCGATCAGCGCGCTGCAGACCGAGTACTCACTCTGGACGCGCGACCCCGAAGAGGAGATCCTGCCGGCCGTGCGCGAGCTCGGCATCGGTTTCGTCGCCTACTCGCCGCTGGGTCGCGGCTTTCTCGCCGGCCGCTTTCGCAGCCCCGACGATCTGCGCGACGAGGGCGACTTTCGCAGCCGTCACCCGCGCTTTCAGGACGACAATCTGGCGCGCAACCTGGAGCTGCTGCGGCGCCTCGAGGAGATCGCCGCCGACAAGCACGTGACCGCCGCCCAGCTCGCGCTCGCCTGGGTCATGCACCGCGGCGCCGACGTGGTGCCGATCCCCGGCACCAAACGGCGCCGCTACCTCGAAGAGAACGTCGCCGCGGCGGCGCTCGTGCTGAGCGACGACGACCTGGAGCGGCTCGACCATGCCCTGCCGCCCGGCGCCACCGCCGGCCAGCGCTACGCCGACATGAAAACGATCGACCGCTGACCCCCACCGGGCCGCGACGGGCGCCGACCGCGCCCCGGCAGTGACCCCGCGCGGCGGCGGGACGCCTTGGGCAGCGCTCGTGCGCCGACGCGGCGCGCTCAGACGGCCACGAGCTCTTCGGCGAGCTTCTTCTTGAGCGTCTCGTAGAACATGCTGAGCGGGAACTCGTCGTCGAGCACACGGTCGACCCAGGCGCGCGGGTCGGCCTCGTCTGAGTACACCCGACCCTCGCGCTGCCACTGCGAGCCGACGTTCGGCCGCACATACTCGGCCACCAGGTCGTGGGCCGCGATCCAGTACGAGACCTTGCTCAGGTCGATGCCGCGGCGGTACAGGTCTTCGAGGCGGGCGCGCAGGTCGGCCACGGCCCCTTCGACCCGCTCCCAGTCGATCAGCAGGCGGTTGTCGGTCCAGTGCACCACGCCGTTCTGGTGCAGATAGGCAAACAGGAGCTGCCCGCCGAGGCCGTCGTAGTTGCGCACCCGGTTACCGGTGATCGGAAACCGCAGGATGCGGTCGAAGACGATGCCGTACTTCATGTAACGCGCGAAGGCGAAGCCTTCGCGCTCCAGGGCGGCGGCGCTGCCGAACGCCGCCAGGTCGACCCGCAGCTCCTCGAGCGAGTACATCCAGTAGGGCAGGCGCTGACGGATCATGAAGGGGTCGAAGGGCAGATCGCCGTGGCTGTGCCAGCGGTCGTGGATCATGTCCCAGAGGATGTAGGTCTCGAGCGCCAGATCGCCGTTGCCGACCAGGGCTTGCGCGTCGGGCGGCAGGTCGATACGCAGCACGTCGACCGCGCGCGCGGTCGACTCCCGAAAGCGCGCCGATTCGCGATCGCAGAAGATACCGCCGAAGTTGTTGGTCGGCCGGCCGGCGACGCTCACCGTCTCGGGGAACAGCACCGCACATTCGCCGTCGTAGCCCCGGGTATGGTCGACGAGCTGCACCGGCACGAACTTCGCGTTGTCGTAGCCCTCGCGTTCGAGCCGGGCGATGAAGTCGGGCCAGGGCGTGCGCACGATCAGCGCCTCGAAACGGGTGTCGGGCGAGCCGTTGGGCGTGTAGAGAGGGAACACGACCAGGTGCTCCCTGCCATCGCTGCGGTCCTGCTCGGGGTGAAACAGCGCAAGCGACGCGGCGAAGTCGGGCTTGCCGCAACCCTCGTCGAGCCAGCGGCGCAGGTCGAGCGCGACCTGGTCCAAGTAGGCCCGCTCGTGAGGGAAGTAACTGCCCAGCCTGCCGATCGCCTCGGTCATGGCCGCCACGTGGCCGCGCACGGCGGCGAGCTCGTGTCGTGTCAGATCGACCTCGCCACGCGGCTCCTGAAGCCGGCGCAGCGCGTCGGTCTCGTCGCGCAGACGCTCCCAGGCGACGTCGAGCCGGGCGGCCGACGCGAGCGGCTCCGGCTCGGCGCGAAAGGCCGGCAAAGCGACCCAGTAGAGCAGGTTCAACCAGAGTTGCAGGTGGTCGAACTCACCCAGCACGTCGTCGCCGAACAGGTCGGAGTCGGCGGCCACGATCACCCGGCCGGCGCCATGACGCAGGGCGGCAAGCAGGGGAGCGCCGGCGGGGTGCGCCACGGCGCCGGTGCGCAACACCGCCGCACCGTCGTGCGAGGCATGCAGCGCGCCCGCACGGTACAGGCAGACCGTGTCGACGAGGTGCAGCAAGCCCGACTCGTCGGCATCGGCATCGGGCTCGGCGAACACCCACGTCGGCGCGCCGTTGTGGCGCTTGTGGTCTTCGACTGTGACGTTGTCGATGCCCGCCCCGAAGCGAGCCAGCAGCTCGTTCAGGTTGGCCCCGTACTTGTCTTCTTCGGTCTCGCCCAGCACGACCAGCCCGCCGCCGCCGGCGACGAACTCCTCGATGGCGTCGATCTCGTCGGGGCGCAGCAGCGGCGAACCGCCCACCGTACGCTCCCAGCGCGGCTCCGACGGATGAGCGATGACCAGTACGTCGGCGGCCGCGAGACCGGCGGCTGAAAGCGGTCCCACCGTGACTGCCGAGACCTCGAAGTCTCTCTCGGCGAGCGCCGCGGCAGCCAGCGCATACGATGACCCGGCCGCATGTTCGGGCTGGATGGCGGCGGCGATGTCTGGGCGTATGCTCCAGGCCTCGCCGTGGGACTCGTCGAACAGCACGCGGGCAACCTTGCGCTGATGCAGCGACAGCATGGACAGCCTCCCTTCGCCGGCACGTGGCTCGCACGGACAACGGATCGGATGGTCGGTCCTCTCGCTACCGACCTGTGCCTCAGATTGTCCCTGGGCGATGAAGGCTCAAAACCAGCGCACCCCGCAGGCCGGCCCCGACAAGCACAGAGGGGCGGCTCCTTCTCGGAACCGCCCCTCTGCCGCAAACGAGTGTCGCCGCGCGGGCGGCCGCGGCCGGCCGCGATCGGTCACTGCGGAGCGGTCGTGGACCCCTGCGTGCAGCCTGGGTGCGGGGTCGGCGTCGAGGATGTGGGCGCAGTGCTCGCCGCCGCGGTGGTCGCCGCGGTCGAGCTGGTCGAGCTGCCACCGCTGCCGAACGCGGTCGGCACCAGCCACACCGCCAGAGCGAGGACCACGACGGCTACGACTGCGGCAAGGAGTTTCCTGGGCATTCGTCGCACCTCTTTCGTAGTGGAACTGGTCGTCTTCATCCCCCCGGCAGCCGCGGCCCAAGCGTGCGGCACGTTAAGAGATGTTCATGGAGCTGTGAACCGGCTGTCGCCCGGTAGTGGGCGGCGAGCAGCGCACGTGAGGTCGAGTCCCTGACCGCGCCGCGGTCAGGCGCCGCGCCGCGGTCAGGCGCCGCTCCGCGGTCAGGCGCCGCGCCACGATCAGGCGCCGCGCCCCGCGGACGCGGACCGTGTACACTACAAAGAGCGAGCCGCGGACGCGCAGCGCCGGCGCGGTTTGCTTTGCCGTCGCCTCACAGCCCAAGCCACGCGAAAGAGACGCCATGCACGCCGCCAGCCAGATCCGTAACCTCGCCATAATCGCTCACATCGATCACGGCAAGACGACCCTGATCGACGCGATCTTCTCGGCCGCCCGCGTGTTTCGCGACAACGCCCACGTCGAAGAGCGCGTCATGGACAGCAACGACCTCGAGCGCGAGCGCGGCATCACGATCCGCAGCAAGCACTGCACGGTCGAGTGGCAGGGCTACCTCATTAACATCATCGACACGCCCGGCCACGCCGACTTCAGCGGCGAGGTCGAGCGGGTGCTGAGCATGGTCGACTCCGTGCTCCTGTTGGTCGACGCCAACGAAGGCCCCATGCCCCAGACCCGCTACGTGCTCATGCGGGCGCTGCGGCTCGGGTTGCGCCCGATCGTGATCGTCAACAAGGCCGACCGGCCCAACGCCGACCCCTCGGGCGCCCTCGACGCGACCTTCGACCTGTTCGTCGAGCTGGGCGCGTCCAACGAGCAGCTCGACTTTCCGGTGCTCTACGGGTCGGGGCTCGAAGGCTGGATCGTCAACGACATCGACGAATACCGCCGCGAGGAGCGCGACCGCGAGGCGCATCTCGCCGAGGGCGGTACGCTGTCGCCGGCGATGCGCGCCGAGCTGGCCGCCGCCGGCATGCGCGACCTTTTCGAGACGATCGTCGCCTCTGTGCCGGCGCCCAAGGTCGACCTCGAAGCGCCGTTTCTCATGCAGGTGAGCACGCTGGCCTGGAGCGACTACATGGGCCGCATCGGCTGCGGACGAGTGCTGCAGGGCCGGTTGAGGGCCGGCGACGAGCTGCGCCGCATCGAAACGCGTCGCAGCGCCGCGCCGGCCGGTCCGTCCGCCGCGACCGGTTCGCCGCCCGCGTCAGCCGGGTCGACGGTCGCGGCCGGTTCGCCGCCCGCTGCAGCCGGGTCGCCTCAAGACGACGACTGGGAGATCGTGGGCGACCAGACCGCTCGCGTCACTCATCTCTGGGTCACGCACGGCCTCAAGAACCGCGAGATCCAGGAGATCGCCGCCGGCGACATCGTCTGGCTCGCCGGTCCCGACGAGATCGCCATAGGCGACACGCTGGCCGCGCCCGAGCTCGACCCTGCCGCCGTGGCCCTGCCGCCGCTCGAGATCGAGGAACCCACCGTCAGCATGTTCTTCCTCGTCAACAACGGCCCGTTCGCCGGCGACGACGGCCGCGCCGTGACCCTGCGCCAGATCAAGGACCGCCTCGAGCGCGAGCTGCGCGTCAACGTGGCGCTGCGCGTCGACGACCTGGGGCGCCCCGACGGCGTCAAGGTCTCGGGCCGCGGCGAGCTGCACCTCGCCATCCTGATCGAGGAGATGCGCCGCGAGGGCATGGAGCTCTGCGTCTCCAAGCCCGAGGTGATCACCCACCGCGACGCGCGCGGCCACTTGCTCGAGCCGCTGGAGGAACTCGTCATCGACGTGCCCGGCGACTACCAGGGCACCGTCATCCAGGCACTCAGCCTGCGCAAGGGCGAGCTCACCGGCATGCACGCCAGCCTCACCGGCCTGGTACGCCTCGAGTTCACCATCACGACCCGCGGCCTGATCGGCTACCGCAACGAGTTCCTCACCGAGACTCGCGGCCTGGGCGTCATGAGCTCGCGCTTCGTGGGCTACGGCCCCTGGGCCGGCGAGCTGCCCGGACGCGACCGCGGCTCGCTCGTGAGCCAGGCCGCCGGTGAGTCGGCCGGCTATGCCCTCGAGAACCTCCAGCAACGGGCGACGCTGTTCGTGGCCCCCATGGAGCGCGTCTACGAGGGCATGATCGTGGGCGAGAACTCACGCGGCGACGACATGCTGTGCAACCCTACCAAGCGCAAGGCGCTCGGCAACTACCGGCAGTCCACCAAAGACATCGACACCGGTCTCAAGGTGGTGCGCACGCTCACGCTCGAGACGGCGCTCGAGTGGATCGCCGACGACGAGCTGGTCGAGGTCACGCCGAGCTCGGTGCGCGTGCGCAAGCACATCCTGAGCTCCGAAGAGCGCAAGAAGGCCGCCAAGAGATCGGGCGCGACGCAGGTCGTTTAGGGACGCCTACCGCTTTCTCGTCGCCGAGCAGGGTCGGACCGTCGACCGTTGGAGTGCCTGGATCCGGGAGACGCTCCGCGCGGCGGTGCTGCCGGCCGAGTGAGGGCGAGTCGCCGCCGTCACGACGCCTCTTCGAGGGCCCCCTCGAACTGGCTGGCGTAGAGGTCGTAGTAGAAGCCGCGCGCCGCCATGAGCTCCTTGTGCGAGCCCTGCTCGATGATGTGCCCGTGGTCCATGACGAGGATGATGTCGGCGCCCCTGATGGTCGACAGGCGGTGGGCGATGACGAAGCTCGTGCGGCCCTTCATGAGCTCGGCCATGGCCTCCTGGATGAGCACCTCGGTGCGCGTGTCGACCGAGCTCGTGGCCTCGTCGAGGATGAGGATGTCGGGGTCGGACAGGAACGCCCGGGCGATGGTCAGGAGCTGCTTCTCGCCCTGCGAGACGGCAGTGGCGTCGTCGTCGAGCACGGTCTGGTAGCCGTTGGGCAGGGCGCGCACGAAGTGGTCGACGCGCGCCGCTTGGGCGGCGGCGCGCACCTCATCCTCGGTCGCGCCCTCGCGCCCGTAGGCGATGTTGTCGTGGATCGTGCCGGTGAACAGCCAAGTGTCCTGCAGCACCATGCCGAACAGGTCGCGCAGGTCGTTGCGCCTCATGTCGTGCGCATTGACGCCATCGATCGTGATGCGGCCGTGGTCGATCTCGTAGAAACGGAGCAGGAGGTTCACCAGGGTGGTCTTGCCGGCGCCGGTGGGGCCGACGATGGCCACAGTCTCGCCGGGCTCGACGTCTAGCGTGAGGTCCTCGATCAGCGGCGTGTCGGCCAGGTAGCGGAACGACACGTCCTCGAGCGTGATGTGGCCGCGAGTGTGCTCGAGCACGATCGGCGCGGCCGGGTCGGCCTCTTCCTCGGGCTCGTCGAGCAGCTCGAAGACGCGCTCGGCCGAGGCCGCCGTCGACTGCAGCACGTTCATGATGCTGGCCACCTGCGTGATCGGCATCGTGAACTGGCGCGAGTACTGGATGAAGGCCGTCACACCGCCGAGCGACATCGTGCCGCTGGCGACCCCGAGCCCGCCCACCACACAGATCGCCACGTAGTTCAGGTTACTGACGAAGTTCATCACCGGCAGGATGATGCCGCTGATGAACTGCGCCCTGAAGCTCGCCTGGTAGAGCTGCTCGTTCTGCTGGTCGAAGGTCGCGACCGCTTCGTCCTGGTGGCCGAAGACCTTGACTACGTTGTGGCCCGTGAACATCTCCTCGACGTGGCCGCCAAGATCGCCGGTGTGCTGCCACTGCGCCGCGAACTGCTTCTGTGAGTACTTGGCGATGAAGAGCGTGAGCACGAACGACAGCGGCACGCAGAGCACCGAGATGCCGGCCAGCAGCGGGCTGATCGTGAGCATCATGATGAGTACCCCGATGATCGTCAGCGCCGACGTGATGATCTGCGTGAGGCTCTGCTGCAGCGACTGCGAGATGTTGTCGATGTCGTTGGTCATGCGGCTCAGTACGTCGCCGTGGGAATGGTCGTCGAAGTAGCGCAGCGGCAGGCGGGCGAGCTTCAAGTCGACGTCGCGGCGCAGGCGGAACATGGTGCGCTGCGCCGCTCCGGCCATGATGTACGCCTGGCCCCAGCCGAAGAGGGCGCTCAGCAGGTAGATGCCGACCAGCACCAGCAGCGTGCGGCCGAGGGAGGAGAAGTCGACGCCGTGACCCGGGTGAACATTGTGCATGGCCGACAGCATCTTCGCCAACGTCGACTCGCCCCTGGCCTTGAGCCCGGCGATCGCCTGCGCCTGCGTCACGCCGGCCTTCAGCTTCTTACTGGCGACGCCCTCGTAGAGGATGTTCACCGCGTTGCCCAGGATTTTGGGACCGAGGACGGCGAAGGTCACGCTCACCACGGCGAGCAGCAGGACGACGATGATGCGGGCGCGCTCGGGCCTGAGCATGCCCACTATGCGCTTGAGCGTGCCGCGGAAGTCCTTGGCCTTCTCGGTCGGCCGGGCGAGCGCCCCGGCTGGTCCGCCGCCGCCGGGGCCGCGCTGCCTGGCGGGCGGGCGCGGCGGCTGGGTGCTCGGCAGTCCGCCGCCCTGTCGCGAGGAACCCTGAGGGCTACTCATGCCACGCCCTCGGCGCCGAGCTGCGACTCGACGATCTCGCGGTAGGTCGTGCTCGTCTTCAGGAGCTCCTCGTGCGTGCCCTTGCCGACGATGGTGCCGTCCTCGAGCACGATGATCTGATCGGCGTGCATGACGGTGCCGACGCGCTGGGCGACGATGATCACGGTAGAGTCGGTCGTCTCCTGCTTGAGGGCCGCGCGCAGCCGGGCATCGGTCGTGAAATCGAGCGCCGAGAAGCTGTCGTCGAAGATCTGGATCCTGGCCTTCTTGGCGAGCGCCCGGGCGATGGCGAGGCGCTGGCGCTGCCCGCCCGACACATTGGCGCCACCCTGGTCGACCTGTGCTTCGAGCCCCTCGGGCATCTCGCTCACGAAATCGGTGCCCTGGGCGGTCTCGAGAAAGTGCCAGAGCTCTGGGTCGGAGGCCTCTTCGTCGCCGTAGCGCAGGTTGTCGGCCACGGTGCCGCTGAACAGGAACGCTTTCTGCGGTACCAGTCCGATCCTGTGCCAGAGGTCCTGCAGCGCCATCTCGCGCACGTCGACGCCGTCCACGATGACGCTGCCGCCGGTGACGTCGTAGAAGCGCGGGATGAGGTTGATGAGGGTGCTCTTGCCGCTGCCGGTGCTGCCGACGATGGCGGTGACCTCGCCGGGCGCCGATGTGAAGCTGATGTGGTTCAACACCGGCTCTTCGGCGCCGGGGTAGCGGAACTCGACATCCTTGAACTCGACGTGGCCGCGGATCGGCGCGTCCACGACCGGCGTCTCGGGGTCGTTGACCGAGATCTCGGCGTGCAGCACCTGCTGGATGCGCTCGGCAGAGGCGGAGGCCCGCGGCACCATGATCAGCATGATGGTCGCCATGAGTACGGCCATCAGGATGATCTGGATGTACATGAGGAAGGCTGTGAGGTCGCCAATGGGCATGCCGTGATTGGCGACCTGGAGGCTGCCGAACCAGACGATGGCCACGGTGGAGAGGCTGAGGATCAGGGTCAGGACCGGCATCATGAGGGCGAACAGCCGCATCACGCGCAGCGTCGTCCCGGTGAGATCGGCGTTGGCCACCTCGAAGCGCTGCTCCTCGTAGTCGACGCGGTCGAAGGCGCGGATCACGCGCACGCCGCTCAGCACCTCGCGCGTGACCTGGTTGATGCGGTCGATCTTCTTCTGCATCGACCTGAAAAGCGGCAAGGCCCGGGTCAGCACGAGGCCGATGAAGACGCCCATCACCGGCACCGCCACCAGGATCACGCTCGAGAGCGGCACATCTAAGCGCAGCGCCATGATGATGCCGCCGATGGCCATGATCGGCGCCGCGAGCGTCAGGTTGAGCATCATCAGCACCACCATCTGTACCTGCTGCACGTCGTTCGTGGAGCGGGTGATCAGCGACGGCGTGCCGAACCGGTTGAGCTCAGCTTGCGAGAAGCTTTCGACCTTGCGGAACAGCAGAGCGCGCACGTCGCGGCCAAAGGCCATGGCCGTCTTGGAGCCCCAGTAGACGGCGATGACGGTGGCGATCACCAGCACCATGGTGACGCCCAGCATGAAGGCGCCCGTGACCACGATGTAATGCGTGTCCCCCTTGACGATGCCGTTGTTGACGAGATCGGCGTTCAGCGTCGGCAGGTAGAGGTTGGTGATCGCCTGTACGAACAGCAGGGCGAGCACCAGGAGGATCTGACGCCAGTAGGGTGTCAGGCGCTCCCTGAGGAGCCCGATCACGCCAAAGGCCTCTGGCGCGCGTCGATCGCCGTCGAGATGCTCGCGCTCAGGGCCTCGAGCAACCGGCCGAGCTCGCGGCGGTCGTCCTCGGGCAGTGAGCCGATGGTCTCGTTGATCTGAGCCGCCGACACGGCCCGCAACTCGGTCTCGAGTCTGTGCCCGAGCGGCGTGAGGTGCACGCGCGTGAGCCGTTGATCGTACTCGTCGGGCCGGCGCTCGATGGCGCCGGCCTTCTCCATCGCCTGGAGCATCTTGCTGACGGTGGGCTTGGCCAGGTGCAGGGAGTCGGCAAGGTCGCGCTGGGTGACGCCGTCGTTGGCCGACAGGAACCGCAGGCAGAACGCCTGCCCGGGGTGAGTGTCGATGTCGCCCAGTGCTGCGATCATGAGCTGGCGGTGCAGCCGCAGGGCGTTAAGGAAGGCGCGAAAGACACGCGTCGACAGCTCGTCGACGCCCTCGAGCTCGGTGAGCGACATCTTGAAGGCCGCATCGGTCCTGGTCTCGACTTTGGGCACGGCGCACCTCCTTCGATCACTCGAGCGTGAGCGGAACGCGACAAACGTTAGCACACTAACGATTAGCACGCAAACGGTATCTGAAGACAAGGGCGGCAGGCCGGCTGCAGCCGGCCTGCCGCCCTTGGGAGCTGGCTTATCACCAACATCTTTGACGGGTCGTACGGACGGGTAAGACGCCTGCGGCCGCGTCCGCCTCGACCGCCCGGCGTGCGCGAGCCATGCGAGCGGCCACAGACCCGCGGCAGACGAGGAGGATGTGATGTCCCTGTCAGGCAAGGCGGCACTCGTCACCGGCGGCGACAGCGGCATCGGCCACGCCATCAGCATCGCCCTCGGCAGGGCCGGCGCCGCGATCACCGTCAACTACCACAAGAACGAGGCGGCGGCCGACGCCACCGTGCGGGAGATCGAAAAGGCCGGCGGCCGAGCGCAGGCGCTGCAGGGCGACGTCTCGAACGTCGCCGACGTGCAGCGGCTCGTGGACGAGACCGTCAAGGCCTACGGTCACCTCGACGTGCTTGTCAACAACGCCGGCATGGAGACGCGCACCTCGGTGCTCGACACGACCGAGCGCCAGTTCGACCTGGTCATCCGCATCGACCTGAAGAGCGCGTTCTTCGGCGTGCAGTGCGCCGCCCGCCAGATGATCGCCCAGGGCGGCGGCGGGCACATCATCAACATCTCGTCGATCCACGAGGACTGGCCGATGCCGGGCAACGCCGCGTACTGCTGCGCCAAGGGCGGCATCCGCATGCTGACGCGCACCGCCGGGGTCGAGCTGGCCGAACACGGCATCCTGGTGGTCGGGGTCGCGCCGGGGGCAGTGAACACGCCGATCGACGCCGCCACCTTCGCCGACCCCGCGCTGAGCAAGAAGCTGCACGAAGCCATCCCGCTCGGTCGCGTGGCGCAGCCCGAGGAGATCGCCAACCTGGTCGCCTGGCTTGCCTCCGACGAGGCCTCGTATGCCACCGCCACGACCTACGTCTGCGACGGCGGCATGATGCAGGCCAGCGTCGGGCTGTGAGGCGACGGTGAAACGCATCCTCGTCGTGGGCGGCGGCTTCGGCGGCGTCGCCGCCGCCCGTCGCCTCGCCGACGCCTCCCGCCCCGGACTCGACCTCGACGTGACGCTGATCAACCGCTCGAACTTCCTTACCTATACGCCGTTCCTGGCCGACGTCGCCGGCGGCACCATCGCCCTGGTCCACGCCGTGCCGCCGATCCGCGCCATGGCGCCTAGAGCCGGCGTCGAGGTCGCCGAGGTCGACGGCATCGACATAGCCGCGCAGCGCGTCTCGCTCAGACTGCCCGACGGCAGTCCCGCCGCGCGCGACTACGACTATCTCGTGATCGCCCTCGGCGCCACGACCAGCTATCGCCACGGCAAGGGCGCCGCCGAGTTCGGTCTGCCGCTCTACTCAGTGGCCGACGCCTACTTCTTGCGCAACCGCGTGCTGGAGATGCTCGAGCTGGCCGCGGGCAGCCGCGACCCCGCCCTGCGCCGTGAGCTGCTCACGTTCGTCTTCTGCGGCGGCGGCTTTTCGGGTATCGAGGGCGCCGCCGCGATCGAAGACATGGTCGACGAGGCCCTGCGCTACTACCCGACGATCGGCGCCGACGAGCCGCGCTTCATCCTGGCGCCCCACGGCGACCGCCTGCTGGCCCAGATCGACGAGAAGCTCGGGGAGTACGTGCTGGCCAGCCTTCGCCGCCGCAAGGTGGACGTGCGGCTGGGCGTCGGCGCCACCGAGGTCACGGCCCGCAGCGCGACGCTGAGCACGGGCGAGGTCTTGCCGACCCGCACGGTCATGTGGGCCGCCGGCATCGAGGTCAACCCGCTGCTGCGCGACGTCGATCTGCCCAAGGACGCGCACGGCGCCATCAAGGTGGATCGTAACCTGCAGGTGAGCGGTCACGAGAACGTCTTCGCCCTGGGCGACTGCGCCGCGGTGCCCACCGCGGCGTCCACCGCGGCGCGGGGCTTCTACGCGCCGACCGCCCAGAACGCCGAGCGCGAAGGTCCGGTGGCGGCCAGGAACATCGTCGCCCTGCTCACCGGCGGACGGGCGGACCGCACCTTCGACTACCAGCCGATCGGCAGCCTCGCCAGTCTCGGCCACCGCGAGGCCGTGGCTCAGATCAGAGGCGCCAGGATCGCCGGGTTTCCCGCCTGGTTTCTGTGGCGCGGCATCTACCTGGCCAAGCTGCCGCGCTTCTCGCGCAAGGTCCAGGTGGCGCTCGACTGGACCGGCGACCTGTTCAACCCGGCCGAGATCGCCTATCTGCCGGTCGGTTCCGGCCCATCGGGCGCACATCGACCGCCCGAGGGGGCTGCTGACTGACACCGTCTACGCCGCCGGCGCGGGAGCTGGCGCCGTCGAGGTGTCCCTCAAACTTTGTCACTGTCGCCGTGCCGAAAACGTTGCCCGCCGTGAGGCGGGGGCCATATCATCGCGGGCAACGAGGGTGCGAGTCCGTCTCGCCCCCTTCGCCCGATCCGGATCGGCGCGCGGCTGCCCAACGCGCGCCGCCGAAGCGTTCGAGAGGGGAGTGCGAAGATGAGGAGCTCCGTGGTCGTCGCCGTTTCGCAGCTCGACCTTGCCCGGCTGCAGTTCGCGGCAACGAGCATCTACCACTTTCTGTTCGTGCCGGTGACGATCGGCCTGGCCTTCCTGGTCGCCATCCTGCAGACGATCTGGCACCGTCGTGGCGACGACGAGTATCTGCGCCTCACGCGCTTCTTCGGCACGCTGCTGCTGATCAACGTCGCGGTCGGTGTGGTCACCGGCCTGGTCCAGGAGTTCCAGTTCGGCATGGCCTGGTCGTCGTACTCGCGCTTCGTGGGCGACGTGTTCGGCGCGCCGCTGGCCATCGAAGGGCTCGCGGCCTTCTTTTTGGAGTCGACCTTCCTCGGCCTGTGGCTGTTCGGCTGGGGGCGCCTGCCGAAGGCCGTCCACCTGGCGACCATCTGGCTGGTCGCCCTCGGCACAGTGCTCTCGGCGGCTTTCATCATGGCGGCCAACTCGTGGATGCAGCGCCCCGTCGGCTACCGCATCGATCCGCACACCGGCCGCGCCGAACTCACCAGCATCTGGGCCGTGCTGACCAACTCCGTGTTCCTGTGGGGCTACGCGCACGTGCTGCTGGCGGCTCTGGTCAGCGGCGCCGGGCTCATGCTGGCCGTCTCGGCCTGGCATCTGCTGCGCCGCTCAGACCCGCACATCTTTCGCAAGACGGCCCGCGTGGCGCTCATCGTGCTGGTGCCGGCCGCCCTTCTTGCCATGCTGGTGGGCAGCGAGCTCGGGGCCGTCGGCGAGAAGTACCAGCCCATGAAGATCGCCGCCGGCGAGGCGCTCTGGAACACCGAAGAGCCCGCTCCGTTCACCCTCTTTCAGATCGGCGGCTTCACGGCCTCCGACCCGACCCCGACGTTCGCCATCAAGGTCCCTCGTGGACTTTCGTTTCTGGCGACCAACTCGCCGAGCGGCAAGGTCCTGGGCATGAACCAGATCAACGCCGCCTACCAGCAGAAGTACGGTCCGGGCAACTACATCCCCAATCCGTTCATCGCCTTCTGGTCGATCCGCGTCATGGCCTACCTCGCCGGGCTCGTGTTCCTGCTCTCGCTGTGGGGTGTATGGCTGCTGCGCCGCCAGAAGATCGAGACGTCGACCTGGTTCCTGCGCCTGGCAGTCTGGGCCGTGGTCATCCCCTTCATCATGAACACCGCCGGCTGGGTGCTCACCGAGAACGGCCGCCAACCGTGGATCGTCCAGGGCCTGCAGCTCACCCGTAACGGCGTCTCGCCGTCGGTGAGCGCGACGACCATCGCCATCAGCCTGGCGGTGTTCGTCCTGCTCTACGGCGCCATGGCCGCGATCGACGCCGTGCTCATGATCCGCTATGCGCGGCAGCCGATCGCCCCGACGCCGCCGCTCGACGAGCACGACGTTCCCGTCCCAGCGATGACGTACTAAAAAGGAGGCCGGCCATGTCACTCCCGATACTCTGGTTCGTGCTCCTCGCCACGCTCTGGTGCGGATTTCTGTTCCTCGAGGGCTTCGACTTCGGCGTCGGCATGCTGCACGGCTTCGTCGGCCGTAGCGACGACGAGCGGCGCGTCGCGATCAACGCCATCGGGCCGGTCTGGGACGGCAACGAGGTCTGGCTGATCGTCGCCGGAGCCGGCATGTTCGCCGCCTTCCCGGAGTGGTATGCGACCATGTTCTCGGGCTTCTACCTGGCGCTCGTGGCGGTGCTCGTGGCGCTCATCATCCGCGGCGTGTCGTTCGAGTTCCGCGGGCAGCGCGACAGCGCCGCCTGGCGGTGGACCTGGAGCGCGGCGCTCACGCTCGGCAGCCTGCTGGTACCGCTGCTCGTGGGCTGCGCCCTGGGCAACCTGCTGCGCGGTGTGCCGATCGACTCGAGCCACGAATACACCGGCAGCTTCTTCACGCTGCTCAACCCCTACTCGCTGTTCGTCGGGGTCACCTTCGTGCTGCTCTGCCTGGCCCACGGCGCCGCGTTCCTGGCGCTCAAGACCAAGGGCGTCGTGCAGTCCCGGGCCGAGGCCATGGGGCGCTGGCTCGCGCCGCTCGCCGCGCTCGCCGTGACCGGCTTCACGGCCTGGACCCTGGCGATCGCAAATCACGGCGCGCGCGATGTGGTGCCCGTCGTGGCGATCCTCGCCATCCTCGTTGCCGCGTGGCTCATCCGCGCCCACCGCGACGGCTGGGCCTTTCTGGCGACGGCCGTGGCGATGCTCGCCACTACGGCGACCATCTTCGTCTTTCTCTACCCGCGCGTGATGGTCTCCTCGACCAACGCCGCCTACAGCCTGACCGTGCGCAACGCGTCGTCATCGTCGTACACCCTCAAGGTCATGACCGTGGTGACGGTGATCTTCCTGCCGCTGGTGTTGATCTACCAGGGCTGGACGTTCTACGTGTTCCGCAAGCGCATCGACGTCGGCGACGTGCGCCAGGGTCCCGGCAGCACAGCTGCCGGCGCGGGTGCGGGCGGCGCCGGAGGCGCCTCGGGTACGGGCGGCGCGGGCGGCATCGACGCGGCGGGCGGCGCGGGCGGCATCGATCCTGCGGGGGCGCCGGCCGGCCGCTGACCCAGGTGAAGCCGCTCGATCCGCGACTGCTGCAAAAGGCGGGCGGCGCACGATGGGCGCTGGGGGCCGACGTCGCGCTGGGCCTGCTTGTCACCGTGGCGCTGCTGGCCCAGGCGACACTGTTTGCCTACGTCGTCTCGCAGGCCTTCACCGGCCACGACCTCGCCAAGGTCACCACCGCGCTGATCCTGCTGGCCGTCCTCGCGGTCGTCCGCGGCCTGCTGGCCGGGGCCTTTGAGTCGACCGGCCGCCGGGCCGCCGTCAGCGTCATGTCGCAGCTTCGCCTCGAGCTCGTGGGACGACGACTGAGCGACACGCCCACCGCCGCCGACGGCGCCGAGTCTGGCGAGCTCGCCACCGCGGCCGTGCAGGGCATCGACGCCTTCGAAGCCTACTTCGCCCGCTACCTGCCGCAGCTCGTGCTGGCGGTGCTCGTACCGGTCGCCGTGCTCGCCTGGACGGTCTTCATCGACCGCACGTCGGCGCTGATCATGCTCCTGACGCTGCCGCTCATTCCCCTGTTCATGTGGCTGATCGGGCGCTACACCGAGAGCCGCGCGAGAGCCCGCTGGCGGGCTCTCGCGCGGCTTTCCAACCACTTCCTCGACGTCATGCGCGGCCTCACGACGCTGCGCGCCTTCAACCGCGGCGAGGCGCAGGCCGAGCGCATCGCCGCCGTCAGTGAGGAGTACCGGCACACCACCATGCAGACGCTGCGCGTCGCCTTCTTGTCAGGCGCGGTGCTCGACCTCGCCGCCACGCTGGCCACGGCCCTGGTCGCGGTGACGCTCGGCCTGCGCCTCGTCTCGGGGACCGTGACCCTGCGCGCCGCGCTGACCGTGCTGCTGCTCACACCGGAGCTCTACGTGCCCATCCGCGCCCTGGCCACCCAGTTTCATGCCAGCGCCGACGGCCTTGCCGCCGCCGAACGGATCCTCGGTCTGATCGACCTGCCGAGCCAGGCGGGCGGCGGCGCGGCCGCGCCGCCGCCCGCCTGGCGGAGCGTCGCCCTCGACGGCGTCAGCCTGGCCAATCCCGGGCGCGACGACCCGCTGCTCGACGACGCCGTCCTCGAGATCCGCCGCGGCGAGGTCGTCGCCCTGGTCGGTCGCTCAGGCTGCGGCAAGACGACCGTCGCCGCGCTGCTGCTCGGGTTGCGCCGCCCCGACACCGGCCGCGTGACCGTCGACGGCCGCGACCTCGACGACTTGGACCTCACCGCCTGGCGGCGCCAGGTGTCGTGGGTGCCGCAGCGCCCGACCCTGTTTCACGGCACGGTGGCCCAGAACATCGCGCTCGGCGACGCCCCCCCCCTCGACCGCCGCCATGCGAGAGGAGGACTGGGGGGAGGGCGTGAGCGCGGCGCGGCTCGAGAGGGCCGCGCGACTCGCAGGCGCCGACGAGTTCGTGCGCGAGCTGCCGCGCGGCTACGACACCGTGATCGGCGAGGGCGGCCGCCGGCTATCCGCCGGCGAGACGCGCCGCGTCGCCCTGGCCCGGGCGCTCGTGCGAGACGCGCCCCTGCTCATCCTGGACGAACCGACGGCCGACCTCGACGCCGAAAGCGCCGCCCTCGTGGCGGCGGCCATCGGCGAGGCGCGCGAGGGCCGGGCGGTGCTCGTCATCGAGCACCGCCCGGCCCTCGCGCGCCTCGCCGACCGCGTCGTGCGCCTGGCCGACGGCAAGCTGACGGTCGACGGCGACGTGGCGGCGGGTGTGCGCCCGGGCCAGCGCCGGCCGCTGGGCACATCGGATGTCCCGGCATGAAGACGCTGGTCGCCCTTCTGCGGATGAGCCGCCTGCCACGCGGCCGCGTGGCGGCGTCGGTGGGCCTCGGCACGCTCGCCGTCCTTTCGGGCGTGGGGCTGATGTCGTATGCCGGCTATCTGATCTCGCGCGCCGCGGAGCGCCCGCCGATCCTTTCCCTGGGCGTCGTGATCGTCGCGGTGCGCTTCTTCGGGCTGACGCGCCCGCTCTCACGCTACTTCGAACGCCTGACGAGCCACGACCTCGCCTTCCGTCTGCTGGCCCGGCTGCGGGTGGCCTTCTTCACCAGGCTCGAACCCCTCGTTCCGAGCCGCCTCGAGGGCTATCGCCGGGGCGACCTGCTGGCGCGCATGGTCGGCGACGTCGAGGCGCTGCAGAACCTCTTTCTGCGCGGGGTCACGCCGCCGCTCGTCGCCCTGCTCGCCGGAGGCGTATCGGTGGTCGTCTGCACGGCCTGGCTGCCGGCCGCCGGGGCCGTCCTTGCCGCCGGGCTGCTGACCGGCGGCCTGCTCGTGCCCCTGCTGGCCGCCACCGCCGGGCGACACTCCGGATCACGCCAGGCGGGCGCCCGCGCCGAGCTCACGGTCGAGCTGGTGGAGCTGCTGCGCGGCGCCCCCGAGCTCGTCGTGCTGGGCGCCGGCGAGGCCGCGCTGGCTCGGGTCACAGCCCTCGACCGCGAGCTCGCCGTGCTCGCGCGCCGCGAGGCCCTGGCGAGCGGCTTCACCGAGGGACTCGGGGCCGCCGTCGTGGGGCTCACCGTCACCGGCGTGCTCTCGGTCTGTGTCGCGGCGACCGCCGCCGGCACGCTCGATCGGGTCATGGTCGCCACGCTGGCGCTGTTTTCGCTGGCGTCGTTTGAAGCAGTGGCGCCGCTGCCCGCGACGGCCCTGCGGCTGCGGGCGACGCTCGACTCAGGACGCCGTCTGCTGGCGCTCGCCGTGCGCGCACCGGCGGTGACTCGACCCCGTCGCTCCGCGGGCCCCCGGCAGCGCCTGCGACATCGCCCTCGAGCAGGCCGGATTTGCCTACGGCGACGACGAGAGCTGGGACCTGAGCGGTCTGGACCTGCGCCCTCACCCGGGCTGCGGGTGGCGCTCGTCGGGCCGCTCGGGCGCCGGCAAGAGCACGATCGCCGGCCTGCTCGTGCGGTTCCTCGACCCCAGCGAGGGGTCGCCTCACCCTGGGCGGCGTCGACCTGCGCGACCTGCGCCAGCGCGACGTGCGCGCCAGGGTGACCCTCGACTCGCAGGACGCCTACCTGTTCTCGACCACCATCCGCGAGAACGTGCGCCTGGCACGACCCGGACGGCCGAGCGATGCCGACATCGAGCAGGCCTTGCGGCGCGCGCGGATCTGGGACTGGGCGAGCCGCCTGCCCGACGGCCTGGACACATTCGTCGGCGAAGAGGGTGACTCCGTTTCGGGCGGTGAGCGGCGGCGCATCGCCCTGGCGCGGACGTTCCTGGCCGACGCCCCCGTGATCGTGCTGGACGAACCGACCGGCCACCTCGACCCGCAGACCGCGACAGAGCTGATCGACGACGCGCTGCGTGCGGCCGACGAGCGCTCCGTGCTGCTCATCACCCATCGCCCCGAGGGTCTCGATCTCGTCGACCGGGTGGTCACGCTCAGTCGCGGCCGGATCGTGAGCGTCACGCCTGCGGGTGTCGGCGCGCGGGCCGACGACGCGGTGTAGGCTGTCGGCGAGGCCGGATCGGCACACCGAAGGAGGACCACGTGGATGTTTTCGAAGCCATCGCCACGCGCTACAGCGTGCGCGGCTACAAGGCCGACCCGGTCGACGACGACACCCTTGGGCGCGTGCTCGAAGCGGCGCGCCGGGCGCCGACGGCAGCCAACCGCCAGGCGTTCCGCCTGATCGTCGTGCACACCAGGGGACGCGAGACGGAGCTGTCGCGCGTCTACGGGCGTCCCTGGTTTCTGCAGGCGCCGCTCCTCGTCTGCGTGGTGGCCGTGCCGGGCGAGGCCTGGCGGCGCAGCGACGACAAGCCCTACGACGAAGTCGACGCGACGATCGCCATGGACCATCTCGTTTTGGCCGCGACCGCCTTGGGGCTGGGCACGTGCTGGATCGCGGCGTTCGACCCGGCCGCCGCGCGCGAGGTGCTGGGGCTGCCCGACGATGTCGAGCCGATCGCCTTCACGCCGCTCGGCTACCCCGACAAACCGTCGCCCGGGTCCGGCCGCCGCCCGCTCGAGGAGCTCGTCAGGTACGAACGATGGACGACCGCGTGAGCGCGGCGACCCGCTGAAAGGTGTGGCGGGCGGACCGGTACGGTCCGCCCGCCACAACGACGCCACCTAGCCGATGGCGGCGACGAAGGCCTGGAGGGTGGCCTGCGGCACCATGCCGGCGGCTACCGCCGTGGCCTTGCCGTGCTGCCAGGCGATCACGTTGAACAGCCCGGTCGAGAGCGCGTAGCCGGGCGCGCCGGCGACTGTGGTCGCACCGACCAGGCCACGCGGCAGTCCCGCGAGGCGCTGCTGCAGGTTCGTCGCAGCTCCCGAGCCTCCCTGAGACTCCACCAGCACGACCGAGCCGAAGCCCGTCCCGTAGCGCAGGATCGCGGTCGCGCCGTGGCCCTTGCCCGACGGCGTGACGGTCGCGCCGGCGAAGGGCAGCGAGGACGGCAGTGAACCGGACGGCGGCGCGCTCAGGACGAGCCCGGACGCCGCCGCCTTGACCCGTGCCTGGGCCAGCGTCAGCGAAGCGCCGTGGGCGGCTGGCCGGGTCTTGCCGTACGTGCCGCCCGCCAGGACCCTCGGCGTGGGCAGCGCCGTATGCCGGACGGTCGCTCCGGCCGGCGGGCTGAAGGTGAAGAGACTGGCCGCGTTGCTGCCATACGAGACACTCGTGAAGCCGGCGGACAGCATCGGCTGGGTGTCGCCCCTGGCGAAGACCTGCACCCGAAGCGGCACGAAGGTCTTGCCGTCGACGGCCACCTGCAGCGAGCCCAGAGTCGTGGTGCTCGACGTCGGCGTGACGGTCAGCACGTAGCTTTGGCGACCGGCCACCGTCGTCTGCCCGCTCACGGTCACGGTGCCCGTCGTCGCGAACCGCTGCAAGGCCTTCGTGATGACCGTCAGGGGATTATCGAGCTCGGCGCGGACGAAGGCGACCTGCCGGCGGCGGCGGCGGCAGGCAGCGTGTACTGGGTCGCGGTGTCGGTCGCGGAGCTGTAGCTCCAGACGCCGTTCTTGCCGGCTACCACGACGAAGTCGGAGCCGCTGCCCTGCGACTCGAGCCGCACACCACTGCCCCGCTGCGCCCAGAACCGGCCGGACCCGCCCATGAGCAGACCCGTGAGGCTGTTCGGCGCCGCTGAGCTGCCGCCCAACAGGTTCGAGATGTCAGAGCCGGGCACGAGGCCGTTGCTCCAGGCCACGCCGCCACTGACCGCCTTCGTGGTCTGCTGGGCCGCGGCCATGTTGGTCAGAAGCTGCGCCGGAGCGATGGCAGGCAGGGTCGCGGTGCTCCCTTGGGCCCGGCTCGCCACCACACCGATCGTGACGGCGGCCGCGGCCAGCACGGCGACCAGCACGTAGATCAGCGACTTGCGAGACATGTCTCCTCCTTACGGCGTCGCGGCGCGGACGTGAGAACGACCCGCGTCCGCGCGACGCCCGGCTTAAACCAGGATGTCCTTGCGCCGGAACAGATACCAGGCGACCGTCATCAACCCGGCGATGTAGACCGCGAAGGTGATGAGCCCGGTGACGATCGGATGCCACGAGATCGGCTGGTCGAGCAGGTTCTGCCAGGCGTCGAGGTGGCTCGTGAACAGGTAGGGCTTGAGAAAGTCGAAGTAGCTGAAGGCGCCCAGGATGTTCATGACGATGAACACGACCAGCGCGCCGATAGCCGCCGTGAGGCTCGAGTTGGTGAAGGTGGCAAACAGCAGCGCGAGCGAGAGGATGCAGATCACGCCGACCAGCACGTAGAGGTAGGACAGCAGCGTCAACCACAGCCCGTGGCCGATGCCCACAGTCTGACCGGAGAGCAGCACCGGAGCGTGCAGGCCGAAAGCCAGGGCGCCGGCCGCCAGGCCGCCGAGAAAGACCAGCGCCATGCCGACCGTGACGTAGACGATGGCTGTGCTCCATTTCGAGGCGAGCACGCCGCCGCGGCTGATCGAGTGCATGAGCCAGGTCTTGATGGTACCGGTCTCGGCCTCGCCGGCGAGCTGATAGCTGCCCACCATGGCGGCCAGCAGGGGCAGCAGGAAGGCCGAGAGCATGGCGATCGAGGCGAGCGGCATCAGCAGGCCGTTGTGGAAGGCCAGACTGATCACGCCGCCGGGGCCGTTGTCGTGATGATGGTTGTTGCGGTTCAGGTAGAACGCGAGCGTGATGAGCAGGGGCACGGCCAGCAGGCCGCCCCAGCCGACGTAGCTGCGCTTCTGGTGGACGAGCTTGGTCAACTCACGGCGCAGCAACTTCATCGCGCACCTCCCGACACGCCCGCAGCCCCGCCGCTATCGACATCGGAGCTCTGCGTGAGACCGAGGAAGTAGTCTTCGAGACCCTGTTCGCGGGCTGGAATGACGGCATCGACGCCGATGCCCTCGGCGACCAGACGACTGACCATCTCACGAACGCTGCCGTCGCTGGACTCGACGATCAGGTACTCCTCGTCCACGGTCACCTGCTGCTCGCCCAGCAGCGCGGCCACGACCGCCCGCGCCCTGACCTGATCGGACGTCAGCAGCTTCACCGACGAGTGTTCCGGGTGCAGCTCGCTGACCGGCCCTTCCACGATCACGCGACCCTTGTTCAAGATGGCCGCCCGGTTGCATACCTGCTCCACCTCGTGCAGCAGATGCGACGAGAGGAACACCGTGGTACCGCCGGTACCCAGCTCGCGCACCAGCTCGCGGACGTCCTTCATGCCCTGCGGGTCGAGGCCGCTCGTGGGCTCGTCCAGGATGACGAGCTCGGGCTTGTTGATCAGAGCGTTGGCGATACCGAGGCGCTGCTTCATGCCGTGCGAGTAGTCGCCGACCTTGGAGTCGGCACGCTCGCGCAGGCCGACGATGTCGAGCACCTCGTCGATGCGCTTCTCGTCGACCGCTTCATTTAAGCTGCCCATCAGACGCAGGTTGCGACGGGCGCTCATGTTGCCGTAGAAGGCCGGCACCTCGACGAATCCACCGATGTGCTTGAGGGCCTGGATCTTGTCGCGCGGCACCTGGTGGTCGACCACCACCGCGTACCCGCTGGTCGGATAGATCAGCCCGACGATCATGCGGATCGTGGTCGTCTTGCCGGCCCCGTTGGGCCCGAGAAAGCCGAACACGTCGCCACGGCGGACCGTCAGGTCGAGGTGGTCGACGG
This sequence comes from uncultured Actinomycetes bacterium, assembly GCA_963845355.1. GTDB lineage: Bacteria > Actinomycetota > Thermoleophilia > UBA2241 > UBA2241 > Bog-752. Next base: position 25,389 of record CAWJRV010000037.1, read on the forward strand.
CCAGTGTGCCGCCGAAGCTCTTGGTCAGTCCGTAGGTGGCCAGCACGACGGGCGCCGCCGCGCTGCCGGGCGGCGCGGGCTGCGCGTCAGTGCGGTCCTGGAGCACGCTCAAAGTGGGTGGACCTTGTTCATGAGTCTGTGGTCCTCCTGGTCGGGCCGCCGGCATGCCGGCGGCACGGCGACCGTCAGTTCGCTTGCCTACCGTCGATCACAATACCCACCCGCCCATAAAGCCGACGTAAGTGGCACGCGCTCTGGGTAGCTCAAGCCTCAGGGGCCGCCGGGCCCAGGGTCGTTGGGTCTGAGACCGGCTGGCTCTGGGGCCGTGCGGTGGGCTCGGCATCTTCGGCCGGCTCGACCGAGAGGTGCGGCAGCCTGCGGTCGAGCCACTGCGGCAGCCACCAGTTGCGCCAGCCGAACAGGTGCATCAGCGAGGGCACGAGCACAGTGCGGATCACGGCCGCGTCGAGGAACACCGCCGCGGCGAGACCGATGCCGAACTCGGCGATGATCCGTTGCCCGCCCAGCACGAAGGCCAGAAAGACGCAGATCATGATGGCGGCGGCGGCGCTGATGACCCGGCCCGTGGTCGCCTGGCCCACGGTGACGGCGTGCTCGTTGTCGCCGGTGTGGACCCACTCCTCGTGCATGCGGCTCACCAGGAAGACCTGGTAGTCCATGGACAATCCGAACAGGATGGCCAGCATCATCACCGGCAGGAACGCCTCGATCGGGCCGGGTTTGCCCAGTCCCAGGAGCTTCGCTCCCCAGCCCCACTGGAAGAACACCACGAGCACCCCGAACGCGGCGCCGGCGGCCAGCAGGTTCATGCAGGCCGCGGTGGCCGGTACGACCAGGCTGCGGAAGGCGACGAGAAGGAGCAGGAACCCGAGGCCGATGATGACGGCGATGAACAGCGGCAGCTTGCTGCTGATGACGGTGGCGAAGTCGTCGAAGATGGCGGTGCTGCCGCCGACGTAGACGCGCAGGGTCGTGCCGTGCTCGAACGGCGGGATGACGTCCTTGCGGAGGTGCGTGATGAGCGCGGACGTCTTGGCGTCCTGCGGGGCCGTGGTCGGGAAAGCCTCGACGATCGCGAGCTTCGCGCCCGGCCGGCTGGGAAACGGCACGACCGCGGCAACGCCCGGCTGCTTGGCGAGCGCGCCTTCGAGGCGCTGCAGCGCCGCCTGGTCGGCGCTCGAGCCGGTCTGCGCGACGAGCATGAGCGGTCCGTTGAAGCCGGGGCCGAACCCTGCGGCGAGCATGTCGTAGGCCTTGCGGGTGGTCGTGCCCGCGGGGTCGTTGCCGGCATCAGAAAGGCCCTGGCGCAGCGCGAAGTAAGGGACCGCGAGAGTAGCCATGACGGCGACGGCGCAGACCATCAGCACCAGCGGCCGGCGCGCCACGAAGCCCGCCCAGCGCGCCCAGAAGCCCGACTTGTGGACGTCGCGCGCGCCGTGGTCGTCGAGGTGCTGACGCTCGCGACGGCTGAGCACGCGCATGCCCATGAAGCCGAACATGGCCGGCAGCAGCGTGACGGCGGCGGCCATCGCCAGGAGCACGGTCATGGCCGACGAGACGCTCAGGCCGTTGAGAAAGCCCAGGCGCAGGACGAGCAGACCGAGCAGGGCGATGCACACCGTGCCGCCGGCGAAGAGCACCGCGCGCCCGGCGGTGTTGAGGGCGCGCACGGCCGCGTCCTCAGGTGACAGGCCGGCCTTGAGGCCGTCCCGGTGCCGAGTGACGATGAACAGTGAGTAGTCGATGCCGACGCCCAGGCCGATGAGGGCGGCGAGGGTGGGCGCCATGGTGGCGATGCCCCCCACGTGCGAGAGCAGGCCGATCGAAAAGATCGCCGTGCCCAGCGCCACGACGGCGGTGATGAGCGGCAGCGCCATGCCCAGCAGCGAGCCGAAAGCGATGAGAATGATGATGGCCGCGGCGATCAGGCCGATGGCCTCGCTGTTGGAAGGCGGCGTGTAGCTCGCCTGCTCGATCGCCTGGCCGCCGATCGCGACCTGCAGCCCGGGCCTGCCCGCCGCCTTGACCAGGGAGATGACGCGCAATACGTCGGGCCGCGGCAGCTCGGCGGCAAGTTTTGTGAAGGCGACCGTGGCGTAGGCCGTCTTGCCGTCGCGGCTGATCTGGACGGCGCCGGTCGGCGTGTACGGACTGGTCACCCCGGCGACCGACGGAGACTTGGAGAGGATCTGCAAGAGGGCGGTGATGCGGGTCCGCACGGCCGGGTCGTTGACCGTCCCGTTGGACACGTGCCAGACGAGCGAGTCGGAGTCGCCGGACTGCTTGGGCAGCGACGCGCTGAGCAGGCTGAGCGCCTTGGCCGACTCGGTGCCGGGGAGGTTGAAGGAGTTGGAGTAGGCGTTGCCCACGCTGCGATCGACACCGATGACGGTGCCCAGCACCAGCAGCCAGGCGACCACAACGACGATGCGATGCCGGTAACACCAGCGCGCGAAGACAGCCATGTTCAGCTCCTGCTCGGTGGGATGCGTTCCTGGTAAGCGACAGACGATACCCCGTGCGGGGCCGTCGCATCATACACTCGTAACGGTAAGGCCCTTGTAAAGGACGACCGGCTTTGAGCGTTACCGGTATCTTACGCTGCTCTTATCGGCCGTGGTCGATACTGGCTTGAAAAAGTCGGGGTCCAACGGCAGCCGATCGGACGGCGGGGCGACCGCCGCGACGAACGACCGGCCGACCGAGAGGCTGTCATGCGCGTGCTGATCGTAGAAGACGAAGAGGCGCTGGCGTCGGCCATCGCCCGCGGCCTGCGCCGCGAGGGTATGGCCGTCGATGTCGCCTTCGACGGCCGGGACGGCCTCGAGAAGGCTCTCATCACCGCCTACGACGTGGTGATCCTCGACCGCAACCTGCCGGGCCTGCACGGCGACGAGGTCTGCCGCCGTCTGGCCGGCTCCGGCAGCGAGTCGCGCATCCTCATGCTGACGGCCGCCCGCGGCCTGCACGACAAGGTCGCCGGCCTCAACCTGGGCGCCGACGACTACCTGGGCAAGCCGTTTGCCTTCGAGGAGCTCGTGGCTCGCGTGCGGGCCCTCTCGCGGCGCGCCGGCGCGCCCCGTCCGCCGGTGCTGAGTCACGGCGACGTCGAGCTCGACCCGGCGAGCCGGCGAGCCTGGCGCAAGGGACGCGAGCTCGACCTGACGAACAAGGAGTTCGGCGTGCTCGAGGTGCTGCTCGCTGCCGGCGGAGCCGTACTCTCCAGCGAAGAGCTCCTCGAGAGGGTCTGGGACGAGAACGCCGATCCGTTCACGAACGTCGTGCGGGTCACGGTCATGACCTTGCGCAAGAAGCTCGGCGAACCACCGTTCATCGAGACGGTCGCCGGCGCTGGGTACCGGCTGTGATACCGTGAGACGGCGCTCCACCAGCCTGCGACTGCGCCTCACGCTGTCGTACGGCGCGGTGTTCTTTGCCCTGGGGTTCCTGCTGATCGCGGTCAGCTACGTAGGCGTACGTCAGGTGCTGATCCACAACCCCGGCGAGTTCCTCGGGCACGTCGCGGCCCATCTCGGTCTTTCCGAGAGCTTTCTCGCCCGCCGCATGCCCTCGCCGTCGGGCGGCCACGAGACGGTGAGCGCGTTCATGCGCACGGTGCAGGACCAGGTCGTCTCCCAGCTTCTGCGCGGCCTGACGGGCATGGCGTTCACGGCGCTGGCCGTGGCCGCGGCGGTGTCGGTCGGGCTGGGCTGGCTGATCGCCGGGCGCATGCTTCGTCCGCTCCAGGAGATCGCCGTGGCCGCGCAGCGCGCGTCGGCCAGCACGCTTCACGAGCGCATCGCCATGCAGGGCCCCGACGACGAGCTGCGCAAGCTCGCCGACACCTTCGACGCCATGCTGGCGCGCCTCGAAGCGGCCTTCGACGCGCAGCGCACGTTCGTGGCCGACGCCTCGCACGAGCTGCGCACGCCGCTGGCCATCATGCGCACCGAAGTCGACGTCACGCTCGCCGACCCCGAGGCGACGAGCGACGACCTGCGGCGCATGGCCGACACGGTCCGGACCGCCATCGTGCGCAGCGAGGACGTGATCGCGAGGCTCCTTGTCCTGGCCGAAAGCGAGCGCCTCGTGGACACCGAGACCCTCGACCTGGCGGCGCTCGCCGCCGAGGTGGTCGGACAGCATCGGCACGCCGCCGAGGCGCGGGGGCAGACGTTCGCCCTCGAGCTCGAAGCCGGCGCCGATCGTCGGCGATCGTGCGCTGCTCGAGCGGCTCATCGACAACCTCGTCGGCAATGCCGTGCGATACGCGCCGCCCGACAGCTCCTTACGCGTCGAGGTCGACCCGTACCCCGGCGGCGTGACGCTGCGCGTCGCCAACGCGGGAGAGCCGATCGGCCCGGACGAGCTGCCGCACCTGTTCGAACGCTTCTACCGCCGCGGCACCTCGCGCAGCAGAGAGAGCGGCGGCTCCGGCCTGGGCCTCGCCATCGTCGCTGCCGTGGCCCAGGTCCACGGCGGCGCCTGCTCGGCGGAGAGCCCGGCTGAGGGCGGCCTCGTCGTGACCGTCACGCTGCCCGTCGCGCCGGCGGCGCCGATCGAGCCCCGCACGGCGGCGCCGGCCGCGCCCCGACCCTGATAGGAGCGACCGCGCGGCGGGTACCAAGAGGCAGCGCGAACCCGCACCGCAGGGAGGGGCAATCATGGACGAAGAGCTGAAGCCGAGCGAGCCGCCGCCGACAGAGAACCATCTCGACGAAGCCGCGGCGGAAGTCGCCCGGCGCGCCGCCGGCGCCCAGGTAGACGGCCGTATGCCGGCCGTCTACCTGGGCCACGGCGCGCCGCCGCTGGTCGACGACCAGCTCTGGGTCGCCCAGCTTGCGGCCTGGGCTGCCGCTCTGCCCCGGCCCACGGCCATCCTCATGGTCTCGGCCCACTGGGAGGCCGCGCCGCTCACCTTGGGCGCCACTCGCGACGGCGTGCCGCTCGTCTACGACTTCTACGGCTTTCCCGAGCGCTACTACCGCACGACCTATCCGGCGCCGGCCGCGCCCGCGCTCGCCGCCCGCGTGCGCGAGCTGCTGGGCTCTTCGGGCGAGCATCGTCGCTCAGCCCGAGCGCGGCCTCGACCACGGCGCCTACGTGCCGCTGCTCGTCATGTATCCGCGAGCCGACGTACCCGTGCTGCAGATCTCGCTGCCCTCGCTTGCCCCGGTGCTTTTGCTCGAGCTCGGCGCCCGGCTCGCGCCGCTGCGCGACGAAGGCGTGCTCGTGGTCGGCAGCGGCTTTCTCACGCACGGCCTGCCGTTCCTGCGCGACTTCCGCGTCGACGCGCCGCCGCCGACCTGGTCGAGCGAATTCGACGCCTGGGCGGCCGCGGCGCTCGAACTGGGCGACATCGACACCCTGACCCATTTTCGCGAGGCCCCCGGCGGGCGCTACGCGCACCCCAGCACCGAGCACTTCGCACCGCTGTTCGTCACCCTCGGCGCCGGCGGCGGTGGGCAGCCGGTGACGACCATAGAGGGCTACTTCCTGGGCCTCTCGAAACGGTCCGTGCAGATCGCCTGACGGCCGGCGGCGCGAGGGGCGGCGGACTGAGAGCGGCGAGCCACGCGGACGGCGGTGCCGACGGCGGCGGACTCAGCGGCGGGCGGCACGGCAGGCGGAGCAGACGCCGAAGACCTCGACCGCGTGACTGACCTCGGTGTAGCCGAGCGACTCGGCGAGGCGGTCGGCCCAGCCGGCGAGCTCGGGACACTCTGTCTCGGCACTCCGGCCGCATACGCGACAGACGATGTGATGGTGATGCTCGTCGCTGCGACAGTAGCGGTAGAGGATCTCGCCCTCGGGCGGTCGCAGCACGTCGACCGTGCCTTCGTCGGCCAGTCGCTGAAGATGGCGGTAGACGGTGGTCAAGCCGATCCGCTCGCCGGCGGCGCGCAACTGTCCGTGGATCTCCTGGGCGCTGCGAAACGAGCGCGAGGCACGCAGGGCGCCGAGGATCGTCGTGCCCTGACGGGTGGCGCGGTGAGCGTGGGCTGGGCGGTTTCTGCGGACCGTCGGGCGACGACTTGGCCTGGGTCATGTCGCCACCTCCCCTGCCGTGCGGTCGTCGCCTGAGGGCACGACACCACGGCGCGCCGACTTGAGCGTCGGACCCACGAGGCGCGCCACGACGTAGATGGCGAAGCTGATGGCGACCACGAACACGCTCGGCTTGACCGTGGTGCTCTCGAAGCTGAGCAGCAGGCCGCCGTCGGCGGCGACCAGGGCGAAGACGATCGACGAGGACAGTCACCGCGAGCGGGCGTTGGCGAGACGGTGGGCCGCCGCGGCCGGCGTGATGGCCAGGCTGAGCACGAGCAGCGTGCCGACGATCTGCGCGGCCTCGGTCACGGTGAAGGCGAGGACGAAGAGGAAGACGATGCCCAGCAGACGCACCGGCACGCCGCGGGCCACGGCCACCTCGGGGTCGACCGAGGCGAACAGCAGCGGGCGGTAGAGCACCGCCATGGCCACCATGACGGCCACCGCGATGACGCCGAGCAGCAGAAGCTGGCCGGAGCTGATGCCGAAGATGTTGCCGAAGAGGATGTTCGTGGCCTCGGTGGCGAAGCCGTGGTAGTAGCCGAGCAGGAGGACGCCGAGGCCCAGCCCGGCAGCCAGGATCACGCCGATGGACGAGTCGCGCTCGCGCTCGCGAGCACCCAGCGCGCCGATCAGCCCGCCACCACGACCGCGCCCACGAGAGCGCCGGCGACGGCGTTGTCGGCCACGAGCAGGCCCGGCCGCGGCGCCCGGTGAAGGCCAGCTCGCTGGTGCCGTGCACGGCGAAGGCCATGGCGCGGGTGATGACGAAGGGGCCGATGAGGCCGCAGGTGATCGCGACCAGGGCGGCCGCCGCAAGCGCGTGCTGGGCGAAGGGCAGGCCGAGATACTGGGTAATGCTCATTCGTTCCGGCTCATTCGTCGTCCCAGAGAGCGGGGGCCGAGACGGCCGGAGGATGGTGGCCGTCGCCGCCGCCGGTGACGTCGTTGTCCTCGGCGCTCACCACGAGGACCGCGCCCGCCGGCCCGCACCACGTCGACCTCGTGCCGTAGAGCGCGCTGAGACGCTCGCTGGTGAGGATCTCGGCCGGGCCTGCCGATGGCGCAGCGGCCGCCGACCAGGTAGAGCACGCGGTCGACGTAGGGCAGCACCGGATTGATGTCGTGGGTCACGAAGACGACCGGCGTGCCGGCCTCGCGCCGGCGCTCGTCGATGAGCGCGGTGACGGCCCGCTGGCTGGCGATGTCGAGCGAGAGGAGGGGCTCGTCGCAGAGCAGGACGGCGGGGTCGCCGAGCAGCGCCTGGGCGATGCGCAGCCGCTGCTGCTCACCGCCCGACAGGCGGCCGACCGGCGCGTCGGCGAAGCGCTGCCGCGCCCACCGCCCTGAGCACCTGCGTCGACGCGTCGCCGGCTCTCGCGGCGCCGGCCAGCAGCATGCCCGGCCGATGGCCGTCGAGCCCGAAGCGCACCAGGTCGCGGCCGCGCATGGGCAGGTCGCGGTCGAAGGCGCGCTGCTGCGGGACGTAGCCGATGCGTTGCTGCCCCGGCGCGGCGCGCTGCCCGTCGACCTCGACGGTCCCCGCGCGACAGCGGCACGAGGCCGAGCAGGACCTTAGCAGCGTGGTCTTGCCGGTGCCGTTGGGGCCGAGCACGGCGAGGAACTCGCCCTCGCGACGGTCAGGTCGAGATCCTCCCAGACGCGCTGCTCACCGAGCCGGCCGGCGGCGCCTGTCGAAGACGCGACTCGCGGGCAACGGTCACGGTCAGCCGCCCAGCGCGTGCAGGAGCATCGCCAGGGCGCGCTGGCGCAGCTGCCAGACCTGATAGGTGGGATCGCTCGAGGGCAGCGTCTCGGTGACGCCGACCACCGGGACGCCGGCCTGCTGGGCCAGCGCCCGCACGTGCTGGGTCACGGCGCTCATGGTCTGCGTGTTGTAGAGCAGAAGCCGCAGCGTGTGGCCGGTGATCAGCGACTGCATGGCCTGCGTGTCGGCGGCGCTCGGTTCGTTGCCGTCCTCGATGGCCGCCGCGAAGCCGGGCGGCGTGACCGACGCGAGCCCGGCATCGGCCAGCAGGTAGCCCGGCACGCGCTCGGTATAGGCCACGGGCTGCCCGGCGTAGCCTGCCCCTGATCTGCGCGATGGCCGCGAGCGGGGACCCAGCGAGGCGTCGAAGCGTCGCAGGCTGGCCTCGATAGGCCGACGTTCCCGCCGGGTCGGCGGCGATCAGAGCCCGCTCGATCGCCGGCGCCACGAGCGGCACGCGGGCGATGTCGTACCAGAAGTGGGGATTGACGTCGGCGCCGGTCGCCTTGAACACCTGCTGGACGTCGATCACCGCCGGGTGGGCGCCCGACGCCGACAGGAGCTGTCTCAGGAAGTCGTCGTAGCCGGCTCCGTTCTCGATGACGATCCGGGCATGGGCCACGGCGGCCGCGTCGGCGGCGTCCGACTCAAAGAGATGCGGGTCGGCGTTCGGGTTGGAGATGAGCGACGTGACCCGCACGCGGGGCCACCGATCTGCGCGGCGACGTTTCCCCAGACGTTCTCACCCGCCACGACCGAGACCTGCGACCCGGTCGCAGCGCCCGCGATCGAGCCGCAACCGGCGGCGAAGGCGAGGAAGGCGACCGCGGCCAGGCCCAAGGCCGCCGCCGTCGCAGCGCGCCGCACGTCGGTCGCGGTGCGTGGCACGAGGCTCGCAGCACGCTGCGCGACGGTCGCGATGCGCCGCGCGAGGCTCGCAGCACGCTGCGCGACGGTCGCGATGCGCCGCGCGACGGCGAAGCGCGCTAAGAGCGCCCTTCGCGGCGCACGTTCGGTGGAGACGAACGACAAGGATGGCGACGCGAGCATGCCGAAATGATAACCGTTTTCAGTTGGCCCCACACCTGCCGGCGTTCGGTGTGCGTCGTTCGGCACGCGTCGATCAGCACACTGCCGTTCGGCACGTCGCCGTTCAGCGCACCGCATCGGGTCACCCCGACGCCACGAAGGGCGTAAGAGGGCGCCGGCATGGGAACCACGGGGTAGCGTCCGGCCGCGGCGGCGCGGCGGCGGCGGCGCGGCCGCCACGGCGCCACGATCAAGATGTCGGACCCTTCCCGCGAAAGGAGGTGCCCTTGCTCTTCGCCGCCACCGCCCTCGGTGAGCCCGAAGTCGGCGACGCCCGCGCCGTCCTGCTCGGCTTCACCATCGGCCTGCTCGTCACCTTCCTGGCGGTGCGCGCCAACACGCGACTGATCCGCGCCCAGGTCTCGTGGTGGTTCCACGACATAACGCCGGGCGGCACGCACATCCACCACATGGTCTTCGGCGTGATCATCATGGTGACCACGGGGCTGCTCACGTTCGGCTTCGCGCCCACCGGGCTGGCCCTCCAGATCCTCGCCTTCGTGTTCGGCGCCGGTGTGGCGCTGACCCTCGACGAGTTCGCCCTTATCCTGCATCTCGAGGACGTCTACTGGAGCGAGACGGGCCGCGTCTCGGTCGATGCCATCGTGGTCGCGACGGGAGCATGCGCGCTCTCGCTGATCGTCGGCCCGCCGCTCGTAGGCAGGGGCATCGGACGTACGACGATCATCGAGCTGGCGATGGGTGCGATCATCAACCTGACCTTCGCCCTGATCGCCATCCTCAAGGGCAAGCTGTGGACCGGCTTCGTCGGTATCTGGGTGCCGTTCGTGGCTTTCGTCGGCGCCGTCCGTCTGGCGCGCCCCAACTCGCCCTGGGCACGCACCCGCTACGCGAAGAAGCCTAAGGCGCTGGCACGCGCCGTCGCCCGCGAAGCGCGTCGCGGTCGCCCGGGCAGGTTCAGGGACTGGTTCTACGATCTGATCGCCGGCAAGCCGTCGCTGCCGCCGCGCGGCTGACTTACACGAGCCCGCGCGACTCCAGGTAGGCGATGCTGGCGAGGGCCGACGGCTCGTCCAGGTGTTCGAGGATGATGGTGGCGCCGGCGGCGCGAGCACAGTTCAGCACGGCCGCCGCGTCGACCACGCCCTCGCCGAGCGCGCGGTGCGGGTCGTCGGCGTCGGTCGGGCCCCGGTTGTCGTGCAAGTGGACGTGGGCCAGACGGCCCCGGGGCGCGGTCAGAAAGTCGTCAAGCGTGCCGCTGATGGCGGCGTGGCCGCAGTCGAGCACCAAGCCGAGCTCACCGAGGTCGAGGTCGCCGGGCGCCGTGAAGTGCGAGGCGCCCACGCCGGGCATGTTCTCGACGGCGATGCACAGTCCCGTGGCGCGCTGCAGCTCGGCGAGATCGGCGATCGTGCGCTGCAGCCCGTCCACGACGGCCGGGTCGCGTGGTCCGGAAGGCTCCATGTAGTCGGGGTGCACCACATACAGCAGGGCGCCGATCTCGGCGGCTGCCTCGATGTGGCGGCGATGCTGGGCGACGGCCTGAGCTCGTACGGCCTCGTCGGGGCTGCCAGGCTCGATGTCGAAGCCGTAGGGCCCGTGGACGGTCAGCCGCAGGCCACTCGCCAGGGCGTCTCGGCGGTTGCGCGGCGAAAGCACGGTGTGCAGGCCGAACGAGTCGATCTCGACCAGGCTGGTGCGCGGTGAAAGGAGCTCGAAGGCGGCGGCCAGCGTCTCGTCGGGGTAGATCTGGCTGGGCAGGCCAATGTCGGGCGGCAGAGTCATCGCCTGCACAGCATATCTCGCGTGTGACGGCGCTTGACCAGCCTCACGTCAACTTGATAATATTTCTCAAGTAGCGACCTTGGAGGCGATTGTGATCGCTGAGCAGGCTGATCGAGCCGGGGCAGCCCCGACCGCGATCGCAACCAGTGCGCCGGCCGGGCGTGGCTACGTCCACGTCTACACCGGCGAAGGCAAGGGCAAGACCACGGCCGCGTTCGGCCTCGCACTGCGCGCCTCCGGTCACGGCCGGCGCGTCTACATAGGTCAGTTCATGAAGGGCCGGCCCAGCGGCGAGGTCGCCGCGCTCGACCGGCACCCGCAGATCACGGTGGAGCAGTTCGGCAGCCCGGGTCGCATGGGCCGCGACATAGTCACGCGCAGTCACCTGACCGACGCCACACGGGGTCTGGCCCGGGCGACGGCGATGCTGACCTCGGGCGACTACGACCTCGTCGTGCTGGACGAGCTCGACGTCGCCGTCGTGTCCGGTCTGCTCTCGGAACGCGACTGTGAGAAGTTGCTCGACGCGCGACCGCCGCAGACCGAGCTGGTGATCACCGGCCGCAGCGCGCCCCGGACCATACTCGAGCGCGCCGACCTGGTCACCGAGATGCGCGAGGTCAAGCACTACTACCGCCGCGGCGTGGTCGCCCGCGCGGGGATCGAGTTTTAGGAGGGTCGCACGCTACCAGCCGATGCGCCTTCCGCCGTCGCGGGCAAGCTTGGCGGAGCAGATCAGCTCGATCGCCTGCCGCGTCGTGCGAGCGGCAAGCCAGCCGACGGTCGTCGCCGGGCCGGCGTAGCTCAGAGCCGGGCCACGACCGGTGGCCGCGACGACCACCGCGTCGGTCGACGTGCCGCTGGCCGGCTGCCCCTCGGCGGTGCGCACCTGCCACTCGCGCAGGACCATCGTCTTGGCCTCGGTCACGGTGATGACCGCGTTCACCAGGGCGGCCGGCGTGAGCTGCCCGTCGACCAGCAGGATCGTGTTGATGGTGCCGGGACCGACGACGCCCGGGTCAGAGGTGCCTTCGACGCCCTCGACGCCCTCGACCGGGTCGCTGACGCCTGCGGAGGTCGTGTTGCTCAGGCCTACCGAGACCACCGCCGCCACGATCAGACCGTGCCGCGAGGCGGCGGCGATCTGCGCGTACTGCGTCTTGGCCGCCGTCATCACGCCGACGAACGGTCGGCCGATGCCGAGACGCCCGGCATAGGCGGAGAGCTCCTCCTCGGGGCTCGTTCCGGGCGGCATGTCGTCGACGTGCATGTTGACGATGTCTCGCGCGCGGCAGAATCCGCCGCTCACGACCGCCGAGCTCAGCACCGACAGAAGCCGCTGGCTGTGCACGGTCACGCCGTGCTCGTCGAACGCGACCCGGATGTCGGGTATGGTCGTCTCGGCGCTGTAACTCACGGCCTTGCTCCTCGTTTCGGGGGACCCGGATGCCGACGGCGCCCGGCCTGCCGGCGATGCGCCGTCGCAAGCCACGTGCCGCGGCGACCGGTGCGCCGCTCATCGTAACGCAGACGACCCAGGGCGTTCGTCCTTCGGGGGAGGGCTGAAGTGACGACCGACTCGGCGCTCATGGCCACTGCCACCGTGCTGCTTGCGGGAGTCATCGACGTGGCCTTCGGCGAGCCGCCCAACGCGGTGCATCCGGTCGTCTGGATGGGTCGGCTCATCGCGGCTCTCGAACGGCGCCGACCCCAGGGCCGGCCGCGAGCCGAGCTGGCCTACGGCGCGCTCATCGTGGTGGCCACGACCGGGGTGTGCGCCGCCGCAGGCATCGCCGTCGTGGCCGCGCTCGCCCACCTTCCCTGGTGGCTCGCCCTGCCGCTGGGCGCCGCCGCGCTCAAAGTCACCTTCTCGCTGCGCGGCCTCGTGGCGGCGGGCCGCCACGTACAACGCGCGCTCGACTGCGACACCGACGCCGCGCGTGAGGGGCTGCGCGCCCTGGTCAGCCGCGACCGCGACCTGAGCCCGCCGCAGATCGTCTCGGCGGCCATCGAGTCGCTGGCCGAGAACCTGACCGACAGCGTGGTCGCTCCCCTGCTCGCCTTCGCCGTCTTCGGACTGCCCGGCGCCCTGGTCTACCGGGCGCTCAACACGATGGACGCCATGATCGGCTATCACGGCGAGTTCGAGCATGTTGGCAAAGTGGCGGCGCGCGCCGACGACGTCGCCAACTTCATCCCCGCCCGCCTGACCGGCGTGCTGCTGGTGGCGCTGGCCGCAACGCGCGCCAGGAGCGCCGCCGCCTGGACGGCGCTGCGCCGGCAGCACGGTCTTTCGTCGAGTCCCAACAAGCTCTGGACGATCGCCCCCATGGCCGGCGCTCTGGGCGTCCGACTCGAAAAGCCTGGTGTGTATGCCGTCGGCCCGGACACGCGGCCGCTGCTCGCCGCGGTCATCGGTGAGGCTGTCACTCTGGTGTGGGCCGCGGGCGCCATCGCCATCGTGGCCGCCGCCGGCCTCGCCGCGCTGCTGGCCGGCGGACTGACGTGACGCGCCGTCTCTCAACGGAGTGGCTTACAGGCCGCTCGGGAAGGTGACGGCGCACCTCATCGTTGCCTAAAGCCAGGCTGTCGCGCTACGGTGGCCGGACGAGGACGACCAAAGGAGCCGTACGTGCTCTCATCACCGGTGGGTGAACTCTTTCAGGGCCTGGCGACGGTCGCCACGAAGGCTCCCCGCGGCGCCGTGATATCGCTCGTCCTGATCATCGTTACCGCCATCCTGTTCACGGTCGGCTATCGCCTCGCGGTGCAGCGCCGCTACGAGGCGCACCGCTGGGTACAGACCGTCGCGGTCTGCCTGAACGCCGGCGTCGTCCTGATCTGGATGATCAAGTCCTTCACCCGCAACATCGCCCCCCAGATACCGGCCAGGCTGAACGAGAAGACCTACGCGGTCGCCACGACGCATGCCTTGGTCGGTGCGATCGGTCTGGTTTTCGGGGTGTTCGTCATGCTGCGTGGCAACGGGCTTGTCCCCAAAAAGCTGCGCTTCGCCAACTACAAGCCCTACATGCGCGCCGCCTATGCGCTCTACATGCTCGGCGCCCTGACCGGCGTCATCCTCTACCTCGTGGCCTACGGCACCTCGAGGTAGCAGCACCGCGCCCGGCCTGCGCTGGTATGCGACGCCCGACCGGCGCCTGCTGGCGGCGAGCATCCTCGTGCAGCTCGCCCTGGCGCCCCTGCTCGGCCACTCCTGGGACACGAAGATCTTCATGGCCACGGGCTACCTGGTGGGCACCGGCCACACGCCGTATCTGGCCCGCAGCGACCTGTCCGCGGTGTTCCATCACGCCGGCTTCAGCGTGATCTCCGCGATCGGCTACCCGCCGCCCTGGCCGCTCGTGCTGGGGGTCCTCTACCGTGGCGTCTACGCCGTCGCACCGAACCTCATCGTCTACAACGTCGCCATCAAGCTGCCCCTGATCTGCGCCACCATCGCCCTCGCCTATCTGGTGGCTGCGCTTCTCACCAGCGCGGGCGCGGGCCCCGTGGCGGCACGCCGGGCCTGGGTCTTTCTGCTCTTCAACCCCTTCCTGCTGTACGTCGGCGCCGCCTGGGGCCAGATCGACGTCATCGTCGCGCTGCTCGCCTTGGCGGCGCTCGCGGCGCTGCTCGCGCGTCGTGTCGCCGTCTCGGCCGTTCTGCTGGCCCTGGCGGTCTGCTTCAAACCGACCGCCGCGCCCATCGCCCTCGTCGCCCTCGTCTATCTGCTGGGTCGCTCGCACCGCCGGGCGGCGCGGTACGCGGTCGTGTTCGTCGGTGCCGTGCTGACCTTCTATGTGGCCCCCTTCTTTGCCCTGGGCTGGAGCCGGGCGCCGTTTCTGCAACGCCTGAACGACCATTTCGTGATGAACGGCACGATGTCGCTCACCACGGTCGCAAGGGTGTTTCGCGACCCCTTGCTGATGACGGGCAGGTGGTGGCTTCTCGGTCTGGTCTGGATCCCGGCCCTCGCTGCGGCCGTCGTCGCGCTGCGGCGTGGCGTCGGCGGCCTCGACGACCTCGTCGCAAAGAGCACGGCCCTGGTGCTGATCTTCTTTCTGACGCGCACCTGGCTGGCCGAACCCAACATCGTCCTCGTCCTGCCGCTCGCGCTGATCCTCACGTCTCTGGGCGAGCTCGACCGCCGCGCCCTCACCGCCCTCTGGGTCGTTCCGCTGGCGTTCACGGTCTTCAATGCCTCGCCGCTGCAGATCCTGTGGGTGGGGTTTCCCGTGACCATGCAGCGCTCGCTGACCTTCGTCGCGCAGTACGGCCACGCGACGCTCATCGCCCGGGCGGTCCTCGTCATCGCCTGGCAGATCACCGGCTGGTGGATCGTCGTCGCCTGCTTCAGAGACAGGCGACGACCGGCCGTGGCGGCCGACCTTGCGCACCGTGCCGAGACGCCCACGGCAGAGGCTTCGATGCCGTGGAGCTGAGCGCCCCCCTGTTCGGCGACTTTTCGCTCACGATCACCGACCGGCCCGCGAGCGGCGACACCCGCGAGGGCGGCTACCCGGCCGCGCGACTGCAAAGGGGTCTCGTGCTCGTCTGCCCCACCCGCGACCTGACCGAAGAGGGCGTCGGCTTCGGCGTCCCCGTCCTCAAGCGAGGCGCCCAGACGGTCTTTGCGGGGGCGATGGAGCTGACCGGGGACCGCGAAGGCATCGAAGGCCGAGACGGCGCCGACTGGCTGGCGACCGCGACCTACCGGATGAACCTGGTCGAGCGCCTGGCGCGCGATCCCGGCCGCAGTGTCGGCGCCGGCCGAGGTTCCGATCCCGGCGCCGGCAGCGTGCGGTCGCGGTCGTTCTACGCGACACGCGACGCGCTGGCCGCCGTCCACCGCCACGTGCCGGCGCTTCGCGGCCTGCTCACCGCCACCTCCAACGCCGTGCGGCACCGGCTCGACCTCGCGACGACCTTCGCCGAGACGGCCACGGTCGCCACGCTGGGCGTGACGTACGCCGTGCACAGCGCCGAGGGTCGGGTGCGAGTCACGGTCGACCTGACCGGCCTGCCTGCCGACGGTGCCGGAGAGCTGGTCGTGATGAATGAGCTGGGAGCGCACTGTTTCGACCGGTATCGCGACTCGGACGGCGCCCGCCTGCGAGCCGCCGGGATCGGCACCTGGAACCGGGTGGCCGCCGCAAGGGCCTCGCTGCAAAGCGACTTCGCCGGCGTGGCGTTCTCGCTTGGGCAGGCGCCCGGCGCGCGGCTGTATCGGGGCTGGGAGCTGGTCGGCACCCGCCTGGCCTGGGCGGGTTTCGGCTACGCGCTGCAACGCGGCCTGCGGAGCTTCTGCTACGACGTGAGTTTTGGGCCATTGGGCCGCGACGCCGGCACGCGCGACGCAGGCACGAGCAACACGGCGCGTGACACGAACCTCGAGCCGGGCCCATGACCTCAGTGCTGCTGATCTATCCGTACGTGCGCCACTCGTCGGATCGCTCGCGCTTTCGGTTCCCGCCCCTGGGGATCGCCTACATTGCCGCCGCCTTGCGCGACGCCGGCCACGAGGTACGTCTCCTGGATTGCACCTTCCTGAGCCGAGACGTTGCCTTGCATCAGGCCCTGACCACGCCCGCCACGGTGGTGGGCATCTACTGCATGACCACGATGCTCGACGACTGTCTGGCGCTCGCCACGGCGCTCCGCCGGCGCGGCGGCGGCGACTCCGGCGACGGCGACTCCGGCGACGGCGAAGGCGGCGGCGACTCCGCCGAAAGCGGCGGCGAGCGCCGCTCGCGGCAGACGGGCGCGCCTCTGCTGGTGGCCGGTGGTCCGCTGCCGACCTGCGAACCGCAGACGTTCCTCGCCCACTTCGACGCCGTCGTGCGCGGTGAAGGCGAGCAGACGATGTGCGAGCTGCTCGCCGCCCTGGAGGCGGGGACCGAGCTCGGCAGTGTGCCGGGCGTGGTCTGCGCGGGTTCCGCCACCTACGCAGCCCCCGTCGGCTCGGCCGACTCCGTCGGCTCCGCAGACTCCGCCGCCCGCGCGGACACCGTCACCCGTGCCCTGCCGCGGTCGTTCGAGACCGAGCTCGACCGCCTTGCCTTTCCGGCCCGCGAGCTGCTCCCGAACAGGCAGTACATCGAGTTCGGAAGGCGCGCGTACGGCTACTCGATCACGACGGTCATGAGCACGCGGGGCTGCCCTTACGCCTGCGAGTTCTGCAGCAACGTCGTCTTTGGCCACTCCTACCGGGAGCGCTCGGCCGCCAACGTCGTCGACGAGGTCGAACACGCCTTGGCCCTGGGGTACGACCGCATCTCGTTCGCCGACGACGTGTTCACGCTGAACGCCCGGCGGGTGCTCGAGATCTGCGCCGAGATCCGCCGGCGCGGACTGCGCTTTGCCTGGGAGTGTCTGGGCCGAGTCGATGCCTTCGACACCGCCACGGCGCAGACCATGAAGCAGGCCGGCTGCTTTCGCATCTTCTTCGGCATCGAGTCGGGCAACGACCGCATCCTCGCGCTGATGAACAAGCAGATCACCACGGCACAGGCGGCGGCGGCCGTCGCCATCGCCCACGACGCCGGTCTCGAGGTGGGCGCCTTTTTCATCGTCTGCTACCCCGGCGAAAGCGACGACACGGTGCTCGACACGCTGCGCTTCGCCACCTCGCTGCCGCTCGACTACCTCGGTCTGACGATGCCCTATCCGCTGCCGGGGACCGCGCTCTTCGACAGGGTCGGCGACCGCGTGACGCGACAGTGGCGCCCCCAGGAGAGCCTGCTGCTCAACCACGTCCTCACCTTCGCCGGCGACTTCTCGGCTCTGAAGATGCGCTTCGCCATCCTCAAGGGTCGCGCCCAGTTCGTCCTGAGACGGCGACTGGGGGAGCGGGCTCCGCGGCTGCGCAGGGCCTTCGAGGGATCCACCGACGCGATCTTTCGGCTGCTGCGCTGACGGACCGGCCGGCGGGTCGTCTCCCACCGCGCGAAGGCCGGAGGGTCGCCTGCCGCCGCTCGTAGGCCGGCGTGCCTACCGCCGCGCGAAGGCCGGCGTGCCTACCGCCGCGCGAAGGCCGCCATGGTCTCGGCGACGCGGCTGCGCAGCCAGCCCTCGTCGATCTCGGATGGATAGACGAAGGTGACCTCGTTCTCCTGCTTCCAGTCCCGGCCCTCGTCGGGCTCACCCAGGCGCTCGAACAGCGCCGAGCCCGGCAGCGGCATGGGGACGTTGAAGGAGATCTCGTCGAGCGGCAGCGTCAGCGCCAGCCTGAACGTCGACTCGATCGAGGCGACGGTCTCGCCCGGGTAGCCGACGATGAAGAAGGCGGCCACCTCGATGCCGGCCTCGCGGTACAGGTGGACCGTGTGGATGCCCTCCTCGACTGTGACCCGTTTGTTCATGAGCGCCAGCGTGGCCTCGCTGCCCGACTCGAGACCGAGGTAGACGCGCCGGCAGCCGGCCTCCTTCATGAGCCGCACGGTCGCCGCGCTCACGCCGTTGGCCCGCGACAGGCAACTCCAGGCGATCCCCAGGCCGGCCACCCGGCGGCAGAACTCCTCGAGGTAGGGCTCGTGCAAGGTGAAGGTGTCGTCGGCGATCCACAGGCTGTCGTAGCCGAGCCGGCGGATGTCTTCGATCTCGGCGAACACCGCGTCGAGCTCTCGGCGACGCACGAGGTCGCCGAAGATCGGCTTCGAGCAGAACTCGCAGCCGTAGGGGCAGCCCAAGGTGACGATGATCGACGTGGTCCTGGCCCCGGTCGCCCGCCGCCACACCCTCTGATAGGCGGCGTGATCGAAGTCGCTTCTGTCGGGCAGCGGAAACGAGGCGAGCTCGCTCTGGCGGTGGTGCACGACCGGGTTGTCGACGTGCAGCCCGTGGTTGGGGATGAACAGGCCGTCGTAGCTTGCGAGAGGCAGCTCCCCGAGCGTCGCGCGCGACGCCCCCTGAGCGAAGAAGTCCCGGCAGAAGCGCGGAAAGCTGAGGTCGGCCTCGCCGCGAAACACGGCGTCGACATGCCCGGTGTAGCGACCCGGAAACACCGTGGGCAGCGGGCCGCCGGCCACGAGCAGACTGTCGGGCAGACTCGCCTTGACGAACTCGGCGACGCGCAGCGCGTTACCGGTGAGGCTGACCATCGAGTAGATGCCGACGACGTCGGGCTGGTAGGAGAGAAGCGCACGGCGCAGCCGCGGAAACGTCTCGAAGGTGCAGTCGAAGACCCGGGTCTCGAGCCCCAGCCGGCGAAGCTGGCCGGCAAGCGTGGCCGCGCCCAGGGGCGGAAACAGCATCTCGGTGGGCGACCTGGTGCGCAGGTACGGGAACACCAAGGCGACCCTCGACATGCCTTTCGCACCTCCCCCGTCGGTCGGTCCGCTCCGGTCGGTCTGGCGACCGTCCGGCCGCAGGACACGCTCTCATCATAGGGTCACAAGGAAGCCGACCCACCGTTGCAGGCATTTCTACCCGGTCGCGCCCATTCTTGCGCCGCCTGTCGCCGCCGCCCCGCCGCAACGGGGACGCCCAACGCGCGGTCGACGCATCTCCTGCCGTACACTTGTCGGAAGTGCCACACGCGAAGGGTCGATCATCTCGAACACAGGCAACGTCAGGAGCGTCCGCGCCGACGGCGCCGAGATCCTGCTCGTCTTTCCCGGCAGGTTCAAGGCGCCCGATCCGCAGGTACCGCTGCAACTTCTCCATGTGGCGAGTGCCCTGCTGCAGGCGGGTTACCGGCCGCGCATCGTAGACCTGCGGCTGCACGACTACCGCAGCCTCGACATCGGCGACCCCCTGTTCGTCGGGCTGACCTGCATGAGCGGGCCGCAGATCCGCTACGCGCTGGAGTTCGCGCGCAGGGTGCGCGCCGAACGCCCCGGAGTGCCGCTGGTCTGGGGCGGCGTGCACCCCACGCTGCTGCCCGAACAGGCCGCGGCCCACGACTGCGTCGACGTCGTGGTGCGCGGCGAGAGCGAGCTGATCGTCGCCGCTTTGGCCGACAGGCTGGCAGCCGGCAAGTCCTTGGGCGGCCGCGGGCGTGAGCACCTGGGCGGCGGCAAGGGTGAACCGTTCGACGGCCTCGGAGGCGTGACCTACGCCGATGACGGAGCGATCACATCGACGCCCGACGCGGAGCTCATCGATCTCGACGCCATTCCCACAGAGCTGCCGTACGGTCTTCTCCACCTCGACAGGTACGCCACGCTGCAGGCGGGGCGTGTCCACATGCAGACCAGCCGCGGCTGCCCCCACCGCTGCGGCTTCTGCTACAACACCGACTTCAACGGGCGCAGGTGGCGCGGCAAGAGCCCCGAGCGCGTGGTCGACGAGATGCAGGCGCTGCTGCGGCGTTTTGCGCACGTGAAGATCATCGACCCGGTCGACGACAACTTCTTCGTCGATCGCAGGCGAGCCGAAGCGATCTGCGACGAGATCCTGCGCCGCGGCGTCAAGGTCGCCTGGCGCGCCAATTGCCGCTTCGACTACCTCGCGACATACGATCGCGACTTCGTGAGTCTGCTCGAGCGGGCCGGCTGCATGGAGCTCGACTTCGGCGGCGAGAGCGGTTCGGTGGCCATGCAGGACTTCGTCTGCAAGGACGTGAGCGCCGAGGAGATGCTGACCTCGGTGGCCCACCTCCACGAGTGGGCGCCGTCGATCGATCCCTTCGTCTCGTGGCTGTCCGGCCTGCCGGGCGAGACCTACGACGACATGACCCAGACCTTCGACCTGATGGACGCCATGGGGCGCGCCAACCCGCGCACGCAGCACTACGGCATCTTCATGTACACGCCGTTTCCCAGCCCGCTGCTCGCGTCGCTGCCGCCCGAGTTCGTGCCGCCGCAGTCGCTCGACGAATGGGGCGAGATCGAGGTCTTCCACTTCGAGCCGCCCTGGCACACCAGACAATACGTCGAGAAGCTGCGCACCATCTCGGCCGTGACGCGCTACGCCTTCTACCCGGAGTCTCGTATCGACGAGCACGGCCCGGCCTTTCGCGCCGGCTACCGCATGATGAACCGCGCGGCGCGCTACCGCTGGGAGCACAGGTACTTTGAGTTTCCCATCGAGCTGCGGCTCGCCAACGAGGCGGCCAGGAGAATGCGCGGCTTCCTGTAGGGCCGGAGCAGCCCTACGACGGCAGCGCCGGTTCCACGGGTCCGTCGGCGTCTCGCAGCCCCGGCAGCCGCCACACGTCCTTCACGAGCAGGACCCAGAGCGAGCAGGCCAGACCGCACGCGGCCGACAGCCGCAGCGCGTCGGTGAGGCCCATGAGTTGCGCGACGGGGCCGGCCAGCACGAGCCCGAGGGGCCAGAGACCGCTGGCCGTCATCCAGTCCCAGCTACTCACGCGGGCCATCGACTCGGGAGCTATGCGGATCTGCAGCGTGGCGTCCCAGACCGCGGAGAACACGCCGATAGCCACGCCGCGGGCGACCCACACGGCGAGCAGCTCCCACCGCGAGAGCGGGAGCGCCAGGGCGATCATGGGCACCGAGGCCGTCGTGCCGCAGAGTGCGCAGACCACCATCGGCCGCCGCGGCCGGTAGTAGAGGGCGATCGTGCCGCCAACCAGCATGCCGAGGCTGAAGAACCCGACCATGAGACCCCAAAGCGCCTTTGCCGAGGCACTGGGAAGCTCTGCGGTGAGCGTCAATGGGCCGAGTATCTGCAACGGGGCGATGGTCACGAACAGCACGAGCATGGCGCGCAGCATCATGACCCACAGCCAGGTTCGAGAGCGGACCTCGCGCCAGCCGTCGCGCAACTCGGCGGCGAAGGTCGCCGGCGCCCTGGTGCGAAGCAGCGCCGGCACGCGCAGCGTAAGCAGGAAGCCCGCGCTCACGAGAAACGTGAAGGCGTCGAGACCGAGCGTGCCGCCGGCTCCGATGGCGGCGACGAGGATGCCCGAGATCGACGGGCCCACGAACCAGCCGAAGCTGTCGCTCATGCCACGCAGGGCGTTGGCCTCCTGCAGGCGATCGGGCGGCACGATCTGCTGGATGAGCGCGGTGTAGGCCGGAAAGAAGAAGGCGTCGCCGCAGCCGTAGATGAAGCCCAGCACGGCGAGGCTCCACACCTGGGCGCGGCCCGTGAGCAGGATCGCGGCGATGACGGCCAGGGTGACGAAACGCACGAGATCGGAGACGATCATCACCCACTCGCGCCGCAGCCGGTCCGCCCACACGCCGCCTATGACCGTGAACAGGACCAGAGGCAGGGAGAAGGCGCCCAGCACGATGCCGACGTCGGTGCCGGAGTGACGCAGGTCGAGCACGCCGAACGTCAGAGCCACGGTGAACAGGCCGTCGCCCAGCAGCGACACCGCCTCGCCGATGAAGAGGTTGCGGAAGTTGCGCAGGCGCAGGACGTCGAGACGGGCCGGCAGCTTCACGTCGGCGACCCGCCGCCGCTCATGGGTTCGTAACCGGACTGAAGCCGGCCGCGGCTCGCGCGGCGCGGGCCGTGGCCCGCGCCGCGCGGTGAGCGACCGAAGTCAGTGTCAGCGCGCGTATTTCGCCAAGGCCAGATCGGTGTAGTACGTCGCGCCGACGTAGACGGCTTTCGAGGTCGTGGCCAGACCGCAGCCGTCGTCGTTGGCGTGGTGTGAGTCGTCGATCATGCTGCCCCACAGGGGCGCGCCCGTCGACCTCAGCGCCAGCGTGTAGAGATCCTGGCTCGTGGTCGTGTTGGCCAGGTAGCCGGTCTCGAAGACCGTGCCGCCGGCGGTCGAGACGAGCGCCGTGGGCCGGTTGCCCTGGGCGAAGCTGCCCTGCTCGGTCTGCAACGGCCCAGCCACCCCTGCGGCGGAGTAGACGGTCGTCGCCCAGGCTTCATCACCGGTCGTCGAACTGGTCGCACAATCGCCGGCCACGGCCACACGGCCCTTGCCGTCGATGCCGACAAGCGTCCATTCGGCGTCGAAAAGCGGGTTGGTCGGGTTCACGAATTGGCGGGTCCACTGGCGGCTGCCGGTCGTGGTCTTGTACTTGATGAGCAGCCCGCGGTCTTCCCAGTTGATCGAAACGGGGTCGCTCTCGGTGATGCCGGCGGCGACCACGTAGTTGCCGCGCACGGCGACGTCTGAGAACCACTCGTGCTTGAGGGCGACCGAGTTGCCGTAGTGCCGCGTCCAGAGCGCGTGCCCCTTGGGACTGTAGCGGATCAGCAGCGCGTCGTCGGCGCGCGCGGGCGCGTAGTCGTAGCCGGCCGCATAGGCGTTGCCGGCCGTGTCGAGGGCCACTGCCGTGAACGCGTCGCTGCCGTGCGCGGCGCCGTCATAGAGATGCTTCCAGAGCAGCTTGCCGGTCGGTGCGTACTTGACGATGACCCCGTCGTCGTTGGTGGTGGTGTCGTTCTGCGTGCCGACGGCGACGGTCGAGCCGTCAGGCGCCACCGCGACATCCTTGAGGTAGTCGACGCCGTGGGACGTGCCGTCGAGCTGGCGCTTCCAGAGCAGCTTGCCCGAACGACTCCACTTGGCGACCAGCCCATCGCGGTCGTGCGTCGCGGTCTGCACAGAGCCCGCGACGATGACGTTGCCGGCGGCGTCGGCGGCTACCGCGTACACCGAGTCGTCGCCGGCCGACGTCGCCAGCGTGCGCACCCACTTGCGCGATCCGGAGTCGGTGTAACGGCTCACGCACCACTCGTAGTGGCCGGAGGCGCTGTTGTACAGATTCCCGGCGACGAACAGGTCACCGGTGGCAGAACGCGCCAGCCCGGTGCCCAAGAAGAAGTCGGTGCCGGCAGGCGCCCAATGGTGAAGCCATACGGGCGGCCGCGAGCTGCCGCCGGCCTGCGCGATCGCTGCGGTCGCCGCGACGGTCGGCAGGGCCACCGCCGCGGCGACGATCAAGACGATCGCGCAAGGGTGCCGACCACCGCCGTGACGCCAGGCGCCGAAGGAGCGGCACGCAAGGAGAGTGTGAAGTGTGCGATCGCCGCGATGGCGATCGGCGCTGGAGCTGCAACGGCTGCGCTGCGACATGGCGGCCCACTTTCCGGTAGCCCAACGTACGTTGGTCGTAGTATGTGCCGCGGCGGCGGCAAACGCCAGCCGCGCCCCGTGCCTCAGGTGGCCGGGTCTTACGAGCGATTTCTTCTGTAGCGGCAGTGCTTCTCCTGTGAATGACGAGTCGCGACGAGTCGCATGCCGCCGCCCCTCTCTCTAGTTTGCGAAAAGCGCTCCCCGGCAAGGCCATGGTCACACCCTGAACCCCTCACAGCCCGGAGGTCCTTTCGTGAACGCCTTGATCATCGTCGACATGCTGGACGACTTCGTCGGCGGGGCGCTTGCCAATCCGCGCGCCCAGGCAATCGTGCCGGCGCTCGAGCGGCTGCTCGAGCATGCCCGGCGCAGCGGCTGGGTCGTGGTGTTCTCAAACGACGCCCATGAGCCCGGCGATCCCGAGCTTGCCGTATGGGGGGAGCACGCCATGGCCGGCACGCCCGGGGCGCAGGTCATCGCCGCACTCAAGCCGCGGCCCGGCGAGCGCGAGATCGTCTCCGACAAGCGCGCCTACGGCGCCTTCGACGGCACGGGGCTCGACGAGCAGCTCCGAGCGCTCGGCGTCGACGAAGTCGTGCTCACGGGCCAGCACACCCACATCTGCGTGCGCCACACCGCCTACGGCGCCCTGATCCGTCACTACCGCATCAGCGTCCCACGGGACGCCGTCTGCACCTTCGAAGGCGTCGACGAGCAGGACGCCCTGGACTACCTGCGTGACACCTACGCGGCACGCATCACGACGGTCGACGAGTTGTTCGGGGCGATAGCCAAAGCCGAGGCGTAGGCGCTCAGCACGCAGCGAGTAACGTGGAGCGTGCCGCCACCGAGCAGTCCCGCAGCACGTTCAGGATCGTCAAGTAGCCTGCCGGCGCTGGTCGGGCGCGAAGGCGATCACGCGACCATGCTGCTCCGGTGCGGCGCGGGAGCCCACGTCTCCCTGTCGTACCATGTCGCCGCCGCCCGCCTTGGCCTCGTACATGAGCTCGTCGGCGGTCATGAGCATCTCGTCCACTGACACTGGCGCGCGCTCGAACGACGCCAGCCCGATGCTGCAGGTGACCGGCACGCCCTCGACCCTCACCGACCGCGAGAACGCCTCGCGCAGGCGATCGGCTACGGGCAGGGCGGTCTCGGCGCCCGTCTCGGGCATGAGGACGACGAACTCGTCGCCGCCGACGCGCGCGACCATGTCGATTGAGCGCATCGTCGCCCGCGCGATGCTGCCGAGTGACACCAGGACCTTGTCGCCGGCGGCGTGGCCGGCCCGGTCGTTCACCGACTTGAAATCGTCGATGTCGAGGTAGGCCACGGACACCGGGTGATTGAATCGCCGGCTGCGCTCGATCTCCAGGGCCGCGACCTCGCGCAGGGCGCGCAGGTTGGCAAGGCCGGTGAGCTCGTCTGCCAGGGCCTGCTCCGCGAGTCGGCTCATGAGCACTCGCACCCTCGACATGAGGAGCAGCACGATGCAGAACACCGCGAGACGCACGGCCCCGTTCCAGGTCGCCACCACAAGCGACACGGAGCGAAAATCGTCGAGCATCGCCTCGATGGGCGAAACGAGGAAGGCACCCACGGCCACGATCAGGCCACAGACGCTGGACTCGCATGCCCAGGCGACCAGCATGACCGGTAGCAGGTAGAAGATGTTGAGGAGGATGCGCGGTCCGCTGAGATTGTCGACATAGGCGATCGCCAGGATGAGCAGGAGCCCGACGGCGACGATCACGGCGCGCGGCAGGCGGACGAACCTCGTTGTGACGAGGCTCAGCACGGCGGCGCTGCGCGGCTGTCGGTCTCGCAATTCACCCCCATACTATCGACCCGTGGCGAGCACGCCTCAAGTGGGACAAACGCCTATCTGTGCGAGTTGGTCGCGGCGCGTTTCTCGCCCGCTGATCGCCACGCGTTCGCCCATGCCGCTTCCCTCGCGTCCGCCGCACAAGCCGGACCGCCGAGAGGCGAGCGGCATATGCCCTACTTCGTTCTGCGCAGGACCAGCATCTCGAGGTCGTCTCTGAGCTCGTCCGCGTAGTCGATCACGGCTTCCTTCAAACGCTCGATGAGCTGCAGCGCGTCACGTACCTCGAGCGCCCCCAACGTCTCGAGCGTCTCCAGCAGCCGCTTCTCACCGAACAGCTCACCGTCACGACGGGCTTCGGTCAGGCCGTCCGTGTACAGGACGAGCGCCTCGCCGGGGTCCAGGGCGAGACCGGTGGCCTCGTAGCCCCAATCCAGGACCCCCAGCGGCAGCCCGTACACCGGCTCGACGACACGGCACCCCGTCTTGCAGAGCTGCACCGGCGGCGGGTGGCCGGCGCTGGCCACAAATCCCTGGCCGCTGCGCGGGTCGATCGCCACGAGCAGAGCGGTGGCCAACTGCCGGTGCTCGCCTTCGTGCAGCAGCAACCGATTGACGTTGCCGAGAATGTACTGCGGCGAAGGCGAGATCAGGGCCAGCGTGCGCACCGCGGCGCGCACAGTCTCGGTGAAGCCCGCCGCCTCTATGCCCTTGCCGGTGACGTCGCCGATCAGGGCCACGACCACACCGTCGGGGCGGGCGATGACGTCGCAGAAGTCGCCGCCCACGAGCTCCTGCCGGCCGGCCGGCAGGGAGACCGTGGCCAGTTCGAGGCCGGCGATGGTCGGCAATGGGTGCACGAGGTTCTCCTGCAGGATGGTGGCGATATGGAGCTGCGCCTCGTACAGGCGGGCGTTCTGGATGGCCGCACCGGCTTGTCCGGCGATCGCCTCGACCACCTGGACCTCCTGCGGGCTGAACGCTCGTCGTTTGCCGGGTTCATCGAGCGTGACGAGCCCGATCAGCCGCTCGCGATAGACGATGGGTACGACGAGCGCGAGCAGGAACGCATACTCGTCGACGTAGGCCTCCTTTGACCCGGGCATGGCGGTCGGGGCATAGTCGACCACGACCGTCTCTCTGGTCGTGATCGCCCTCCTGGCGCCATCCGAGATGTCGTCGAACGCGAAACGCTGCTTGCGGGTGGCCGCAGCGCCCGCCGAGACCGCGATCTCGACCTCCCTGCGCTCCTCGTCCCAGAGCTCGAGCAGGATGCGCGAGTGATCCGTGGATCGCAGGAGCAGGTCGCCGAGCGACTCGAGCAGCTGGTCGAGGTCGGTCCGGGCCGTGCCCGCGGTCGCGGCCTCGAGCAGCAGACTGGTCGTCTGCAGCAGCCGGTCGCGCTCGGCTTCGGCGCGCTTGCGCACGCTGATGTCGGTGAACAGGACGGTGATGCCGTCCTCGCTCGGGTAGTCTCGTTCCTCGAACCAGGCGTCGAGAGGCGGGTGGTAGTACTCGAACGAGCGAAACTCCCCGTGCTCCATGGCTCGGCGCTTGTTGGCCTCGACGTCGCTGCCCACGGCCTCGGGAAACAGCTCCCAGAAGTCGGCGCCCAGCACCTGGTCTCCGGCGTCCGGAAAGAGGGTGGCCGCCCGGTCGTTCAGGTAGGTGACGCGCCACGCACGGTCCAGGGTGTAGAAGCCGTCGGTGATGGCGGCCAGGGTCGTGGCAAGCTCGGCCCGCGAGGCAACGACCTCGTGTTCGATGCGCTTGCGGTCGTCGATCTCGCGCAGGTAGGCGCTGACTCCGGCGGCGGTCGGGTAGAAGCGCTCCTCCAGCCACGTGCCGGTGGCGGCCGCGCGAGACTCGAGAACCGAGGGCTTGCCAAGCTCCATGGCCTCACGGATGGCGTTGGCGGCGGGCGTTCCCGTCAGGGTCGGCCAGATGTCCCAGGGCCGGCGGCCGAGCAGTTCCTCGCGGGGAAGGCCCAGGATGGTCAGCGCCGTCTGGTTGGCGTGCACGTAGCGATACTCCCAGTCCAGGGCGACGAAACCTTCATCGATGTCTTCGAGCAGGGCCCGGGTGCGGGCTTCACGATGGGTCACCGGACCACCGGCGCCGACGTCGCCGAGGCCGCTCTCCAGGGGAGCCGCCTCGCAGAACGAGACGCCTTGCTTGACCATGACCACTTCGAGGCCGCCTATGTAGCGCAGCTCCATCTCGTCGCAGAGCCGAGCGATCAGGAACAGCCCGCGACCGTGATCGCTCGAGACGTCGGGCAGCAGGTCGGGATCGAAGCCGCCGATATCGAAGCCGTGACCCCGATCGCGTACCGCAGCCAGGAGCCGATCGCCCTCAAAACCCAGGCGGATCTCGATCTCCTCCTGTGAGCCGCTGTGGCGGATGGCGTTCGTGCAGGCCTCCTCGACGGCCAGCACGACGTCGTCGACGGTCGTCTGATCAGAGCAGTGCCGCGCGAGATAGTCGCGCACGCGGTCGCGGGCGCGCAGCAGGCGCGAGGGTTCGGCGGCCACAGCGAACCGCAGGCGCGGAGGCACCTGGTGAGAGGCCTCAGACAAGGTGGTCCTTCACGAGCGCCTCGCATGTTCGCAACGACCCGGCGTTTGAGCGTAGCCGGTAGAAGGAGGTGTGGCGAGCGTTCACGGGTCGGCGAGCGTTCACGGGTCGGCGAGCGTTCACGGGTCGGCGAGCGTTCACGGGTCGGCGAGCGTTGACGGGTCGCAGCGCGCCAACGCCGGCGTGATTGCCGCCGCCGGGCGCCGGGCATAAGAGACCGATAGTAGTGCGCCGCCGGCCAGGCTACGGCGACGCCCGCAGCTCCCCCGCGACAGGAGGTCGAAGTGACCCAGAGGGTCCTTTTCGTGTGCAGCGCCAACAGCGCGCGCAGCCAGATGGCCGAAGGGTTCCTGCGCGCTCTGGCCGGCGACGCCTTCGAGGCCGCAAGCGCCGGTACGCTGCCGCAGGCCGTACACCCCTTGGCGATCGTGGTCATGGACGAGCGCGGCATCGACATCTCCGGTCAGCAGGCGAAGGGACTGCACGAGTACATGGGAAAGACGCAGTTCGACCACCTGATCACAGTCTGCGACCGGGCTGAGAAGGCCTGCCCGGTCTTTCCCGGCAAGGGCGCCCGCGAGTACTGGCCCATGGCCGACCCGCTGTACGTCAAGGGCGGCGACGAGGAGCGCCTGGCGACCTTTCGCGAGGTCCGCGACCTGATCGAAGCGCACGTCCGTCGCTTCCTCGTCGAGCGCCGCTACAAGCAGGTCAAGCCGCTGGGCGACGAGGCGGTTCTGCCGGTCGGCGACGAGGGCTTTCGCTAAAACAGGGGTGACGACCTTCCACGGGGAGACAGCCGCGTTGCCGTCACAGAGCAGGTCGAGCCTACGCCACGACGATGCCGCCTTCGGCGGGGGTCGCCGCGCGCGGCGCCGGCTCGCCGCGGTGGTGGTGCTGTGCCTGTGCGCTCTGATCGGCGCCTGCGGGGGCACGACGGGCCATGGCGCCTCGGCGTCCCCCCCACCGGCCGCACCCCTCGCCCGGATCTCCATCCTGCCGGCCGGCGGCGGACGCAGCGTCCCGCCGGCGGACGGCATCAGGGTCCGGGTGGCCGACGGGAAGATCGTCAGCGTCAAGGTGCGCACGACGGGCGACCCTGTGACCGGCCTCCTCAACGCCGCCGCGACCGCCTGGCACAGTCGCTGGCAGCTCAATGTGAATACGCGCTACACCGTACGCGTCGTCGCGATCGACGCCAAGACGGGGCGGAACGTCACCAGAACGAGCACGTTTCGCACCCTGACGCCGCGACAGACGTTCTCCACGCTGATCTTCGAGGGCCAGAACCAGACCTATGGAGTCGGCATGCCCATCATCCTCAGGTTCGACCAGCCGATCATCCATCGCCGCGCCGTGGAGCGCTCGCTCTCCATATTTGCCTCGCGACGGGTGGTCGGAGCCTGGTACTGGGACGGCGACACGACCCTCTACTTCAGACCGCGCAGCTACTGGCCGGCGCACACCAGGGTCCGCTTCGTCGCGCACCTGAACGGCATCGAGGGGGCGCCCGGCGTCTACGGCACGCACACCCTCACGCAGCGCTTCGTCATAGGGCGCTCGCTGATCGCCGTGGCGGACACGCAGACGCATCATGTGCGTATCTACCTGAACAAGCGATTGTTCGGCGACTGGCCGATGAGCTCCGGCCGACCGGGAGACGACACCCCCAACGGGACCTACCTGTCGATCGAGAAGGCAAACCCGCAGGACATGATCGGACCGGGCTACAACATAGAGGTGCCGTGGTCGGTCAGGTTCACCTGGAGCGGTGACTTTCTGCACGACGCCTACTGGTCGGTCGGCGAACAGGGATTCACCAACGTGAGCCACGGCTGCGTGAACCTTTCTCCGGCCGACGCTCAGACCTACTACCTGATGTCCGTCCCCGGAGACCCGGTGACGATCACCGGCAGCCCGCGGGGCGGGACCTGGGACAACGGCTGGACCGTGTGGTTCCTGCGCTGGCGGACGCTCGTGCACGGCAGCGCCCTGCGTGAGGCGGTGGCGGTGGGGCCGCACGGAAGCCGGTTCGTAAAGCCTTCGACACTGCGGCGGTCGAGGGCCGGCGCGCCGCTCAGCGCGCCCCGTCCGGGCAACGCCCAGCCGGCCTAGGCGGTTCGCCGCACGACTGAGCGAAGGGTCGGGCGCACGGGCCCGCAGGCTCAGCCAGACGTCGTTTCGAGCGCCACCTCGACGCGGTTCTTGCCCAGGTCCTTGGCACGATAGAGCGCCCGGTCGGCGGCCTCGACCAGGTCGTCGGCAGACCCGGCATGGCACGGATAGCCCGCCAGCCCCACGCTGACGGTGATGATCGCCGGTGCGCCGTTGGGCCCGAAGGTCTCGCTGGCTATCGAGCTGCGGATGCGCTCCGCCACGTCGAGAGCGGCGCTGGGACCACCCTGTGCGACGAGACTCAGCTCGCTCTCGGCCGGGTTTCCGTCACCATTCAGCTTGTCGCTCGCCGCGATGGTGGTGCGCACCCGCTCGCCGACCGTCACCGCGCCGTCGACCCCGGTGCTGGGGAGAATGATCGCGAACTCCTCGCCGCCGTAGCGTGCCACAAGGTCGACGTTCTGTCGCGTGCCCATCTTGAGCAGCGCCGCGACATCGTGCAGGACGGCGTCTCCGGCGCGATGTCCGAAGGCATCGTTGTAGCGCTTGAAGTCGTCGATATCGATGATCAGCAGCGAGAGCGAAAGCTCGTAGCGCTTGGCGCGCGCGACTTCCTGGCCCAGGCGATCGTAGAAATGGCGATGGTTGTACAACCCGGTGAGGTCGTCGGTGATGGCGAGCTGCTCGAGGGCGGCGAACACGTCGGCGTTGTGGATGGCGATGGCCGCCAGTACGGCGAGCTGCGCGAAGAGCTGTCTTTCTTCGTCGGTGTATCTGCGGCAATACCGCGTCTCGACGATGCCCAGGACGCCGATCACCTGCCCGCCGAACTCGAGGGGACCGTCGAGGTTGGCCTTCTCGCCCCACATGTCCATCTCGGCGGCCTCGGCAGCCGGGAGACCAGGATCGTCGCGATGGACCTCGACGATTTGGCGCTCCCTCACGACGGGTACGTAGTTCTGGCGCCGTTCGGGCGGGTATGACTCGCCCACCCCCGTGCCCTCTTCGGTGAACCCGGGAGCGATGCCCCACGACGCCACGTAGTCGAGCATGTCGTCGCCGGCCCGGTAGCGGTGGATGTCGGCGGCGGCGCAATCGAAGGCCTCACATACCTGCCGCGCGATGGCGCTCATCACCTCGTCGACCGTGAGGGTCGACGCGATGGTCGCCCCGACTTTGGCGATGATCGTCTGCGCGTCAGTCAACAGACCGGCTCCTCGCTGCCCTCGAGATGAGTCGATGCTTCATGCATGTCCTGGAAGTATTGACCGCGTCGGCGTGAATCAGTCGATGTCCGAAACAACCCCTCGTGAAGTATCTCGCCGCTACGAGCCGTGCACAAGGCCCGCCCGCGGCGGCTCATGCCGGTACGCGGGCCCGCAGGAAGTTGCCCAGCAGCTCGAGCCCGTCAGGGCTCAGCATGCTCTCCGGATGAAACTGCAGGGCCGGCGGTTCCCCGACGGCGATGGCCGGCGGACCGGTACTGCTGATGGTCGGCGGATCCATGCCACGCCTCCTCGATCATCGTCTCAGACGAGTCGCGAGGTAGGGTGGTCGGCCTGACCTTGAGCTTGCCTCGGGGAATGCGGTCGTGCTCAGTGTCGCAGTGTAGCCCCACGAGCGGGCTCAAGGCCACACCGCCGCGAGCAAGTCGCCTACGACCCCTCAGTGCCGCCCATCGCTCCCGCCCGGGCGCGCTGCTCTGAGTGGCTCCGTGCCCGGCTGAGCCCGTGGCCGTGCGCGGCGTGGGCTTCGTCGTGAACGAACTTGCCGCCCCGCAGCCACGACGCCAGGGCGGCCACCAGACACATGACGGCGGCGAAGACCAGCACGTCGACGATGCCGTCCTTGAAGGGCGCGGCGATGAGCGACGGGAAGAAGGCCTTGCTCACGAGTGTGTGGGCGGCGGCCGCCGGCAGCGCGCCCAGGACGTGCGCTCCGAGCAGCTCCTTCAGGGGGTTGTAACCCAGGAAGGCGGCGAACAGGTAGCCGGTCGGCGGCATGTGCGAGAGCGGCGTCGCGACCGCCGCGGGCACATGCTGAGCGGTCAGGCCGGCGAGCATGGCGCCCGGCACGTGGGCGGTCAGGCCGACGACCATGAGGCTGAAGAAGATGCCTATGGAGAGCGGCTGGCCGAGCATCTGGCAGGTAGCGCGCATGCCCGAGGCGACGCCGCGGTCACGCGCCGGCACACTGTTCATGATGGCCGCCGTGTTGGGCGCCGCGAACATGCCGAAGGCGACGCCGTTCAGGAAGAGCACAAAGGCGAAGGCCCCGTAGGCGAAGTTCGCCGGCAGCACCATCAGCAGCAGGAAGCTGAGCGCCGCGAGCAGCATGCCGGCGGTGGCGAAGGGCCGCGCGCCGTAGCGGTCGGACATGATGCCCGACAGGGGGCCCGCAACGAGAAAGCCGAGCGTCAGGGGCAACATGTAGATGCCGGCCCACAGCGGCGTCTGCTCAAAGCTGTAGCCGTGCAGCGGCAGCCAGATGCCCTGCAGCCACATGATGAGCATGAACTGCATGCCGCTGTTGGCAAGCGACGAGAGCACGACCGCAAGGTTGCCGGCGGCAAACGCGCGGATCCGAAACAGAGCGAGGTGGAACATGGGGTCGGCGACGCGCAGCTCGATGAAGACGAACGCCACGAGCAGGGCGATGCCGCCGGCGATCATGCCGATCACGAACGGGTTCGCCCAGCCCATGTTGGAGGCGCCGTAGGGTTTGATGCCGTAAGTGATGCCGGTGAGCACCAGGGCCAGGCCGGCGGCGAAGGTGAGGTTGCCGGCCCAGTCGATGCGCGCCGGGTGACGCTCGCCGATCTCGCGCAGCTTCCAGAACGACCATGCGATGCCGACCACGCCGACCGGGATGTTGATCAAAAAGACGAGCCGCCAGTCGACGGCCGCCAGCAGACCGCCCGCGATCAGGCCGATGAACGAGCCGGCCAGCAGAGAGACGCCGTTCACGCCCAGGGCCATGCCGCGCTGATCGTGCGGGAAGGCGTCGGTGATGATGGCTGCCGAGTTGGCCATCATCATGGCCCCGCCCGCGGCCTGGACCATGCGGAAGACGATGATCTCGATGGCGCCCGCGCCGCCCGTGCTCCAGACCAGCGACAGGCCCACGGCGGCGCCCGTGAAGATGACGAAGCCGATCTTGAACAGGCGCACGCGTCCGTACATGTCGCCCACGCGGCCCGCCGTCACGACGAGCGCGGCCGATACCAGGCCGTACCCCATAAGGATCCACAGCAGGTACGTGAAGTTGCCCGGATCGAGGGGATTCAGGTGGATGCCGCGAAAGATGGCCGGCAGCGCGATCAGCAGGCTCGAGGCGTTGATCATGGCCATGAGCACGCCGAAGGTCGTGCACGAGAGCACGATCCATTTGTAGGCGATACGGCCGTGCGCGGGCGTGCCCGGCCGGGGAGCGCCCGGTGCGGGCGTGCCCGACTTGGGAGCAAGTGCGCCGGAGCCGGGCCGCGAGCCGGTCGAGGTCATGGGGTCACGTCCTGGGGCGCCATCGCGCGCGCCGCGAACGCCGTGCCGGCGTCGACTGTCTCGGCGAGAGCGCGCAAGCCGCGCGCCAGCTTGTCGATATCGTCGTCGGCAAGGACGGCGAGCCACTCCCCAAGGATCTCCCGACCCCCCTGACGAAGCTCGCGCAGCAGCTCTTCGCCGCGCGTCGTGACCACGAGCCGTACACGCCGGCGGTCGGCCGGGTCGGTGGTGCGCTCCACGTGGCCGCGCCGCACGAGCTGCTCGACGAGCAGACTGGCCGCCGACTCGCCTATCGAAAGCTCGCGGCCGACCTCACAGACGGAGATCCCCGAGCTGCGATGCACCGAGACGAGAGCCTTGAACTGCGCCATGCTCAGGTCGAGCTTCAGCCAGGTGGGCACGCTCAGTAGCTGCATGCTCGCGTAGACCGTGCGCAGGTCGGCGCCGATGCCTTCGGCGCGCGCGTCGCCGGTGCCCTCCGCGCCCACGTCGTTTTTGCGGTGTCCATCTCTCGTCATCGCTCACTCGCAGATTCCGTCGCTTGCCCGCCTGAAAGCCGCCATCGACGCCGGCCTCCAGGGCGGGCGTCGAGCGGCGTCGAGATGAAGCTTAGTTTAGGCAACTAGTCTGGAATGTCAATCTAATTGGTGATATAAACCTATTCATGCGACGAGCTTCGTGGGAGTGAAAGGAGTCACCGTGAGCAGCACCGACGGCCTCTACGGCGCCGTCCAGAGGGGCATCATCAAGGAAATGTTCAGGCTGGCGGCACGCGACGACAAGAAGAGTATCGTGCGCGCCATCGGGCTGGCCGAGAAGATCACTCCCGACAACCACAAGGCTGAGATGCGCTTCGTCAAGGAGAAGGTCGAGCACGACCACCCCGCCCTCAAGATCGCGCGCCACGTCGTACACGACCTGAGCCCGAGCTGCCGCGACGGCTTCATCAACGCCTTCGTCGTCAACGCCCTGCTGCGCGGTTCACAGAAGCGCCAGGACTTCACGAGTGGGACGGGTCTGAGCACGCCGTTCACCGTGCTGGTCAGTCCCACGATGCGCTGCAACCTGCACTGCGAAGGCTGCTACGCCAGCCGGTACTCCTCGCAGAGCGACATGTCGGCGGCGCTCCTGCAGCGCATCGTCGACGAGGCCGCCGAGATGGGCGTCTACCTGGTCACCGTGCTGGGCGGCGAGCCCTTCATGCGCCGCGACCTCCTCGACATCGTGGCCGCCAACCCCGACACCTACTTCCAGATCTTCACGAATGGCACGCTCGTCACCCCTGCCCACGTCGAGCGCCTCGCCAAGCTCGGCAACGTGGCCCTCATGCTGAGCATCGAGGGCGACGCCAGGGCCACCGACGAGCGCCGCGGCGCCGGCACCTACCGCGAGCTCATGCGCACCATGGAACTCCTCAAGGCGCACGGTGTGCTGTTCGGCTACTCTGCCACCGTGACGCGCCACAACTGGCGCATGCTCTTGAGCGACGAGTTCGTCGACCCGCTGGTGGGGCGCGGCGCTGCGATCTCGTGGCACTTTCTCTACATGCCGGTAGGCGGCGCGCCCGACGTGAGCCTCATGCCGACCCCCGAGCAGCGCAACGAGTTCCGCCTCGGCATTCAGCGCCTGCGCAACACCAAGGCCATGTTCCCCGTCGACTTCTGGGGCGACGCTCCCTGGGTCGGGGGCTGCATCGCCGGCAAGCACTACCTGCACGTGAACAACGAGGGCTGGGTCGAGCCCTGCATCTTCACCCACTTCGCCACCGACAACGTGAACGACACGTCGCTGGCCGAAGCCTTCAACGGCCGCTACTTCAGGGAGATCCGCGCCCGCCAGCCCTTCAACCACAACCTCCTCATGCCCTGCATGCTGATCGACAACCCCCACCAGTCGCGCGAGATCATGGCCCAGACCGGCGCCCGCCCCACTCACGACGGCGCCGAGAGTCTCGTCACTCAGCTCTGCGGCGCGCTCGATCAGTACTCGGCCGACGTCACTCGCGTGTACGAGCCGCTGTGGGACGAGCACGAAGGCGCAGACTCAGCCCGGCCCGACGAGCAGTCCCTCGAGGGCAGCGTAGCTCTCGTGTAGGCCCTGCTCCATGCCCGAGCGCAGCATGTCGTCGCGCTCCTTGCGTGGTGCAAAACATCTGCTCGACCCCGAAGGTCTGCATCCCAAGGCGGGCGGTTCTGAATGCCCGCGCCATATGCCGCACCAATCGTCTCTTGACGGCGGCATCCGTTTGCCGGAGTATGACTGACAGTCAGTCATTTATGGCTGAGCCATGCGTGAATCAGTGCCATCCCACGACTGGGAGCGCCATGCCCCGCACTGTCGATCGAAAAGCCCGCCGCGCCGAGATCGTCTCGGCGGCGGCCGCCGCGTTCACCGAGCAGGGCGTCGCCTGCACGGCGGTGAGCGACATCGTCAAGGCCGCCGGCGTTGCCCAGGGCACGTTCTACCTGTACTTCGCATCCAAGGACGATGTGGTGCTGGCCGTCGCCGAGCTCTTCGGCGACGCGCTGGTCGGGCGCATCGAAGGGGCCGTCGCGGCACCGGACAGCTCCGCCGTCGACAAGCTCCTGGCGCTGGGCGCCATCCTGAGCGAGTCCACGACCTACGCCGACGCGTCCGAGCTGATCGACGTCATGCACCTGCCCGGCAACCGCGCGATCCACGACCGTCTCGCCGAGCACCTCATGCCCCGGCTCGTGGCGATCGTCGAGGGCATCGTCGCTCAGGGCGTCGCCGAGGGCGTCTTCGCGGTACCCGATGTGGCGGCCGCCGCCTGGTTTGTTCTCGGCGGGCTGCGCAGCGCCGAGCTCTCTGGAGTTCCGATCGCGGGCCTGCCGACCGCCCTCGCCCAAGCGACCGCACTCGCCCTTCGCGCTCTGGGCCATGCGGAGCCGCTGCCGCCGGCGGCGACACCATGAGCGCCGACGGCGCGATCGCCACGCACGCGCTCGCCAAACGCTACGGCGACGTGCATGCCGTCCGGGCGCTCGAGCTCCACGTGCGCCGCGGTGAGATCTACGGTTTCCTGGGCAGGAACGGCGCCGGCAAGACCACCACCATCCGCATGCTCCTCGGACTCATCCGCCCGAGTGACGGCAGCGTCGAGGTGCTGGGCAGCCGGGTCCGGCCGGGCGTGCGGGGCGTGTTTGGGCGTGTCGGGTACCTCGTCGAGTCGGCGACCGCCTACCCCAACCTCACCGTGCGCGAGAACCTCGACGTCCAGCGCCGCCTCACAGGCTCGCCCCGCACCGCGGTCGACGAAGCCATAGGGCTGATGAGGCTGGATGCCTGCGCCGACCGGCGTGCCGGGGTGCTCTCGCTCGGCAACCGGCAGCGGCTCTCGCTCGCCCGGGCCCTGCTACACCACCCAGATCTGCTCATCCTCGACGAGCCGGCCAACGCCCTCGACCCCGCCGGCATCGTCGAGATCCGCGAGCTGCTACGCTCGCTGGCCGGCGAGCAAGGCGTCACCGTGTTCATGTCGAGCCACATCCTGGCCGAAGTCGCCCACCTGGCCGATCGCATCGGTGTCGTACACCATGGCGGTCTGCTCGCCGAGCTCGACCGCGATCAACTGCGCGCCCGGGAGCGACTGTACGTCACAGTCGGCTCATCCGAGCCCGAGCGCGCCACGACCCTCCTCGCCGCGGCCGGCTTTGCTCACGTCGAACGCGCCGACGGCCGACTGCGCGTCTTCGATGCCGAAGAGCGCCTGGCGGACATCGCGCGCGCGCTCGTCGGCGCCGGTCTTGCCCTCACTGAGCTCACTGCGGTCCACGAGGACCTTGAGTCGTACTTCCTGCGGCTCACCGGAGATGCCGCCTGATGTTCGCGCAGGGAGACGCCAGGTGATGTTCCCGCGAGTGCTCGCCACCGAGTTCCTCAAGCTGCGGCGCAGCAGGGTGACCTGGTTCTCGCTGGCCGCGCTCTCCATAGGTCCGCTGGCCATCGCCTTGTTCATGTGGATCGTGCGCGAGCCGGGCCGCGCCGCACAGCTCGGACTGCTCGGCGCCAAGGCGAACCTGTCGGGGCTGACGGCGACCTGGTCGTCGTACTTCTCGATGATCACGCTGGTCGTGGGCATGGGCGGCATGCTGCTGCTCGCCTTCATCGTGGCCTACATCTTCGGTCGGGAGTACGTCGAGGGCACCGCCAAGAACATGCTGGCGCTGCCGGTGGCCCGTCACTGGTTCGCCCTGGCGAAGCTCGTGGCCGCGGCGCTGTGGTGGGCAGTGCTCGTGGCGGCGGTCGTCGCCGAGACCTTCGTGATCGGCCTCGCAATGGCGCTCCCGGGTCTGTCGGCGAGCCTTGCGGAGCGCTCGGTGCGCGACGTCGCGCTCGCGGCCGCCTTGACGTTCCTGCTGGCTCCCATCGTCGCCTGGATCGCCACGCTCGGGCGTGGCTACCTGCCGCCACTCGGTTTCGCGCTGGCGATGCTCGTCCTGGGCGACGTGATCGGCAAGACCGGCTGGGGACCCTGGTTTCCGTGGTCGACCGTGCCCGTGCTCATCGGTTCCGTGGGGCAGCGCGCCACATCGCTCGCGCCGGGCAGCGTCGTGGTGGTCGGGCTCACGTTTCTGGCCGGCATCGCGGCCACCATCGCGCAGCTACGATACGCGGACAACGCGCAGTAGGAAGCGAGAGACCGGGCGTGGCGGCCGCTGCCGCCGATCTATCGAGGCGTGCGGCGCTCGGGTCCGGGGTGGGACTGCGGCTCGGTGCGCCGGTCGGCGACGACGTGGGCCGCGCCACCCAGCTCGATGTGCTCGTCGTCGCCGAGAAAACCGTCGCCGCCCGTGCGCACGCTGGCTTGTGAGCGCGCGAGCAGCGTCACGAGATCGTCCTGCGGCCCGTTCATCCACATGGTCGCTCCGCCGGCGACCCCCGCGGTGGCGCCACCGGCAGCTCCCGCGGTGGCGCCCTGCGCCTCGACCTCGCTCCAGACGTCGCCATCGGGCAGGAGAACGTAGCGGTAGCCGGCGCTCCCCGGTCGGGTGTCGTTCAGCAGCCAGGCGCGGATCGTGACAGAGCTCGTCGAGCCGTCGGCAGCGGCGAAGGCGATGCTGCAGTTCGGCGCCTTGCCCAGGCCCTCCATGACGGTCATGTACTTGATCACGACCTGGCGCAGCTTGGCCTTGGGGTCCTTGGGCTGGTACGAGTAGCTCATCGCCGTCTCCTCACGCTCGGTGGCGCAACTCTAGCCCACCGGGCGGAGACCGGGAAGTCAGGCGCGTCGAG
Source organism: uncultured Actinomycetes bacterium (assembly GCA_963845355.1). Lineage (GTDB taxonomy): Bacteria > Actinomycetota > Thermoleophilia > UBA2241 > UBA2241 > Bog-752. The sequence goes on from CAWJRV010000037.1 coordinate 64,292, forward strand.
ACGTCGCGGATCGCCGGTGGGCCGGGAGCAGCCTCGGCGTCAGGCGATCACGGCGTCGCGGCACTGGCCGGCCCGCAGGGTGAGATCGGGCCTGCGCCGTGCGCTGAACGAGGCGCAGACCGGCGCATCGGCGCGGCGCACGGGACGGTGCTCGCCAAGGACGGGGTGGCTGCAGGCGCACGCCGGCTCGAAGGTGAACAGGTCGGCGAACTCGCAGTCTCCGCAGTGAGCCCAGACCGGCGCCGTGAAGGTGACCGCATCCGCCGCGGGCACGACGCAAGCCTGAAAGCCTGTACAGGCCACCGGACCCCTGAGAAACTGCCCGACCGTTGGGTAGTCGGGATCGACACAGCGCATCAGGCGTTTTGGGCCCTGCGGAAAGCCGGCCCCGAAGCGGCAGTCCGCGCAGGATTTCTCGATCGGCCGTGAGGCATTCGCTTGAGTGTCTGGTGTGGCGATCATCGCGGTCTCCTCTTTCTGTCGTTCCTGCGTCAGCGAAGAGGAGACTAGGAGGGGGGCGACGAGCGGTCATCACCCGCTTTGGGTGATTCGGTATCGAACGCTTGGCGGCACGATGGCCCGGGTACAGATCGAGTGATCGATGAGCTCGTCTTCGACACGACCGGCAGCCGGCGGGTGCAGACCATGCCAGACACGCCGCCGGCGTCTGCGCACGCGGACCCGGCCGCGCAGCCAGCGAAGGCAGCTCCCGTGGACATAATCGAGCTCCTGACTCGCGGCTACCGCTCGCTCGGCTTCGGCGTCGACAGCGACGTGCTGCGCCTGTTCGACCAGCGCGTCGAGGGCGATACCGTGCGCTGGGTGGTGGTCGAGTACGTGTCCGGCGGCCGAGAGACGGCCACGCGCGAGGTCGTCGCCCACGACCTGTTGGGCAGCATCCCGCAACACTGGGAGGTCGCCGGCGTGGACACGCAGTCCTGGCGCCGGCAGGGCGACACCATCGTCGTGACCGGCCACATCCGCGTGCGGCCGCGCGGCGGCTGGGACGTGCTGCCGCTGCCCTTCGCCCACATCTGGAAGGTCGCCGGAGATAAGGTCGTCAGCGTGCGCAGCTACCTCGACGGCATCGAGGTGCGACGCCCTCGCCGGCGACGCTGAGGCTACCGGACCCTCACACCTCGACGTCGACGCGCTGCCGCCGGCGGCGCGAGACGAAGAAGATGATCGCGGCGATGACGATCACCACGACCACGGCCACTGCGATCAGCGTCCCGGTCGAACTACCGCCCGACCCGCTGCTGCTGACCACGGGGCGCAGGGCGAGGTACGAGGCGATGTTGCCCTGGCAGTTCCAGACCGGCCCGCTGGTCACCCAGAGCGGCGCCCAGCCCGTCCACTTCGCGGTGTTGACGGCCTCGAGGTTCTCAGGGTAGTTCAGGACGACGTCGGGCGTCTGCTGGTACATGATCTGCTGCATCTGCCAGATGATGTCCTTGCGCTTCTGCGGATCGACGGCGCTGGCCTGGGCGACCGCGAGCTTGTCGTAGGTGGGGTTGGACCAGTAGTAGTCGTTGTTGATGCCGATCTGCGAAGTCGTGAAGTAGTACATCGTCTGGCCGGGGTCGTAGTTGCCGACCAGGTCCCAGACGCACGAGGTCGAAGTCGGGCGCGTAGGCGCTGCCCTTCGTGTTGGTCATGGCCGACGTCGAGGGCGCCGGAGTCGATCACCGAGAGCTTGATCTTCAGGCCGAGCTGCTGCAGCCAGCCGGTGATCAGCTTGGCCGCGGTCTGCTTGGCGGGGTCGTCGGCCGGCGTCTCGAGACGCAGCACGATCGGCTTGCCCTGCTTGTTCACCCGCACGCCGTTCTTGAGCGGGTAGCCGGCGGCCGTGAGCAGCTGGCCGGCCTTGGCCAGGTCGAAGGTGTAGGCCTGGCCGGCCGGCGGCTGCCAGTGGTAGTCGGGGTTGACCCAGGTGTCGGGCAGCAGGATGGTGGTGCCCGGCTGGGCGAGGCCGTTATAGGAGATGTCGCAGAGGCGCTGCCGGTCGACGGCGTAGTTCAGGGCGTTAGCGGAAGCGCCAGTCACGCAGCACCGGGTTGCCCATCGAGGTCGGCTTGTCGTAGCAGTTGAACTCGAGGTCGTCGAGGCCGTAGTAGGGGTAGGCGATCGCCTTGAGGCCGCGCGCCGACTTGAGCTGCTGGAACTGCGCCACGGGAACGCCCCAGGCGCCGTCGAGCCGGCCGGCGTCGAGGTCGGTCACCATGGTCTCGGCGTCCTGGTAGACCTCGAAGAAGATCTTGTCGATGGCCGGCTTGGGGCCCCAGTAGTTGGGGTTCCTGTCCATCTCGATGTAGCTGCCCTTGACGATCGTCACCGTCTGGAACGGGCCGCTGCCGATGAGCGGCGCCTTGTTGCCGTAGCTCGTGGTGGCCGCCTGGGGGGAGACGTGCGACCAGATGTGCTGCGGCAGGATCGGCACCGACTGCGTCTCCATGAAGCCCACGGCCATGGGGTGCGCGCAGGTGAACTGCACCGTCGTCGGGTCGAGCTCCTTGGCCTTCTTGATCCCGGCCATGTAGGTGGTGTACTGGGCGATGTTGTTCTTGATGATGTAGTTGTAGGTGAAGGCGACGTCGGCGGCGGTCAGCGGCATGCCGTCCTGGAACTTCACGCCGCTCCTGATGTGGATCGTCCAGACCTTGCCGTCGGCCGAGATGCCGCCGTTCTGCTGCGTGGGGAAAGACGTTGGCCAGGTCGAGCGTCGGCTGGTTGTGGTGCCCGGAGCCGAAGAGGTAGTCGTAGTTGAGGGCCCAGATCTCCCAGCAGGTCGCCTTGTAGCCGACGAACACGTTGAGGTTGTCGGGCTCCTGGGTCCAGCCGAGCTTGAGGACGACCTGGCCGGGCGCCGACGATGGCGATGCCGCCGGGCTGGCGGCCAGCGCGCCGGCCACGCCCCAGATGATGCCTGCCAGAAGGACGACGGCCACGACAAGGAGCGCCAACCGGCCACTCCTGCCACCAGATGAGAGATCTCGGCGTGCCATTGTTCCCCCTTCGGATCAGCCCTTTGTTTCGCGCGACAGGCCGGACGGCTCCCACGGTCCGGACGTGCGCTGACGTCATGCTAGCACTCCGTGCGGGTTCGGACGAACCGCGGTGGCACAGACAGCAAGGCGCCGAAGGACCGGCGCGTCGGCGAAGTACAGGCGCGTCAGTGGGCGCAGACGAACCAGCGGTGACCGCGCAGCGCCGGCTCATGTGAGGGCAGGACCTCCCACTGGGACGCGCGGACCGTCCGCAGGAAGGCGCGGGCGGCCTCTTCGTCGGGCGTCATCGGCCCGACCACCTCGCGATTGGCGTCGAGCGGGATGACGTCGCCGGCGATGCAGACGAGGCCGTCGGCCGTGGTCACCAGCACGCTCTGGTGTCCGACCGTGTGACCGCCGCTCGGCATGAGGGTGAGACCGGGCAGCAGGTCGAACCGACCCTCGGCGGGCCGGAGCCGCTGCCCGAGGGCCGCGGCCAGGTCGGCCGCACCCGCATACCATAGCCCGGCGTCCTGCGACTCGCGGTAGGGCCCGGCGGCAAGGCGCGCGCGAGTGCGCGCCGCGAGCCTGCCGCAGGCGGCATCGCCGGCGAGAGCGGCCTCGAGTTCGCGGCGCTGCACCACGACCTGCGCGCGCGGGAACAGCAGGTCGTTCTGAAAGTGGTCCTGGTGCAGGTGGGTGTGCACGATGATGTCGACGTCGGCGGGTCGCAGGCCGGCGACGCCGAGGGCGTGCAGCAGCGCTGCCCGACCGTCGCCCTCGACATCGTAGCCGAGATCGCCCGACGCGTCGGCGTCAGGACCGGTGTCGACGAGCACGCAGGCCGTGCCGCCGGTGAGCAGCCAGGCAAAGCAGGGCAGGTCGAGGCGCACGTCGTCGGGCGCCTCGGCCACGTATGCCGACAGCGGCGTGCCGGGCAGGCTGCAGACCTCGACGATCCGGATCTGCCAGGGGCCGGCGTGCTCCGGCTCGCATGCCAGACCGGCGGTCCTCGACTCGGTGACCACTCCGGCTGCGAGGTCGGTTGAGCGCGACTCGGTCACAGGTCGATGGTCCGCCAGTGATGACAGGCCACCATCTCGCCCCCGCCAAGGTCTTCGAGCTCGGGCGCCTCGTCCGAGCAGAGGGCGTCGGCGTAGGCGCAGCGCGGATGAAAGCGGCAGCCCGACGGAGGGTCGCGCGGACTCGGGATCTCGCCGCCGAGCACGTTGTCGAGATGACCCTGGTTCAGGTGAGGGTCGGGCACGGGCGCGCAGGCAAGCAGCGCGAACGTGTAGGGGTGCTTGGGCCGGCCCAGGATCAGCTCGGCCGGCCCAAGCTCCACGAGCTGCCCCACGTACATGACGGCGATACGGTCGGCGAAGTAGCCCACCACGTTCAGGTCGTGCGTGATCAGCAGGTAAGTGAGGCCCAGCCGGCGAGCCAGGTCCTTCATCAGATTGAGGACGCTGGCGGCGGCCGACACGTCGAGGCCCGCGGTCGGCTCGTCGGCGAGCAGCAGGTCGGGGTGCAGGGCGAGCGCCCGAGCGATCGACACGCGGCGCGCCTGGCCGCCGGACAGCTCGTGCGGATACTTGTCGGCCTGCTCGGCGGACAGGCCCACCATCTCGAGGAGCTCATCGACCGTGGAGCGCTCCTGTGCCGGCATGTGGTGCACCACGTAGGGCTCGGTCAGCAGAAACGAGACCCGAAACCGCGGCGACAGGCTCGAATGCGGATCCTGAAAGATCATCTGCATGCGTCTGCGCACCGGCCGCCACGCCCGTCGCCGCAGGGTGAGTAGCTCGCGACCATCGAGCGTGACGCTGCCGGCGGTGGCCGGGGTCAGGCCCAGAATGGTGCGCGCCAGCGTGGACTTGCCCGAGCCCGATTCGCCGACCAGACCGAGCGTCTCGCCGCGTACGACATCGAAGCTCACCCCGTCGACCGCCTGGACCTGTCCGGTGCTGCGACGCGTCAGATGCGCGACGACGCCTCTGTGGTCGCCAAAGTAGGTGCGCAGATCGCGCACGCTGAGCAGCACGTCCCCCCGTTCGGCGGGCGTCACGGCGGGCGTCACGGGCGGCGTCACGATGTCACGCGCCCGGGGTCTGTGAGGGACGGTCTGCAGGCGTCATCTGCAGGGGGCGGTCTTCGGGGGCCAGGTCGTCGTCGTAGATGAAGCAGCGCACCCGCCGCTCGCCGCGTGCAAGAAAGGCGGGCTCGCGCACTCGGCACACGTCCACTGCGCAGGAGCAGCGATCGGCGAACTTGCAGCCGGCGGGCATGGACAGCAGGCTGGGCACTCGCCCAGGGATCGCCGCGAGCACCGCGCCGCGGTGCTCGCGCGAAGGCACCGCGGCAAGCAGGGCGCGCGTGTAGGGGTGCAAGGGATCGTCGAAGATCGACATGACATCGCCCGCCTCGACGGTGCGTCCCGCGTACATGACCACCACCCGCTGACACACCTCGGCGATCACGCCGAGGTTGTGCGAGATCAGCAGGATGGCGGTGCCGTGCGACTCGTTGATGTCGGCGAGCAGCTTGAGGATCTGGGCTTCGAGGGTAACGTCGAGCGCCGAGGTGATCTCGTCGGCGATCAGCAGCGACGGCTCGTGCAGCAGGGCGATGGCGATCATGACGCGTTGGCGCATGCCCCCCGAAAACTCGTGGGGATGGCTGTCGAGCCGCTGCGCCGCGTCGGGGATGCCGACGCGCGCAAGCGCTTCGGCAGCCCGCTCGCGCAACGCGCGCTTGGACTCGTGGTCGCTCGCGTGAGCACGTTGGGCGGCGATCATCTGCTGGCCGATGGTGAACGTCGGGTTGAGGCTGGTGAGCGGGTCCTGAAAGACCATGGAGACAATCTTGCCCCGCAGTCCGCGCAGCTCGCTCAGGGAGAGGGCGGCCACGTCGCGGCCCTCGACGAACACATGGCCGCCGGCGAGCGCGCCGTTAGGCGGCAGCAGCCGCATCAGGGCCGAGCCGAGCGTCGATTTGCCGCAGCCCGACTCGCCGACCACGCCGACGATCTCGCCGCGGCTCACGTCGAAGCTGACGTCGGACAGCGCCGGCAGCGGCCCGGCGTCGGTGTAGTAGACGACCTCGAGGTCCTCGATACGCAGGAGCGGCTCGGCGTCTGGCATGAGCGGCGCCCCGGGGTCGCGTTCCGGCTCTGGAGTCGTGACGAGCGGCTCCGTCACTGTCGCCCCCACCGCCGCACGCCCGAGAGCTTCGGATCGAGCACATCGCGCAGCGCCTCACCGAGCATGGTGAACCCGACCGTGACCAGGATCAGCGCCAGGCTGGCGGCGAGAATGGCCCACGGCGAGATGAGTACATAGCCGAAGCCGTCGGCCAGCAGCGCGCCCCACGACGGGCTGGGCGGCGGCACGCCCAGACCGAGAAACGACAGGCCGGCCTCGATGGCGATGGCGCTCGGAATGTCCATCGCGATCAGGATGAACAGCGGCGGCGCGATGTTGGGCATGAGGTGATAGGTGGTCAGGCGCGCCGTGCTGACCCCCAGCGACAGCTCCGCCTCGATGTACTGATTCTGCTTGGCGGCGAGCGTCATGGCGCGCACCACGCGGGCATAGCCCGGCGCCAGCGCCACCGCGATCACGATCACCACGTTACGCAGCGACGGCCCCAGGACGGCCAGCAGCGCCAGTGCCAGGATGACCGCCGGGAACGCCTGGACGGCGTCCATGCCGACGATGGCGACCTGGTCGGTGCCGCCGCCCAGGTAGCCGGCGATCAGGCCGATGACCAGGCCCACGGACATTGCCAGCAGGACCGCCGGCACCGCTACGCCGAGCGCGATCCGCGCTCCGAAGATCACCCGCGACAGCAGGTCGCGGCCGAGCTCGTCGGTACCGAACAGGTGGTGCAGCGATGGCCCCCGAGCCGGTTGGCGATGTCCTGCTGCGTGGCGCTGTAAGGCGCTATGAGCGGCGCCGCGACGACCACCACGAAGAGCCCGACGACGACGACGAGGCCAAACAGCCCGCCGGGCCGACGTGCGACCTCGCGCAGGACTCTGCCGACTCGCGTGAGCGCGGTCATGAACGCGCCGCGACCCGGGGCTGGGCGGCTCTCGACGACCGTGCTCATGCTACGAGACCACCCTGATGCGTGGGTCGATCCAGTGGTAGACGAAGTCGGTGGCCAGATTGACCGTGACGAACAGTAGAGCCACCACGAGCACCCCTCCGCGCACGACGGGGTAGTTGCGCGTCTCGATCGAGTTGTAGATCAGCATGCCGAGCCCGGGTCGCGCGAAGATCACCTCGATGAAGATGGCGCCGCCCATGAGCTGGCCCAAGCCGATGGCCAGGATGGCGATGGTGGGGATGACGGCGTTGCGCAGGGCGTACTTGTAGGTGACCGCGCGGTCGTGGATGCCCTGCGCGCGGGCGGCATAGATGTAGCGCTCGTTCAACACCTCGAGCATGCTCGTGCGTACGAGGCGCGCAAGGTAGCCCATCCAGGCCACGGCGAGAGCGATGGCCGGCAGGATCAGGTGCTTGAGGTAGTCGGCGGGATCGCCGGTGTTACCGAACCCCGTCGCCGGCAGCACGGCAAAGTGCACCGAGAAGACGAGCAGCAGAAGGAGCCCGACCACGTAGGTCGGCATGGTGAACAGGGCCACGGAGACAACCGTCACCACGCGGTCGATCCAGCCGCCGGCATGGGTGGCGGCGTAGACGCCAAGCGGGATGCCGACAACGGCCGCGAGCAGCAGGCTCGTGGCGGCCAGGATGATCGTATGCGGCAGGGCGATCCAGATGAGCGAGGTCACCGGGCGCTGGCTGGCGAAGTCGACGCCCAGATTACCGTGCAGCGCGTTGACGAAGAAGTAGTAGACCTGGGCGGGTACGGGCCTGTCCAGGTACATCTGGTGCCGCACCTGCAGCACGAGCGCCTGAGGTGCCCTGGCGCCCAGGAGCAGCCGCACCGGGTCGCCCGGCACGAGGTGAATGAGCAGGGCGAGGAACGTCATGATGAGCACGATCACGAAGAACGTCATGATGAGACGCCGGAACATGTAGTCCAGCATCTCGTCACGCTCCGCGACGTGCTATGAGTGCAGCAGCCAACCCGCGTCAGGCGCCGGTGAATCTCCAGAACATCGGGTCGCCGTCGGGCCGGAACACGGCGGCGAGCGACTTCTTGTAGGCGTAAGGGTTGGTGATGAAGGCGATCCAGACCATGTTGGCGTCGGCGTCCCAGATCTGCTGCATCTGCTGGTAGATCTGGGTGCGCTTGGTGACGTCGAGGGTGCTGGCGCCCTGTGCGAAAAGCTGGTCGAACTGCTTGTTCGACCACTCGCACCAGTTCCAGAGGTTCATCTGCGAGGTGACCCACCACTCCATCGACCAGTACGGGTCGGGCTCGGTCACGTAGTAGTTGTAGACGAGCTGGCGCTTGGCGCCGCCGCCACCGTTGCCGGGGATCTCCCAGAACGACGCGGCGTCCTGGATGTTGATGCTCACGGTCAGGCCGATGTCGGCGAGGTTCTGCTGGATGACCTGGGCGGCGGTGCGGTCGGCCGCCGCGTCGACGATGGTGAGCGACACGTTGGCCTTGGAGACGCCGGCGGCCTGCATGTACGACTTGGCCTTGGCGACGTCGCGATCGTAGGCCGGCGCCTGGGCCCAGTAGCCCAGTCCCATGGCCTGCGGGATGATCGCGTTGGCGCGCGGCCAGACGCCGTTGTAGGCCGCCTCGAGGATGCTCGGCACGTCGATCGCCTGACGGATGGCCTTGCGCACGTTGATGTTGGAAAGCAGCGGATCGCGCACGTTCATGGCGACCCATTCGTAGTTCAGCGAGGGCATCTTCGTGAGGTTGAACTTGGACGAGTTGGCGAGCAGCTTGACGTACGCAGTGGAGATCTGCGAGAAGTCGAGGTCGCCCGACTCGAGCGCGGTCTGCGCGGCGCCGTCGTCGGTGATCTCCTGAAAGACGATCTGCTGGGCGGCCGCCGGCGGCGCGTAGGCCGAGTTGGCCTTGCCGTAGCCGTCGAAGCGGGTCAGCACGACCTTCTGCTTGGGGATCCACTCGGTGAACTCGTAGGGACCGGTGCCCACCGGGTTGCGCACGTAGCCGTTACCGAGCTTGGTCACGGCTTTCTCGGACAGGATCTTGCCGCTGAGCACGGGCAGCGTGCTGCGCATGAGGGGAGCGAAGGGCTCCTTCATGATGATCGTGCCGGCGTACTTGGATTCGACCTTGACCTCTTTGAGGGCGCCCCAGTCGGCCTGGTAGGCCGCCGCCAGCTTGGGCTTGGTGAGCCCGGCGATGCGCTCGTAGGAAAACTTGACGTCGCTGGCCGTGACCTCGCCGAAGTCGCGGTGGAACGGGATGCCCTGCTTGAGCACGAAGTGGTAGCTCAGGCCGTCGTTCGACGGCTCGAAGGTGTCGGCCAGGGTATTGACGACATCCCACGTGCCCGGCTTGTAGCTGACCAGCCCCTCGGAGATGGCGTCGAGCACGTACACGTCGACGGGCGAGCTCCAGTTGGCGGGATCGAGGATGCCGACCTCGAGAGTGTTGCGCACCGTAAGAGTGCCGAGGCTCTTGCCGCCCACCGCCGTGCCCGAAGCGCTCGGGCTGGCGCTACCGCCGCCGCTGCTGCCGCAGGCCGCGAGCAACGTACCGGCGGCCGACACGGACAGCCCGAGCAGCGCCGCTCGCTGCAGGAACTCCCGCCGCGACAGGCCGCCGCGACACAGGCTCTGGAGCAAGTCATCGATGGAGTCGTGGGTCTGAGCCATAGTTCCCCCTGTTGTCGCGACGCTGGCGGGATCCGTTGCAGGACCAGTGGACGTGCGTGGCCGAAAGGTGCGTGACCGTACTACGCGTGACCGCAAAGTGCGTGACCTTAGCTGCATTGTAATACGGGCGTTGGCGCTTGCAACAACATACTCAATGGAAGGAGGCAGCGTGGGTGATGAATATCATTCGCTACGAAGGCACTCTGGTGCGCGTATGTTCGTCGCCGAGCCTGGCGGTAGGCGCTGTGCGTGCGCCGAACCGGTGCTGAGCGAGTTCTGAACCGGTGCTGAGCGAGGTCCGGGTGCGCACCGGCCCGACGCTACGCGGCTCCCCGCGGAGCCCCGCGGCGCCGATCGGCGCTGGTCCGTCCTTGCATAATCGTGACTTTCTGAATCAGCGGGGGATGCGCGAGCGGATCAGGCGGCCGCCCGGCCCAATCGCTCGTAGACGGCCTGCACCAGACGCCGCGCGATGATCATGGCGACGATGAGGGCCACGATCTCGATGAGGTGGCCGAGCTCGACGTGGTCGCCGAACACGAAGTTGACCGCTTCGAGAATGACGAACTTGCTGAAGAACAGGATCAGGAACACCGACACGAGGCCCAGCGCCCTGTTGAGCGCGCCCGGCCTGGCCTTGAAGAAGCCTGAAACGCGATGCTCGAGCCCCAGCACGGCGTCGAGCAGCAGCTTCAGCAGCACGGCGGTGAGGATCGAGATCCAGAAGGAGTCGATCACGATCGTGTGGATGAACTCGACGAACAGGTTGAGCACCACGATGTAGACCAGAACGTCGGCCATCCACGACGCAAAGCGCCGCTGGGCCGGCGTCACGACCGCTTCGCCGTAGTCCGCCGCCTCTGTCATAGCCGCCTCCGTCGTCGTCGCCTCCGTCATAGCCGCCGCGGTAATGGCCGCCTCCATCATCGCCGCCTCCCCGTCGTGGCGCCGCTGGGGTCGTTGTTACCCGGGAAGTGCGTGTCGATACAGGTTGCGCGCGAAGTCCCGCAATCACCCCAAACGGGTGAAGACCTCCGTCTGCCGGCCTCCTAGAGTGGCCTCGACAGCAACGACAACGAGACTCAGGAGGAGGCAGTCATGAACCTGGACTTCCGCAGCGAGCAGGCCCTGGCAGGCGCACGTCAGTTCCAGCAGGCCCAGAAGACCCGCAAGGCGCAGCACCCTCGGCGCAGCGCCGCGAAGCCCTCGCCGAGCGATGTCCAGCCGGCCGAGGTCCTGATTGCAGCGGCGGCCAAGCACGCCGCCTGAGGGCCGGGTTTCCAGGGCCCGGCGAGACAGCGCGAGGGTCACCAGCGAGCGGTGAGAACGCGCGGCCAAGTATGTCCGGACAACGCTTCCGTTCGTGGCCCGGACAACGCTTCCCGCCGTATGAAGTTCGGTGTAGCGTCGTGTCAGCCGTTGATAGGGGGGCGCATGCGTCATCGACGGAGTATAGGCGTCATTCTCATCCTGGGGGCCGTCGCGCTGCTCGGGTTTGCAGCGCCGGCACGAGCCGCGGCGGCCTCCGCGCCGGCACTGGGCGTAGCGCCAAGTCCGGTGCCGATGCAGATCACGAGGAGCAGCCTGTTCGCTACCCTGTCGAATCAGGGTACGCCCAAGGGCTCACTCATCGTCGCCAACACGGGAACGGCTCCGGCGAGCGGCATCAAGATAGCCGCGTACTACTCGAACGGCACGTTGGTCAAGGGTCTCACGTACCAGAAGACCGGCAAGTCCGCGACTCGCGTGCGCCTGGCCCGCAATGCCGCCGTGCCGTTCAGCGTCTCCTTCACGTGGAGCGAGACCAACTTCGACCACGGCTGGTTCGTGGTCACCGACACGTCCCACCGCAGCGCGCCCGTCACGGTGCCCTTCCAGATAAATGAAGTCGTCCCCGGCAGCGTCCTTTTCGGGCTGCTGGGACGGGCGGCCGTATTCGCAGCCGCCATAGTCATTGTCGTCTTCTTCACTCTCCGCGGGAGGCCCCACGAGATCACCGAGGGCCCGACCTGGTCGTTCCGCGACAGCTGGGCCTCGAACCTGACTGCAGCGGGAACCGCCCTCGCTGCGATCCTGGCGGCATCCGGCTTTCTCCCGAGTGTCGTGCCGGGCCTGTCCACTGGGACGTTCCTCGGGTTCAGCCTTCTCTATGCACTCTTCGTCGCGATCGCGCCGCTCGTCTACCAGGCGTGCTATCAGAAGGGCAAACCGACCTATTGGGGACTCCTGCTCGCCGGCTGGGTCGTTCTGGTCGGGGTGATGGGAGAGTTCGCGACGGCAGTCGTGCTGGTCAATGGGGGCTGGCTTCCGGTCCCAGCCCTGTGGGCCATATTCGGGGTCGGGATGGTCGCCCTGGTCTTCTATGTGCGATCGTCGGTCATCCCGGTGATCGAGCCCGCCGTGAACAGGCCCGTGGATGCGACCGCCGCCGCGACGTCGGCGGCAGCCACCGCTGCCGCTATTGTGACCGCAAGGGGTGGACGACCAGCGATAGCCCGGACTGACGCCATGGCGGCCGCACGCGCCGCCGTCGTAGCGGCGAACGCAGTGGCAGGAGATGCGCTTGCGGACCAGGTCAGCGCGGCGGCAGCCGATGCCGCAGCGAAAGGGGTCGACGCGAGAGAACCACAGCAGCAAGTAGCCGCGGAGGCCGGGGACGCAGCTCGAAAAGCCATCCGGACGGCGACCAACAAGCGGGCTATCGACTTGATGGCGGAGACCCAGCTTCCCTGCAAGGTCGGCTTCGCCGCCGCCGCCGCCGCAACGCAGGCGCACGCAGCTGGCGACCCGGTAGAGGACGTGAAGGCCGCGGCCCTGTCAGCCGCACTTGCGGTCATCCAGGCGGCGACCGCGCAAGCTGCGGCCACGGCAACAGGGGTGAAGCCCACCCGTGTCCACCCGTTCGGAGTTCGCCCAGCCGCGATGTGGTGAACGGGTTCTTGCGCCTCCGGAAAGCAGCGGTCGGGCGACAGGCGAGCGACCCCGCCCAGGGATAGATCCTGCCAGCGGCGAGCAAGACTGCCGCGAGACGGCGAGTGTGTACACTCGGCTTGTCCGAGCAATCCATACCGGGCGACTCCAGAACGCCGTGTAAGTCTTCGCCGCAGTGCTTGAACGGGCACCCGTATGACAGAATGACCCCCACAAACTACCCGGCATGCACCGACCGAAAGGGGCCCAGCCGTGCGGGAACGCTGCGCGTTGCTCTCCGTCTACGACAAGACCGGCATCGAGGACTTCGCCCGCGCCCTGGTCGCCGGCGGCTGGCGCATCTACGCCTCCGGCGGCACGGCCAAGACGCTCGCGGCGGCCGGCATCGCCACCACCGACGTGGCAGATCTGGTCGGCGGCTCCGCCATCCTCGGCCACCGGGTCGTGACGCTGTCGCGCGAAGTCCACGCCGGCCTGCTCGCCCGCCCCGTCCCCGAGGACCTGGAAGAGCTCGACCGGCTCGGCGTGCCGTTCATCGACCTCGTGTGCGTCGATCTCTATCCGCTCGCGGATGAGATCGCCAAGCCCGGCGCGACCACGGAGTCGGTCATCGAGAAGACCGACATCGGCGGACCCACGATGCTGCGTTCGGCCGCCAAGGGCCGGCGCATCGTGGTCAGCCTGCCCGAACAGCGCGCCGGGGTGCTCGCCTGGCTCGCTGAGGGCGAACCCAACGCCGACGAGTTCCGCAACACCCTTGCCGCGCAGGCCGAGGCCGTTATCGCCGACTACTGCCTCGCCTCTGCCCGCTACCACTCGCAGGGGCGCTTCGACGGCGTGGTCGCGCAGGCGACCCGCGTGCTCAAGTACGGCGAAAACGCCGGTCAGGCGCCGGCCCACCTGCTGACGACCTCAACCCTTGGCCCCATCGCAACCGCCGCCACCGCCGCCACAGCCGCCACCGCCGGCGCTACCTCCGCCGATCCCCTGGCCCTCGACCGCCTGACCTTGCTGGCCGGCACCGAGCCCAGCTACAACAACCTGGCCGAGGTCGGGCGCCAGATCCAGACCATTACCCACATCGCCGCCGGCTTTGAGCGCAACTTCGGCGCGGTGCCCTGCATCGCCCTCGGCACCAAGCACGGCAATGCCTGCGGGGCCGCCGTCGGCGAGAGCCCGGTCGAGGTCGTGCGCACGATGGTCATGGGAGACCCGCGGGCCATCTTCGGCGGCCTGGTCATGCTGAACTTCGCGGTCACGCAGGAGGTCGCCGCCGAGCTGCTCACCTACGGCGTGCCCGACGGCCGCCGCGTACTCGACGCCGTCACCGCTCCCTCGTTCGAGCCCGCGGCCGTCGAGATGCTCTCGCGCAAGGGCGACAAGTGCCGCTTTCTGGCCAACGAGGCGCTCGGCAGGCTCGGCGCCCGTTCGCTCGACGCGACGCCCATGTTGCGACAGGTGCGCGGCGGCTTTCTGCGCCAGCCGAACTACACCTGGTCGCCCGATCTCGGCTCGCCCGAGGTCACGCGCATCGGCGAGTTGAGCGATGCTCAGAAGCGCGACCTGGTCCTCGCCTGGGCGATCTGCGCCACGTCCAACTCGAACACCGTGACGCTCACTCGCGACGGCGGCCTGCTCGGCAACGGTGTGGGTCAGCAGGACCGCGTCGGCTGTTGCGAGCTGGCCCTCAAGCGCGCCGCCGACGCCGGTCACGAGCCGGCCGGCGCAGTCGCCGCGAGCGACAGCTTCTTCCCGCAGTCGGACGGGCCGCAGACCCTGATCGACGCCGGCGTCAGCGCCATCTGGGCGACGTCGGGTTCAGTGCGCGACGAGGACACCCGCGAGCTCTGCCGGCGACGCGGCGTGGCGCTGTGGCAAGTCCCCGACGCGGTGGGACGCGGGTTCTTTGGGCACTGAGTCGACCCTGATGCCTACGCAGTCGACCCTGTCACCGACACTGTCCACCGGTTGACGCCAAAGCCATCGGCGACCACCATGGGGGCAGGTCCATCTCTATCGCCGATGCCACGGAGGCAATGATGCCCGAAGGCTTGTTCAGTCCCGTCCATCTGATCATTCTGTTCGCGATCCTGCTGCTGCTGTTCGGCGCCAAGAGGCTGCCCGACCTGGGCAAGGGCATCGGCACGGGCATCCGCGAGTTCAAGACCGGTATCTCCGGCATAAACGACGAACCGGTCGACAAGCAGCTACCCGCCGCGGACAGCGCGCCGGCGCCGGCGCCGCAGACGACCGCCCAAGCACCCGTACCGGCGCCGCAGGCGATCGTACAGGCGACCGCCGAAGCACCCGCCCCGGCGGCTGAGGCGCCCAAGACGACCGAGTAGCGAGCGCCGGCGCCCACGCCCGCGCCGGCCCTCCCTGGCAGGGCTACATTGGCAGGGCTACGCCGCCCTGCGCTCCTGCTCTGTCTCGTCGTCGTTTCCGTGAAGTGGCGTCGGCTCACCGGCAGCCACGACCATCGCGACCTGCCGCCGGTCGGCGCGAATGGCGTAAACGATCGCACCGATGACGACCACCAGTATCGCGGTAGCCGTGACGGCGAACCACACACTCGTCCCGCCGTGACCTGAGGGGAGGGTTCCGGCCGGCGCGCCGCGGCCGCGGATCAGGGCGGCTTGCGCGGCAGAGACACCGACCGTGAGCACGACCACGAACGCGGACAGGAACGCCGCAGGCAACATTCGCTTGAGCAGATGGGAACTCACGGTCCCACCTCGATTCCTTGCAGACTCCCAGCACCCGGCTGGCTGTTTCTAACGTACCCACGGGGTGAACCTGAGGAACGCCGCAGCGACCCCGGCCGCGCGGTTGGCTCTGCCGCCGCTGCTTCCTGTATCATGACCTTGGGGATGGAGTCCCCCTTTGAACGCCCCGCCCGGGGCTGATGGCTCCTGTGTCCGCGACCACAGCGCCCACAGGGCCACCACAAGGAGGACTCCGCCATGCAGCAACTCTTCACGATCGCCGCCTTCTGGCTGGCCCTGGCGGTCGTTTCGGCCGTCATCGCTAACAGGCTGCGCATCGCCATCGCCCTCGTCGAGATCTGCGTGGGCGTCGTCGTGGCGGCGATCGCGGAGCATTTCGGCTGGTTCGGCCGCCTCGGTTCCGACCAGCAGTGGCTGCAGTTCCTGGCCTCCACCGGCGCCGTCCTGCTCACCTTCCTGGCCGGCGCGGAACTGGACCCGGCTGTCATCCGTACCAAGCTGCCCGAAGTCTCCATCGTCGGGCTGGTCGGCTTCGTGGCACCGTTTCTCACCTGCGCCGCCGTCGCCCATTGGCTGCTCGGCTGGGACTCGCAGGCCAGTCTGCTCGCCGGCGTCGCCCTCTCCACGACCTCGATGGCGGTCGTCTACTCGGTCATGCTCGAGACCGGCTTCAACCGCACCGACTTCGGCAAGGGCATCCTCGGATGCATGTTTCGTCAACGACCTCGGCACCGTGATCGCCCTGGGCCTGCTGTTCGCGCCGTTCACCTACAAGACCATCGTCTTCATCGCGGCCACGGTCGTCGTAGTCGCTGTGCTGCCCTTCGTGATCAACCGCATGACGCGGATCTACGGTCACCGCACCGCCGCCATCCGCACCAAGCTCATCATGGTCGTGCTACTGGGGTTGGGCGCGCTGGCCTACTGGGCCGGCGGTGAGGCCGTCCTGCCCGCCTATGTCGTCGGCATCGTGCTGGCCGGCGGCGCCGCCCAGGACCACCACTGGATCCGCCGGCTGCGCACACTCACCGTCGGCTTTCTTACCCCCTTTTACTTCCTGCGGGCCGGCATGCTGGTCAGCGTGAGTGCGGTGGTGGGGGCGCCGCTCGTCGTGCTCGTGCTGTTCGCCGGCAAGGTGGGCGCCAAGATCTTCGGCCTCTACCCCGTCGTCGAGCGCTTCCGGCGCGAGCGCAGCGAGCGCTGGTACTACACGCTCATGATGTCGACCGGGCTCACCTTCGGTACCATCTCGGCCCTCTACGGACTGAGTCACGGTATCGTCACCCAGCGCCAGTACTCGTACCTGGTGGCCGTGGTCATCGGCACGGCGGTGATCCCTACCCTGGTCGCCAGCCTAGCGTTCGTGCCGCGGCACCTGCTGCCCGCGACTCAGGCGGGTACGGGCGCAGCGGAAGCGGGCGTAGCGGGTGCGCGCGCCGCAAGTGGCAGAGCGGGAGTCGGCGCCGAACCCATGCCCGGCTCACCGGGCGTCGAGATGCCGCCCATTCCGGCGGAGATCCTCGCCGAGGCGCTGTCCGAGCTCGACCTCGAACAGGAAGAAGAGGAAGAGGTCACCGACGAGGGCTGACCATGCGTCGCCGTCGCCGCCTCGGCGACGGCGCGCACGCCGTGTGAATACCGACCGGGCTTGTCGGGTATAGACGTCCCGAAAGGCGCGCCGCTCGAGCGGCCGGTATCTGAGGGGAGACCACATGGCAGACGTTTCCAAGCCCGCGCTCACACTCGACTGCATCGGGCTGTACTGCCCCGAGCCGCTCTTTCAGGCGCGCGAGAGCATCGACTCGATCGAGGTCGGCGAGGTGCTCGAGGTCTTCGCCGACGACCCCGCAGCCGAGGAGGACCTCACGCGCTTCGCCAAGCGCGCCGGTCACGAGGTCGTCGCGATGAGCAACGAAGGCGGCGAGCTGCACATCCTCCTGCGCCGCAGCCACTGAAGACCCGCCGCCACCGACCACACCGCAGACCGCACCGCCGTCACCGGACCGCCCGCCCGCTACGACTCAAAGGATGACCATGGCCGACCAGAAGAACATCCTCTACGTACAGACCAGCAACCTCCCGGAACGCCAGTACTCGCCG
This sequence comes from uncultured Actinomycetes bacterium, assembly GCA_963845355.1. GTDB lineage: Bacteria > Actinomycetota > Thermoleophilia > UBA2241 > UBA2241 > Bog-752. The sequence continues at coordinate 81,815 of CAWJRV010000037.1, forward strand.
CTCGTGCTGGCCCAGAGTGCCAAGGCGATGGACATCGACGCCGCGGTGTACTACCTGGGCATGGGCCTCACCGTCCTCAAGCCGGGCGCGGCCGAGCAGATGCAGCTCGGCAGCTTCCCCAGCGTGGCGGAAATGCTCAAGCAGACGCTCGACATGGGCATCACCGTCTATGTCTGCGAGGCCTCCAAGCGCATGCTCGGCTGGGACAAGGTCGAGCTGATCGACGGCGTCAAGATCGTCGGGGCGGCGACGCTCAACGACCTCGTCCTCGACGCCGACGCCACGATGTGGTTCTGAGGTCGGCAGCGGTGGCCGACGACCAGAAGCGCACGCTCGAGTTGACCGACCCCGGCGCGGCGCTCGCGCGCGACGGTGTCGTCTATGCCGACTACCAGAGTGCCAAGCCCGTCGACCCGCGCGCGGTCGCGGCGATGCTGCCGTACCTCACCGAGACGTTCGGCAACGCCGCCTCGCTACACGGCGTGGGCGACGTCGCGACGGCGGCCCTCGAAGAGGCCCGCGGCCGGGTGGCCGCGTTCTTCAGGGCGCAGCCGCCCGAGATCGTCTTCACCGGCGGCGCCACCGAGGCCAGCAACCTGGCGATCATCGGCTACGCCCTGCGCCACCGGCGCAAGGGCGACCACGTGATCATCTCCGAAGCCGAGCACATCAGCATCCTCAACATCGCCAAGTACTTGGAGAAGAACGGCTTTCGCGTGACCCGCGTGCCGATCGACCTCTACGGGCGCGTGTCTCCCAAGAAGCTGCGCAGCCGCATCACCGACCAGACGATCCTCGTCTCGGTGCAGTGGGCGAGCAGCGAGATCGGCACGCTGCAGCCGATCGCCGAAATCGCCGAGATGCTCGCCGACACCGGTATCGCGCTGCACAGCGACGCGGTCGCCGCCGAAGGCGTCGTGGCCATCGACACGAGCGCCGTGCCGGTCGACCTGCTCAGCCTGTCCAGCAACGATCTCTACGGACCACGCGGTCTCGGCGCCCTGTACGTGCGCCACGGCACCCAGATCGCGCCGGTGCTCATGGGCGGCGGCCAGGAGCGGGGCCTGCGCTCCGGCACCGAAGACCTCGCGAGCATCGCCGGCATGGCCGCGGCGGCCGACATCCTGGGCGCCGAGATGGACGGCGAGGTGCGGCGCGTCAAGGCGATCCGCGACCGGCTCGTCGAGCGCGTGCTGGCCGAGATCCCCGACTCGCACCTGAACGGCCACCCCGAGCAGCGGGTGCCGAGCAACGCTCACTTCCGCTTCGACGCGGTCGAGGGTGAGTCGATGGTGCTGTCGCTGCGCGACGCGGGCATCGCGGCGGCCACCGGCTCGGCCTGCAGCTCCAAGACGCTCGAGCCCTCGCACACGCTCCTGTCGTGCGGCCTGCTTCACGAAGAGGCGCACGGCTCGCTCGAGTTCACGTTCGGGCGCTGGAGCACCCCCGGCGACGTGGACCGCATCATGGCGGTCCTGCCCGGCGTGGTCGCCCGCCTGCGCGCGCTCTCCCCGCTCTACAAGACCACGGCCCCCGCGGCCGGCTGATTCGGAAAGGCCTCACGCGATGAAATCGACCTCGTACACCGACAAGACTCTGGACCACTTCCGCAACCCGCGTAACGTAGGCACGCTCGAGGGTCCCAACGTCGCCGTGGGCCGCGTCGGCAACCCCGTCTGCGGCGACCTCATGGACATCTACATCGAGGTCCAGGACGACCGCATCAAGGACATCAAGTTCCAGACCTTCGGCTGCGGCTCAGCCGTGGCCACCTCGAGCATGATCACCGAGCTGGTGCCGGGCATGACGTTGGACGAGGCGCTCAAGGTGACCCGCAACGACGTGGCCGACGCCCTCGAGGGCCTGCCGCCGGTCAAGATGCACTGCAGCAACCTGGCCGCCGACGCCCTGCACGAGGCGATCAAGAACTGGCGCGAGGGCGTCAAGCCCGAAGACGCCGTAAAGACGCCGAGCGGCACCGCCTGCCACCCGATCCCGGCGGCCGTAGCCGAAGTACAGATCGCCCATCTCGACGACTACGACGGCAAGGGCCTGCACCGCGCCGTGAACGACCTGAGTCAGCTCGCCGACGAGCGCGTCGTGGTGCTCGACTCGGGCGATCGCTCCGCGCAGCTTGCCATCGAGCTCACCGAGCACACCAGCCGCGTCGTGCTGATGACAACGGGCAAGGAGCCCAGCGTGAGCCCGGCCGTGCGTTCGGCCCTTCGCCTGAGCGACGTGAAGGTGCTGACCGAAGCGCAGCCGCTGGAGCTGCTCGGCGAAGGCGAGCTCGAGCGCATCCGCGTGCACGACCTGAACGAAGACGAGGAGTACGAGCTCACGGCCGACGCGTTCGTCGTGCTCGAGTAAGCGACGCGGCAAACAGCGGCGCCAGGCGTCGCGCCGGCTCTCGGGCGAGGCCGGGCGGCCACCCCTGACCGGCGAGCGTTTCGCCCTGCTAGACTCCCACGCGGAACAGACGTGATCGCGGGGAGGGCAAGCCCATGAGCGACAACGGCAAGCGGCCGGCCTACGTGGCGGCGCACATCGACGAGATACCGTTCGAAGAGGGCGATTCGCCGGGTACCGAGTGGAAACCGATCCGGCGCTTCTTTGGGATCGGCTCCTTCGGCACCAATCTTGCCCGCGCCGCCAGTGCGGGTGACGTCTTGACCCACGACCACGATGAGACCGACGCTCGACACGAGGAGCTCTTTCTGATCGTCAGCGGCCACGCGATGTTCAGGGTCGACGGCGAAGAGATCGACGCTCCGGCGGGGACGTTCCTTTACGTACCCGACCCCGCCGCAGTGCGCGGCGCCGTCGCGCGCGAGGCCGACACGGTCATGTTCATCGTCGGGGCCGAGCCCGGCGCGGTCTTTGAGCCCTCGGAGTGGGACACCGAGCCGCTGCCCGACTGAGGGCTGCCCTCGCGATCAGACCTCTTCGGCGGCCAGCCGGCGTCGCCGCCGACTCCGCGCGACCACGACCAGAGTCACACCGGCCGCCGCTATCACCACGACGATCGCCACGACGACCAGCGTCGCGCTGCTGCCGCCGCCGCTCGACGCCGCGGCCCGGGGCTGCAGGTTCAGGTAGGTGTCGTAGTTGCCCTCGCAGTTGAAGGCGGGGCCGGTGCCGCCGAACATCTGGGTCCAGCCGGTCCACTTGGCGGTGTTGTAGGCCTCGAGGTCCTCGGGGTAGGAGAGCACTATCCAGGGCGACTGCTGGTACATGATCTCCTGCATCTGCCAGATCATGGCCTGGCGCTGCCGGAGGTCGAGCGTGTGCCCCTGCTGAACGGCCAGGGCATCGTACTGGGGGTTCGACCAGAAGGGCTCGTTGAGGCTGCCGATCTCCTTGGTGGTGAGGCAGTTGAGCGTCTGGCCGGGGTCGTAGTAGGAGCCCCAGTCCCACAAGGTGAGATCGAAGTCTGGCTTCCAGGCGCCTCCCTGGTAGTTGTAGATGAGCGACGTGAACTGGCCGACATCCAGGACCGAGAGCTTGATCTTGAGGCCGAGCTTGTCGAGCCAGCCGGCGATGAGCTTGGCGTCGATCTGGGTCGAGCTGTCGTCTGTCGTGGCAAAAAGGCGCAGCGTGATCGGCTTGCCCTGCTTGTTCAGGCGCACGCCGTTCTTCAGCGGATAGCCGGCCTGGGTGAGGAGCTGAGCGGCCTTGGCAGGGTCGAAGGTGTAGAGCTGGCTCGCCGATGGCTGCCAATGGTAGTCGGGATCGGCGAAGGTGTGCGGCGGGATGATGGTGGTCCCCGGCGCAGCGAGACCGCTGTAGGCGACCGAGCAGAGCTGCTGCCGGTCGATGGCGTAGTTCAGGGCGTTGCGAAAGCGCCAGTCGCGCAGCACGGGGTTGCCGAGCGAGCTCGGCTGGTCGTAGCAGTTGAACTCGAGGTAGTCCCAGTCGTAGTAGTTGTAGGCCACGGCCTTGTAGCCCGGCACCTTCTCGAGCGCCTTGAACTGGGCTTCGGGAACGCCGTCGATTCCGTCGAGGCTGCCGGTCTTCAGGTCGGAGACCATGGTGTCGGGGTCCTCGTAGAGCTCGAAGTAGATCTGGTCGATGGCCGGCTTCTTGCCGTACCAGTAAGGGTTGCGGACCATCTCGACGTAGCTGCCTTTGACGAACTTGACGGTCTGGAACGGTCCGCTGCCGATGACGGGGGGCTTGTTGACGTAGCTGGTGGCGGCCGTCTTGGGCGACACGTGCGCCCAGATGTGCTCGGGCAGGATCGGCACCAGGGCCCGCTCGAGGTCCGCCTTGGGTGCGACGCAGACGATCCGCACAGTCGTGGGGTCGAGGGCCGTCACCGTCTTGATGCCCTGTGTGTAGTTCGTCAGGTTGGTCATGTCGTTCTTGATGATGTAGGTGTAGGTGAAGGCGACGTCGGCCGCGGTCAGAGGCACGCCGTCCTGGAACTTCACGCCTTTGCGGATGTGGATCGTCCAGGTCTTGCCGTCGGCCGAGATACCGCCGTTGGCCTGGGTGGGAAACTCGGCCGCCAGGTCGAGCGTCGGCTGGTTGTGGTTGCCGCAGCCGAAGAGATACGAGTAGTTGAGGGCCCAGATCTCGTAGGTGTCGTCGGTGTATCCGATGAACGGGTTCAGGTTGTCGGGCTCGGTCGTCCAGCCGAGGCGCAGGATCACCCTGCCCGCGGGGGCGGGGCTGCTGCTGGCGGCAAAGGCGCGGCCCAGGCCCATGGCAAGACCGCCACCGGCCAGCGCCAGAAGGGCGATCACGCCGAGGGCGGCCAGATACCGACGCGACAAAGCCCGAGACATCGTGCCCATGGCGCTCCCCCCACGGCTCGTTTCTGCAAAACGATTTGCTGACGTAGAGAACATGATATACAGTGGCTCTGGGCCGCGCAAGGCCGGTTCAACTCGCCGCACATGCCCGCACGGACGCCCGCACAGCATGGATAGCCGCAATGAGGTCAACATCAGGGATGTCGCACGCCTGGCCGGAGTGTCCCCGACCACGGTCTCTCACGCCCTGAACGGCAAGCGCCCCGTGTCGTCGGTCACCCGCCGCCGCGTGCGCGACGCCGCCGAGCGGCTCGGCTACCGGCCGCACCCGGGCGCTCGCAGCCTCAAGGCCGGCGGTACCGGGGTGATCATGCTGTGCGCCGTCAACATCGCGAGCCCGGCCGTGTCGCCCGCCGACCTCGAGTATTACTACAAGCTCATCAGGGGCGTCACCGAGGCGACCTACGGCAGTGAGCTCGCGCTCGTCCTGGTGCCCGAGTCAGAGAGCGGCGTCTACTGGGATCGGCTGTTGTTCGACGGCGCCATCGTTGCCGACCCGGTCGCCGGCGACCGCAACATCGCTTTTTTGCGCGCGCGGCATATGCCCTATGTGACCGTCGGCCGAGACCCCGACCGCCCCGACGAAGGCTTCTGGGTCGACGGCGACGCGCAGGCGGCGACACGCCTCATGCTCGACCACCTCGTTGCCCAGGGCGCCCGCGACATCGCCGCCATCACCTGGATGACCTCGGACTACTGGACCCAGACGGCCGTGCGCACCTACCACGCCTGGTGCGAGGAGCACGACCGCCGACCACGGCTCGAGGTCGTGCCCGAAGACACCGAGGCAGCGCTGCATGAGACCGCCGTCCGCCTGCTCGCCCCGGCCACCCGGCCCGACGCCGTGTGCGGCCTTTACGAGCTGCCGGCGATCGCCGTGCTGCGCCGCGCCACCGAGCTGGGCATCGACGTGCCGGGCGAGCTCATGGTCGCCGCGCCCGGCGACTTTGGCCTGGGCGCGACGAGCTCGCCGCCCATGACGACGCTCGACTACAACGCCGAGGCGCTCGGCCGCGAGGCGGCCGGCATGCTGATCGGGCTCGTTCGCGGCGAGACGCCGGCCGAGCCGCACCGGCTGCTGCCCCTGTCGCTGCTCGAGCGTGAATCGACCCGCCGCCGGTAGGCGCGCCGCTTCGACCCACGCGCGGCGCTCAGGCCTGCGTGCGCCGGCCCCCGCCAAGGCCGGCCGCTGCGGCGGCGCGTAGCGGTAGCGCAACCGGCGGCGACGCAGAGAGCGGCGGCGCATGCGTCTACCTGTTCCTCTCAGGCCAGGTCCATCCCTTCGTAGGCTCCGGCCGCGAAAGTCGGCGCGCCCCTGAACAGGGTGAGCTCCACCGTGGCCTCGTTCACGCGCTCTGCCGGCAGCTCCAGGATGTTCTCACGCAGGACCACGAGATCCGCCGACTTGCCCGCCTCGAGTGAGCCGGTCTCATGCTCGAGGAAGTTGGCATAGGCGCCGTTGATCGTGAACGCGGCGATCAGTTGCTCCACGCTCACGGCCTCCTCCGGCCAGAGCTCCGAGCTCAGATCGCGGACCAGTGGGTCGCGCCTCATCACGCCTCGCTGGATGGCAAGCAGCGGGTCCGGCGGCGGCGAGACCGGGTAGTCGCTGGCTCCCGCCACGACGACGCCGTGGTCGAAGAGGCTCCGCATGGGGTACTGGTGCCCGGCGCGCGGCTCCCCCAGGAACGGCTGGTAGAGGAGCTGGTCGTACATGGCATCCTTGGCGAACCAGTACGGCTGGGTCGCGGCCACCACGCCGAGCGCCGCGAGGCGCTCGTAATCGCCAGGGTCGACGAGCTGCAGGTGAGTGATGATGTCGCGCCCGGGCGCCGCACCAACGACCTGCCGCGCAGCGGCGATCGCGTCGAGGCTCAGCGAGACGGCCGCGTCGCCGATCGCGTGATAGTGGAGCTGAAAGCCCGCGGCGGCGGCGGCCACCGAGGCCTCGACCAGCCGCTTGGGCGCCCAGACCGGAGCGCTGCAAAAGCCGGGCCGGTCGGCGTACGGCTCGGCCAGGTACCCGGTGTGCGACTCGATCACGCCATCGGTGAAGAGCTTGACGGCGGCGGCGCGTACGAGCGGGCCCGCACAGCGGGCCCGCTCGCCGGCCGCCGCCTCGACCTGCTCGCCGACTGGTCGGTCGGGGTCGAGCTGCAGCGAGAGGCAGAAACGTGCGCTGAGCTCGCCGCGGTCTTCGAGGAGCCGATAGGCGTCGAGGACCGCGTCTCCCGGGAGGACCCCCGCCTCGTGGACCGTGGTCAGGCCGTAGCGCGCGGCGATCGAACGCTGGAAGTACCGCAGGGCCGCGGCGTGGGCGGTCGCGTCGTAGCGCGGCAAAGCCCGGTCGAGCCACGGCCAGGCTTCGCGCAGAAGCCCCGAGGGCGACCCGTCGGGCAGACGCGCGACGACAGCTCCTGCCCAGCCCGGCTCGTCGCGCCCGATGCCGAGCAGCCGCAGCGTGGCGCTGTTCACCCATTGCGTGTGCTGGCTGTCGTCGTCCAGTCGCACGGGCCGGTCGGCCACGACGCAGTCGAGCGCCGCGGCCGTCATCTCGCTTTCGGGAACCTCCGTCGGATACCACCCCCAGCCGCTGATCACCGGCTGCTCGGTGTGCTCGGCGGCAAAACGGGCGACGGCCTCGAGGCAGTCGTCGATCGAGTGGCAAGCGGACAGGTTCACCTCGAACAGCTCGGCCGTCGAGAGCCGCGGATGCATGTGGGCATCGATGAAGCCCGGCAGCACGAGGCGGCCGCCCAAGTCGACGACGCGCGTGCGCGGACCGCGGCACCCGGCGACCAGCGCGCCGTCGCCCACCATGGCGATGCGACCGTCCTTGATCGCCACCGCTTCGTGGCGCGAGCGCCGCGCGTCGACCGTGAACACGATCCCGTTGGTCAAGATCAGATCGGCCTGCACGTCGCCTCCCGTCGCCGCACCGCGATGTCTTCCGCCTGCGCCCCGGCGTGAGCCGCGAGCGCAGCGCCCCTGTTCCACAAAACGATTTGGTCAGCCACCGCAGTATGGCCGCCCGCAGCCGCACCGGCAAGCGACACCCGGTCCTCCGGCAACGTGATGCCGACCCCTGGAGAAACGCGAGAGCCGGCCTTGGGTAACGTGACGCCAGGCCAGAAGCAACGCGACACCGGCCCTGCAGCAACGCGACACCGGCCCTGCAGTATCATGAGCTGGAGACCGCCGCTTCAGCGGCGTCAGGTCACCACTCGCAGCGCTTTATCTCTCTGAGCCGAGGTCGGCCGGGCGTGAGATGAAGAAGGGCAAGCTCAAGAAGCTGTGTGACTACTGGGAAGGCGAGGCGCTCCGCCACGAAAGCGACGCCGCCTTCTGGCGCGAGCAGTACTTCGAAGCGACTCGCGCGCTCGACGCCCTGCGCGCCGATCCGCTGACAGAGTTCACCGGCGAGTTTCGCGACGAGGCCATCCGCCAGATCGACGCCTGGCCGTCAGGGTGCAACAACGGCGAAGCCCGACCCGCAACCGACGGCGACACTGAGCCATCGCCCACCGGCCGCGGCGACACTGAGCTATCGCCCGCGGGTGTCGACGACACCGGGCCCGACAGCCCCCTTGGCGTCCGTCACGGCTGAACACGTGCTCCGACCGCACCGTGTGAACACAACCGTCGGCGTCCTGTTCATGATCGGCTCGACGGGATTCGCCCTCGGCACGGTGCCCGCGTACGCGTCGGCCGTCGGTACGACGGCCGACGCCGCGACCTTCTTCGTCTCGTCGATCTTCTTCACGCTGGCGTCGTTCGGTCAGCTTGTGCAGGCCCAGAGCCCGGCCCTGGCGCCGACCGGAACAGCGCATGACCGGCGACCGCAGCCCGCACGCCTGCGTGCCTGGCTGCCCCACGACCGCGACTGGCTGGCCGCCGTCACGCAGTTCCCGGGCACCCTGTTCTTCAATGCGACGACCCTGCTGGCGCTCGTCCAGGGCCTGACCGCGCGGCAGTACGATCGTGTGGTCTGGCGGCCCGACTTCTACGGCTCCGTACTGTTCCTGGTGTCGAGCACATACGCGGTCCTGGCGCTGGGCCGGCTTCTGACGTGGCGCCCGCGATCGGCGTTCTGGCGCATCGCCTGGCTGAACATGCTTGGGTCGATCGCGTTCATGGCGTCGGCGATCGGCGCCTATGTGCTGCCCAGGACCGATACGGCGATCAGCTCGGCTTGGGCCAACAGCGGCACCTTCGTCGGCGCCGTCTGCTTCTTCGCGGGAGCGTTGCTCATGATCGCGGCGTGGCCCACTGCTTCTCAGGAAACTCCAAGCAAACGCTCAGCGACCCTTCAGCGCCGCCGGTCATAACTGGAGCGGCAGATGAATACCACCGGTTCGCTCGTTCCCGAGTCCTCTTCCCGGGCGAGTATGAGCGACGGGGCGCCCTCGCCCAGGTGGTCGAACAAGCGGAGCGACCCTTGTACCGTCCATCATCCCTCTACGGGCCTTTCGAGCTGTGCCTGAAGGTGCCGGTCGATGCCGCCGCACTCTCGGCTCACATCGAGCGCGCCCGGTCGTTTCTACGCGATCACGACGTCGACCGCGACATCGCCTGGGACGTCGCCTTCTGCGTACACGAGTGCTGCACCAACGCCATCCTGCACAGTGGCAGCCCAGCCGACATCGAAGTGCGTCTCAGGCTCGATGGAGAGAGCATCACCGCCCTCGTCACCGACCGCGGCCGCGGGCTCGACGTGAAGCGCTGTGACCCTCGGGAGCCCGAGCTGCTGAGTGACTGCGGGCGCGGCCTCTACCTCATCGCCAGCCTCATGGACGAGTTCGATATAGATGTCGACTGCGGCACGAGGATCCGCATGACGAAGCGGCTGACCGCCACGCGGTCGTAGCTGGTCAACCCGCCGTTCGGCGCCGCACCCGTGGCGAGGTCGTCAGCCTCAGGCCACCGCTTCGACGATCTCCTTGAAGAGGTCGAGGTCCCTGCCGACGCGCCGGGTCATCCAGTGACGTACGGTGTCGGCTTTGCCTTCCCACGCCGCCGGGTCGTACTCGAGCTGATAGGTGACCTTGGTCCTGTCGTCGGCGAGCTTCTCGAAACGGACCTCGCCGGTCTCGCGGCCGTCGATCGCCCGCCAGGTGATCTTCTCGTCGGGCACGTGTTCGACGACGTCGGCATCCCACTCGAACGTGTCGTCTTCGACTACGGCGACCCAGTGCAGCCGGTCCTCCTGGACGACCGTCACCGTCTCGACGGTCTCCATGAACGTGGGATAGTCCTCAAAGGCCGTCCAGGCCTCGTAGACGTCGCGGACGTCTGCCGCTATCTCGCTTGTCTTGTCGATGAATGCCATGCGGGTCCTTTCGTCGTCATTGCGAACGTGGCCGTGAACGTGGTTTTGGTACCCTTCGGCGAGGACCGTGAATCTGATGGGGCCCGCCCCGATAGCGCGAACGGCGGCCCCGTTCCAGTACAATCGGCGGCACGGGCACACCGGCTGCGACGGCACGCGCGCACCGGCTGTGCCGCCCCGCGGCGGCGCCCGAACCTGGATCGCGACGAAGGAGTGACGTGGACCCCACCGAGTTTCGCACGCTGGGCCACGAGCTTGTGGACTGGGTCGCCGACTATCGCGAGCGCATCGGCGAGTTGCCGGTCATGAGCCGCGTGCGGCCGGGCGAGATCGAGGCGCTCATGCCGGCCGTGCCGCCCCAGCATCCCGAAGGCCTGGGGGCGATCGCCGCCGACCTCGACCGTATCGTGCTGCCCGGCATCACGCACTGGAACCACCCGGGCTGGTTTGCCTACTTCCCGTCCAACACCGACCTCACGTCGGTCCTCGCCGACATCGTCTCAGCCGGCCTCGGGCCGCAGGGCATGAGCTGGCAGACGAGCCCCGCGGCCACCGAGGTCGAGGTCGTGGTCATGAGCTGGCTGCGCCAGATGCTGGGCCTGAGCGAGGCGTTCAGCGGGGTGATCCACGACAGCGCCAGCACGGCGACCTTGTGCGCTCTGCTCTGTGCTCGCGAACGCGCGAGCGCCTTCAGCCAGAACAGCGGCGGCCTGCAGAGCCAGGACGCGCCACTTGTGGTGTACGCCTCAGACCAGGCACACAGCTCGATCCCCAAGGGCGCCCTGCTCGCCGGGTTCGGCGCGCAGAACCTGCGACTCATCGAGACCGACGACGCCCACGCCATGCGCCTCGACCTGCTCGAGGCGGCCATCGCCGACGACCTGGCCGCCGGCCGCCGGCCGTGCGCCGTGGTGGCCGCGGTCGGCACCACGGCCACCACGGCCCTCGACCCGCTGCCCGGTGTCGCTGAGCTCGCCGTGCGCCACGGCCTTTGGCTGCACGTCGACGCGGCACTGGCCGGCGCGGCGATGATCTGCCCCGAGCAGCGCTGGATGTGGGACGGGGTGGAGCGCGCCGACTCGCTCGTGCTGAACCCGCACAAGTGGCTCGGCACAGGGTTCGACCTCTCCGCCTACTTCGTGCGCGACCCGGAGCATCTGGTGCGTGTCATGGGCACGGACCCGAGCTACCTGCGCACCGCCCAGGACGGCCTGGCGCCGAACCTGCGCGACTGGGGCATACCGCTCGGGCGGCGCTTTCGCGCCCTCAAGCTCTGGTTTCTCGTACGCGAGTACGGCGTCGAGGGTCTGCAGGCGCGCATCCGGCGCGACCTCGGCAACGCGCGATGGCTGGCCGCCGCCGTCGCCCGCGAGCCCGATTGGGAGCTGCTGGCGCCCGTCCCGCTGCAGACCGTCTGCCTGCGCCACGTGCCGCCCGAGCTCAAGTGCGACGAAGACGCACTCACCGCTCACAACCTGGCCATCGCCGCGGCCGTCAACCTCGAGGGCCGCGCCTACATCACGCCGTCTCAGGTCAAGGGCCGCCAGACGCTGCGTGTCTCGATCGGCGCCCAGGCGACCGAGCGCGAGCACGTGCAGACACTCTGGGATGAGCTGCGGCGCGGCGCCGCAGCCGCCGATGCCACCGAGGCGGCCGGATCGGCCGAAGAGCAGGGCGACCGCTAGACTCGTTCCCGGCGCGTCACTCCTGGTCGTCGAGCTCGCTGTGCCAGGTCTTGCGCGTGCCGACGCGCGCCCGCAGGCGCCAGCGCAGGCTCTTGGGCGCGCCGTCTACAGCGGCGATCAGCCGCAGCACTCCCTGGTTCACGCGCGCCGACCTGGGCATCGCTCAGGTCGAAGCGAGCGATGGCCTCGCCGACGCGCTGCAGATTCATGGTGACGTCGTAGAAAAGGCCCCAGTCGTCGGCGCAGAGCCTGCCGATGTAGCCGGCGTCGATCTGACCCGCGACGATGGTGCCGGAGTCGATCGAGCCGGCAGCGGCTTCACCGGGTCCGTCCGCCCTGGCCACCTCGATGTCGGCGAGCAGGGTCACGATATCGCGCAGGTCCTTTTCGTTCAGCCTGAAGATCTGCAGCTTGGTGAGCAGCAGATCGGCAAGCGAGAGGGTGTAGGGCTCGATCTCCAGGCGTCGCAGCAGGGCGATGTCGTGATCCATGCGGAAGGTATCGAGGAAGACGTCGACGTGGTCGTCGGCGTGGGCGCGCGGCAGGCCACGTCTCGACGGCGTGCGCACAGGGGCGCACGAACTGGAGCTGGGCGCCGGCCGTCGCGGTGCTCACCTCGTGGTTCTCGCCGTAGCCGAACGCGTGGAAGAGCGCCGTCAGCCGGCGTGCCTGCTTGGCCCGGGCGACCATGTCCAGGTCGGTGTAGTCGCGTTCGCAAAGCTCAAAGCTGCGGCAGTGCTCGCGCACGGCAAGACCGCCGAGCAGCCGCAGGGTGAGCCCCTCGGCGCGCGCGGCGTCGACCAGACGGCGGGCCTCGTCGAGCATCTCGTGGCGGGCGCGCCGGTCGGCCGTCAGTCGCGCTGTCGCTTCGCCGGTCATGTGCGCCTTGTCACCGGTCCAGGTCGGCGGCAAACGTGAACGCGGCACGCGGTACTCAGACCCTGTTTTGTCGACAGCACGGCCGGGCGAGCCGCTGCGAACGACCTCACCGGAAGGGATCCATGCCGAGTCCGGACTGATTGATACTACCAAGGTGCTGACTGTGGGCCTGGACGGGCATCGGTGGCCGATCGCCTCGGGCGCCGCCGCCGACGCGACCGACGTGGCCTGGCAGCCGCCGGCCGCGCCGTCCGCCGGTCCAGCGTCCACCGCAGCCGCAGCCCCGGCCTCCTGCTACGGCGCCGGCTACGGCCCTGGCCAAGTGAGCTTCCTTGCCGAAAGGATGCGCCGCCCCACTCCGTGAGACGAGAGAGCCCCGAGTGTCGCGACTGCTCGGGGACAGGACAGGAGCAGAGTCACACAGAGGGGTGACACGTAGGACATTCGTCTAGGAAGCCCCTCAAAAGCTCTCCGGTGCAGTACTCTGGGTGAGCAAAGGGGGGTTCCGGTACCCCAACAAACCTCGCAGCCACCGTGGTGACCCGCGGTCGATCTGCCGGGTCGCATTCGGGAGGGAGGGTCTCGATGCAGTTGTTCAAGGGCATGTATCCCAAGCTGGCGCTGGTGGCGGTGTTCGTTTCGCTCGCAGTCGCAAGCGGCGCAGCCAAGAAGTGGGCCTAGCCGCACCCGCGGCACCCCAGGTCCACGTCAGCCAGCTCACCGAGAGAGGGACCATGAAATCACTGCTCTACAGCAGAATCGCCTTGGGTCTTGCGCTCGTCGTCACCCTGGGCGTCGCCAGCGGCGCCTGGTGGAAGTGGGACTGACGCTCTAGCACACAGAGTCGGGGCTTCACGCAAGGAGCGCGGCGCCGCTGCGGACAGCGGCGCCGCGCTCCTTGCCGCAGCGAGGCTCGTTGGCCCCGGCCGGCCTCATGCCCCACCGGCAGCGCCACGTCCCTGCGGCAGCGGCGCCCTAGCTCTTCAGCGGCGCCGGCTGCGCCGCCGCCGCCCGCAGCGGCGCGGTGAGCGTGCCGTATTCGAGCGCCCGCTTATACTCCGAGTCCATCTCCATGACGCCGCCCGGAAACTCGTAGTCGGCCATCAGCGCCACATACGGGTCGGCGCAGAACTCCTCGGGCGAACGTACGCCGCTTTCGGGGTTGCCCCGGTAGCCCGCGAGCTTGCCGGTCGCCAGCAGCTCGAGAGCGATCACCGGGGTGAACGCCGTCTGGGCCGTGACCACCTGGGTGCCGAGACGCGCGACCGTCTCCTGGGCATCGGCGACCTGGTAGACGTACACCTCGCGCTTTCCCTTTAGCCGATCGGCGCCGCCGGCAAACGGAAGAACGCGCCGCGACCGGGACTCGACCCCGCGGAGCCTCGCCTGCGCCGCGCGACCCGGCCTAGGACATTCGTCTAGGAGCCCCTCTAAAGCTCCCGGTGCAGTACTCTGGGTGAGCAGGGGACTGGGTACCCCAACGACCTCGCGCCACCGTGGTGACCCGCGGTCGATCTGCTGGGTCGCACTGGAGGGAGGGTCTCGATGCAGTTGTTCGAGGGCATGTATCCCAAGCTCGCGCTGGTGGCGGTGTTCGTTTCGCTCGCAGTCGCAAGCGGCGCAGCCAAGAAGTGGGCCTAGCCGCACCCGCGGCACCCCAGGTCCACGTCAGCCAGCTCACCGAGAGAGGGACCATGAAATCACTGCTCTACAGCAGAATCGCCTTGGGTCTTGCGCTCGTCGTCACCCTGGGCGTCGCCAGCGGCGCCTGGTGGAAGCGGGACTGACGCTCTAGCACACAGAGTCGGGGCTTCACGCAAGGAGCGCGGCGCCGCTGCGGACAGCGGCGCCGCGCTCCTTGCCGCAGCGAGGCTCGTTGGCCCCGGCCGGCCTCATGCCCCACCGGCAGCGCCACGTCCCCTGCGGCAGCGGCGCCTAGCTCTTCAGCGGCGCCGGCTGCGCCGCCGCCGCCCGCAGCGGCGCGGTGAGCGTGCCGTATTCGAGCGCCCGCTTATACTCCGAGTCCATCTCCATGACGCCGCCCGGAAACTCGTAGTCGGCCATCAGCGCCACATACGGGTCGGCGCAGAACTCCTCGGGCGAACGTACGCCGCTTTCGGGGTTGCCCCGGTAGCCCGCGAGCTTGCCGGTCGCCAGCAGCTCGAGAGCGATCACCGGGGTGAACGCCGTCTGGGCCGTGACCACCTGGGTGCCGAGACGCGCGACGCGTCTCCTGGGCATCGGCGACCTGGTAGACGTACACCTCGCTGCTCGAGACCGTCGCGCCGGCCCTTCACCCAGGTGCCGGCCGCGGTCTTGCCTACGAACGACTTGCCGAGCTCGACGGGGTCGGGGGCCGCGGCCGACACGAGGTCGATCGGCGCGACCATGACGCCGTTCACCGACACCGGCGTGACGCTGTCTAGGTTCAGGCTCTTGAGCACTTCGATGGCGTGAATGAAATCGTCGCCGAGACCGTACTTGAAGGTCGCCCTGCGCACTCCCTTGAGCAGCCCGGCGTTGCGGCCTACGTGGATGACCTCGTCGTGGGCGACGTGGCCCATGTCCTGGTAGCCGATGCCCTCGGGCAAGAAGAAGCGCTCCGTCTCGCTGAAGGGCTCGACCTCGTACCAGCCCCGCTCGGCTTCCCAGACGATGGCCGGGGTGACGCACTCGTCGATCGTGCTCCACACCGAAAAGCCGAAGGCGATGCCCTTGAAACCGGGGATCTCGAGGTTCGCCCCATCGCGCACGCCCACCTCCTCGACCTCGTCGAAGAGGTTGTCGGCGGCGTAGCGGGCGAAGTAGTCGGCCATGCCCGGCTCGACGCCGTTACCGAGCAGCGCGAGCTTGCCGATGCGCTCGAAGCGCTCGTGGTAGTCGAACTGGACCTGGTCGTAGAACGGCCGGCTGCTGCCGTCGGGCAGAGGCACGGGGTCGTCGCAGGCCGCCGTGTCCAGGTAGTGTACGCCGGCCTTGAGGGCGCCCTTCATCACCTCGAGGTCCGCGTAGATGGGCAGGAAGTTGCAGACGATGTCGACGCCGTGCTTTGCGGCCAGCGCGGCCACCGCGTCGGGATGCATGCCGTCGACCTGCTCCGCCGGAAAGCGCTCCTCGCCGAGCCGGCGCGAAACGCGCGCGGCGCGGGCGAGATCGAAGTCGGCGAGCACCATGCGCTCGAACAGCTCGCCGCCGGGGTCGCGCCGCGCGGCGATGGCCGCGACCGACTCGCCGACGCCTCCGGTGCCCACGATGAGTGCCTTCATCTCAGCCGCCCCCTTCGGACGCGCCCGGCCGCGGGCTCTCTCCGCGGCCTGTGACGGGCGCTTTTCGCCCTGTCGCTCGCCCTGCTAGTTCAGCGCAGATCGGGCCGTTCGTACAGGTCCAGAATCTGCGGAAATCTGGTGCACTCCGCGCGAAAAAACTGGTGCAGCTCTGTGGAACCATCGCCGGCCGGGGAGTAAGCTGCCACCTGTCCCATACCCGATCCGAAGGCCGCCGCGACAGTGCCCCGCCTCCAGAAATCTCGCAACTCCTCGCGCCGAAACTGGGTTCGTTCATGTACGTGAGTGTCGGGCAGGCGGCCCGGGCTCTGGGTGTGACGCCCGATACCGTGCGTCGCTGGACGACGACCGGCCTGCTGGCCTGCGTACGCACCGCCGGCGGCCACCGGCGCATCGCCCGCGAGGACGTCGACGAGCTCAAGCGCGCCATCGGCCACACCAGCCACATCGAAGCCCGGCGCGCCCGCGAACGCGAGACGGAGACCCTCGTCCAGGCGTCGATCGACCTCGCCAGCATCCTCGACCAGCAGGAGTTGCTGGCGACGATCGCCCGGCACGTGACCCAGGTCTGCGACTGCAGCAGCTGCGCGATCAGCGCCTACGACGCCGAGAAGAACGTGGTGCGCGCCCTCGCGGAGTACGACGCCATGGGTCGTCAGCTCGCCGACCTCGGCGAGTTCGACCTGGCGGCGTATCCCCTCACCAAGCGCGTCATCGGCGACCAGGTGCCCATGCTCGTGAACGCCGACGACCGGGGCGCCGACCCCGCCGAGGTGGCTTTGCTCAAACGCCTGGATGATGCGAGCTCCCTCATGTTGCCGCTCGTCTTTCGAGATCAGACCATCGGCCTTCTCGAGGCGGTCGATGCCGAGCGCTCGCGCCGCTACTCGTCTCAGGAGCTGCGCCTGGTCCGCGCCCTCGCCGGCCAGGCCGCCGTGGCGATACGCAACGCGGACCTGTTCCAGACGGCGAGCCACGAGCAAGAGGCGACCGCTTCGGTCGAGGAGCGGCTGGCGGCCTTCGCGACGGGGCTCCGGACCCTGGGCGATCTGCGCGACAGGGCCGACGCGGCCACGACGCTGGCGGAGCTCGCATGCACGGTCCTCGAGGCCCGCTCGTGCGTGATCGCCCGTGAGGGGCGGCCCATCGGCGCGGCGCTAGTCCCGGCGCAGGATGGTCCGCAGGGCGGCGAGGAGGCTCACGTGCTGAACGGCGACTGCCTGCTGGGCGATGCGCGCTACGAGCTGACCGCGGCTCTGGAGCACGGGGCACGGCGGGGCGACGCGGAGCTCCTCGAGGTGATCGTGACACTGGTGGCTCAGCTTGCGTGACCCCTGCTGCGACACTCGGCAAATTGCGACGCCCTGACCGGCGCTCCTCGTGGCTTCCAGCGGCGCGGCGCAACGAACGCACGATCGGCGCGGTAGAATCAGCCTGCCGAGTCTCGAGGAGGTCGAGCGCATGCGACGGCAGGAGCCAGAGGTCGAGCGGCGGGCAGGACGACGGGCATGAGCGCCTGCCCCTCCTGCGCCACCATCTGCCCCGACGGGGCGCGCTTCTGCCCGAACTGCGGCGCGTCGCTGGCCGCCCCCGCCCCCCACTCAGTCGAGCGCAAGGTCGTGACCACGATGTTCTGCGACCTCGCCGACTTCACGGCGCTCTGCGAACAGGCCGACTCAGAGGACGTCGACCGCCTGCTGCGCGAGTTCTACGCCCTGGCACGCCAGGCGATCGAGCTCTGGGGTGGCGTCGTCGAGAAGTTCGTCGGCGACGCGGTGGTGGGCGTCTTCGGCGTGCCCGCTGCTCATGAGGACGACGCCGAGCGGGCCGTCCGCACCGCCGTGCGCCTGCGGGACCGCATCGCCGACCTGCCACGGATCGCCGGCCGCACCCAGCAGGCGCGGATCGGCATCAACACCGGGCACGCCGTCGTGCGCCTCGACGTGCAGCCCGGCTCGGGTGAAGGCTTTCTGGTCGGCGACGCCGTCAACCTGGCTGCCCGCCTGCAGCAGCTCGCACCGCCGATGGGAATCGTGGTGGGGGCCACGACCCAGGCACTCACGGCTCGCACCATCGACTACGTACGACTCGACCCTGCCGCCCTGAAGGGCAAGCGCGGCGCCGTCAGGAGCTGGCTGGTCCAGGGACTTGTCTCGCGCATGGGCGTAGATCCGCGCCAGCAGTTCTCGGCGCGACTCGTCGATCGCGAGATCGAGCTCGGTGTCCTGCGAGGCCTGCTGAAGAAGGTACGAGCCTCCGGCCAACCGCAGTTCGCCCTGCTGGTCGGCGAAGCCGGCATCGGCAAGTCGCGACTGCTCTTCGAGCTGCTGCGCTATGTCGACAGCCGGCCGGCCATCGTGCGCTGGCGCCAGGGCCGCTGTCCGGCCTACGGCGACGGCATTACCTTCTGGGCCCTGGGCGAGATCGTCAAGGAGCAGCTCGGCGTACTCGAGCGCGACGAGCTGGCCACGGTCGAGGCCAAGCTGGCCCACGGCCTGGCCGGCGCCGACGAGCCCGAGTGGCTGGCCGCCCGGCTGCGAGCGCTGCTCGGCCTGGAAGCGCCGATGGCCTCGCGCGAGGAGAACTTCGCCGCCTGGCTGCGCTTCCTCGAGCTGATCGCCGCCGACGCTCCGGCCGTGGTGGTCGTCGAGGACCTCCACTGGGCAAGCGAGGGGACACTGGCCTTCCTGCGATACCTCACGGAGAACGTCCACGACGTCCCTCTTCTGGCCATCGGCACGACCCGTCCCGAGCTCTTCCAGGCCCACCCCGAGATCGCCGTCCGGCTCGCCCGGGTCGAATCCTCACAGCGCGGCGCGCGCCTCGACCTCGAGCCCCTCTCGGAGTCGGAGAGCGCAGAGCTGGTAGGCCGGGTAGCCCAGGGTCTGAGCGGGATGCATGAGACGCGGCAGTCGATTGTGCGGCGCGCCGCCGGCAACCCGTTGTTCGTCGAGCAGCTCGTGCGGCACCTCGAGGAACAGGTGGAACGGGATGGGGCGGCAGGCTCGTCAGCCGCCGAGGTGCGCGACGACTCCGCTCTGAAGGAGAGCGTCACCCAGGCGCTGCCGGAGTCGCTGCAGACGCTGATCGCCGCCCGCCTCGACGAGCTCCCGGCGCCCGACAAGGCGCTGCTCGGCGACGCCGCCGTGGTCGGCCAGGTCTTCTGGACAGGCGCCGTGGCGGCGCTCGACCACGGCGACCGTGAGGCTGCCGAGGAGGGCCTCGCCGACCTGGCCCGGCGTGAGCTCGTGCGCCACGAGCGCGACTCGTCGCTGTCGGGCGAGAGCGAGTTCGCCTTCAGCCACGGGCTTATCCGCGACGTCGCCTATGGGCAGCTTACGCGCACCGACAGAGCCGCCAAGCACGCCGCCGTGGCGCGCTGGCTCGAAGCGACCGTCGGCGACCGGGCGGACGAGGTCGCGGAGATCCGCGCCAACCACTACGCCGTCGCCTTTGACCTCGCTCAGGCGGCGCACGAGGAGGCCCTCGCCGAGGAGCTGCGCGAGCCGACCGTCCGGGCGCTCAAACTGGCGGGCGACCGGGCCATGGCGCTCGACGTCACCGCTGCCGAGGCCCACTACGCCAGGGCCTTCGCGCTCGCCGGCGACAGCCCCCAGCGTCCCTACGTGCAGGTCGCCTGGGCGCAGGCGCTCCTATGGAGCGGCCGGCTCGAAGAGGCCGCCGGGGCCCTCGACGAAGGTGTCAGCGGGCTGCACGCACTCGGCGACGAGCGCGCCGCACGGGTCGCCGCCACTCGACGCTGGGAAGCTCACTCGCTGCTCGCGGACGGCGAGATCACGGACGGCGAAGCGGCAGACCTCGCCGACTCCGACGAGAGGGCCCCCGAACGTGTGACGCTGCTGAAGGAGGCGGCGGATCGGGCCGTGCATGTCGGGCAGGCTACGCTGGCGAACGAGCTCATCGACCGCGCCGTGGCTCTCAGTCGCGAACTCCATCTACCGGAATCGTCCGGGGTCATCTGTATTCGTGGCATGGCCAGGTGCGCCCTCGGCGAGGCGGCAGGTCTGGACGATCTCACCTACGCCCTCGACCTTGCCCGCGCCCGAGGGATCGCACACGCACAGTGCTCGCTCTTGAGCAACCTCGGTGAGTTCCTTGCCCTCTTCGAGGGGCCGCAGGCCGCACTGCAGGTTGAGCTAGAAGGCCCTGACCTGGCGCGGCGGCACCACGACGAGCTGGCCCTGTGCTTCACGCGAGCGGTGGTCTTCGTGAGCCGGTTGTGGGCCGGTCACTGGAACGAGGCGCTCGCCGAGGTCGACAACCTCGACCCCTTCCTGGAGGAGCACAACGATCTGTGGGACCTTCAGGTGGTGCGCAGCACCGCCGGTCTGTTGAGGGCGTGGCGCGGTGATGCCGAAGGAGCGCAGGAACCATCCGTCTGGGCGGAGGAACGCAGTCGCGCAGCGTCGCTCCCGGCGATCCGTGCGGCCTGCCTGATCTCGCTGGCGAGCGTCAGAGCCGCGCTGGGAGACACAGCCGCGGCTCTCGAGCTTCTGAGCGAGTGCCGGACGCTGTCGTCGGCCGCCTGTGTGCCCGATCTTGCGCTGCGCATGCCCGAGGCGATCCGCCTCGCAGTCGGGCTCGGCGAGCCGCGACTGGCACAAGACCTCACCGGCGGCCTCCCCGCCACGCGACCCTACGATGCCGCGACACTTGTCGCTCTCGAGGCGTTGCTTGGTGAGCAGAGCGGCAACGTCGGCGATGCCGCGGCACGGTTCGCCGAGGCTGAAGACCGCTGGGCCGGCCTGGGAGTGCCCTACGAGCGTGCCCAGGCGACGCTGGGAAAGGGCCGGTGTCTGGCGGCGCTCGGCAAGACGCCCGACGCTCGGACCGCACTCGGCTCGGCCCACGAGGTGCTGCTGACGCTCGGCGCGCAGCCGGCGCTCGCCGAAGTCGCGACGCTGCTCGAGGCGCTCGCCGACTGACCAGCGATCTGCGGGCCGCGCGCCGAAGCGCGCGACCACGGAGCCGTTACAAAGCCTTGCCGGGGAGAGCAAGGCTGAGGTAGCGCTGGCCGATGCCGACCATGAGGCGCCGCTCGACCAGCGAGGCAAGCGTCGCCTCGACGGCGCCGTCGAGATCGACCCCTCCGGGACCGGCCTCTCGTGTCTGCGCCTTGAGTGCGGAGAGTTCGCCGATGTCGTCGCACGCCCTGTACAGGAGACTCTCCAGCTCGTTCAACTCGATGGTGCGATCGGTCGCACCGGGTCTGCCGTCGAGCAGGGTCAGCGGACCCTCGCCATCCGCCAGGATGCGGAGATCGCCCAGGCCAGAGGCGTGCCGCCAGTCGGATACTTGCTGTTCGAGCGCCGCGGCCACCTCGGGGAGCGCGTAGCCCGGCGCGCAGTTGTATTCGAAGGCGTAGGCGATGTCGGCCAGAACGCGCTGCGGGAACGGGTAGAGGTAGCGGTAGGGGGCCAACGGGCTCAGGTGTTCGATACCGTGTCGCTCGGGCTCCTCGAAGTAGGGACTGTAGCGATCGACGCTCACGGTCTGGCTCAAGTTCGGCGCTGCCAGGAAACGGAGCGCCGGCAGGAACCGGAGCATGGCGTCGTAGTCTTCGCCGGTCTCGCCGGGCAACCCGTACAGGATGTTCCAGTAGACTTCGATGTCCGCGGCCTTGCACCACTTCAGCAGCCGGATGTTCTCGAGGGCTCGAGTCCCCTTGTGCATAAGTTTGAGCACGTGGTCGCTGAAGCTCTCGATGCCCGGCTGAATATGGGCACGCGTTTCACCGATCATCCTGACCTGCTCTTTGGTGAGGTTCGGACGCGCCTCGAAGAAAAGCTGGGTGTTCAGGGGCTCGGCGGCGATGGCCGGGAGCACGTCGGTGAGGAACGTCGGCGGCACCACAGTGTCGGCCAGATGGATGAATCGACAATGCCAGCGCCCCGTCAGCTGGCGCAGCTCGGTGAGCACCCTGTCCGGGCTCTTGGCCCGGTAGAGGCGCCCGCGGCTATCCATGCCGCAGAAGCTGCAGGGGCCGGTCGACGCCCACCAGCAGCCCCGTGACGTCTCGGCCGTCAGCGAGGGCAGGCGCGAGCAGACTTCGGGGTACTCCTCGCGAGCCGCGAAGAAGTCCGAGAAGTCGGGCAGCGGCAAGCAGTCGAGGTCGGCGAGCGGCGCGCCCTCGGGGTTGGCATGCGACTCGCCGCCGTTGCGATAGATCAGACCTGGGATCTGATCGAGACAGGTCGCGCCGTCGCCGGCAAGCGCTCTGACCAGCAACGGAAAGGAGACGTCGCCCTCGCCCGAGCAGGCGAAGTCGACGAAACTGAAGCGACGGTGGAGCTGCAGCCCGGGCTTGCCCTGCCAGTTGGCGCCGCCGAACACGACGGTGACGCTCGGATGTGCCTGCTTCACGAGCCGCGCCAGTGCAAGGGAGGCGAGGTTCTGGGCCGCATAGGAGCTGAACCCGACCAGGTCGTAGGCGCCCCAGGGGATCGCCTTGAATGATGCTTTCAAGAAGCCGGCGGCCAGCCCTCGGGCCCGGCGCACCAGGTCGATGTCTTCCCGAGCGACACGCCAGCGCCCGCGCAGCATGTCGTCCACATAGGAGTCGGGCAGCGCAGAATGACCCTCCCAGAGACATTCGGCGAAGGCCCACTCTCCCGGCAGGGCTCGAACGGGGAGATCGTCGACAAGGCGCTCATATGCCTGGCGGCCGATCAGCTCGGCGAAAGCCAGATTCAGATAGGCGGTGTCGCAGGCAACGCCGTCCCGGTGCAGATGCGCCTTGAGCAGGCTGACGCCCAGTGCGGGCCGCTCGCTGGCGGCGAACGGCATGACGACCAGCAGGACCTTCAGATGGCTGCCTCCGTTGGGGATGCCGTGGACCGCAGCCGCGCTGTAACGCGAGCCGAGTCACCCAGCGAGGACCGTCGAGCGGTCCCCCTCGGCAAGGCCCCGGTGATGCCGGCCCGGTCAGGCGTGGTGCGCCGTCGGGACGATCGTCTCAGGCTCCACGCCGATCAGCGTCTGCGTGGAGAAGTACCCCTGATTGCTGATCCAGGTCGCCAATCCCGCCAGCGCCTCCTCGGTGGGGCATTTGCCCGCGATGGCGCCGTCGTACTGGCCGTACGTCCACAGCGCCTTGTAGCACTTCCCGCCGATCTCGTCCTTCCTGCCCAGAGCGTCTCGGGCCTCCTCGAGACACTTGGCCGCGTATGTCGACTTGACCCTCCCGTCGTCCGTCAGGTTGAGAAGCATCAAGAACTCTACCGCCATCGTCGATCCTCCTTGTCTTCTGTCGAGAACCACTGCATCCGCGTACGGACGTGACTCATGGCACGATTCACGGCGCGGGCTTCGCCCCACCCCCTTGCGGCGCGGGCTTCGCCCCACCCCCTTGAACTACAGCGAGATCCTTTGCGAGCTGTTTCAAGTCAAGTGCATTCGGGTTGGCCGGCACCCACGAAGGCAGCAGCACCGCGTACGCGCCGTTCTTCGGATCGACGTACGTGGCGGCGAAGTCCCAGCTCATGTCGATGACCGTGCCCCACGACACGATCTTCAGGCCGGCGGGGCTATAGCCGGCGACGGTGACGCAATGCCCATTGGCCGGATCCGGCGGATCGGGCGGATCAGTCGTGATCCACGGAACGTAGTCCTTGTTGTTGGCCTTCTTGACGATGGAGTCGGGGAGCGCAAAACCGACGTAGGCGAACCCGAACAGGTAGATCGCCGTGCACCAGGACGTCTTTTGTTTCCAGTCGAACGTCACGTACTTGTCGCATCGCTCACCATCGATCCCCGGGGAATGCCAGTACTTGAGCACCGTCGCCATATCGACACCGGGGTCGGAGGCCGGGCCGGGTTGCGGGGCGTTGAGGTCGAATCCGGTCAGATCCTTGTAGGCATCCAATGCCCCGGCAACCTGGATGGAGGAAGCCGCCTTGGTCCAGTATTGGACGAGCCGGATCGCATTCGCAGCGGCGGCGACCGCACAGTCGTCGCATCTGTCGTTGGCGAACTCGTCCCACGCCGGACCGTCGCTGTAGTCCTTCGCGGGGGGTGGGGCCGGCGGGGTCCCGGTCAGATACTTGTCCAGCTGCAGCCGGCGGACGAGGTCTCTTTGAGCGCTCGGCAGGCACCCCAGTTTCATGTTCCCAGCCCCCTTCGTATTGGGCTTTGCCGGATCGCACTGCCGTCTTAGCACGATTGCGCGCGTGTTGGCAATGGAGTATGCGGTCGGCGTACGCCCTTGAGCGCCGCTTGTCAACGCCATCGCCGTTGGGGCGGCGGACTCACGCGTGCCGTCGAATGCAAGAGGAGATGCGGCAGACCGGGGCGCGCAGGGTGAGAGCCGCGGTGGCAGACGTGACCCCTGCCGCCCCGCAATCACCCGCCCCAGGTGACGACCGGCCGCCGTTGCCGGCCTAGTCTCGTCTCGACAGATGCCATACATCGGAGAGGAGACTGTGATGAAGCGTTTGCTGGTCGTTCTGCTTTTGGCCCTGGCGGTGCTGGCCGTGACGGCTTCCCCGGCTCTGGCGTATCTCGACGCCCAGGCCGGCGGCCCCGATGGCGCCGCGCACGCCACCGTCGCTGCCCACCAGGGTGGCGCCGGCGCCGCCACCGCGGGCGGCCGGGTCGCCATGGTCCGCGGCCGCGGCATCCACATCGCCACAGTGCCGGCGAGTCACGGCGGCGCCAGCGTCGCCATCGCCCTGCTGCTGGCGGCCGTGATCGGCGGCGCCGTTTACGCCCTCGCCACCTATCGGCGCCGGGGCCCCGCCAAGTCCGCCGAGCCGACACGCCTGCCCGCCTTCAAGTCCGGCGCGGATCAGAAGCGCAAGGCTGCCTAGCCGCTGCTCCCTGCACCTGGGGTCCACCTGTGAGGACCCTCCCTGTCGAAAGCTGATCGGTACGACCGCAACGACAGGGAGGGTCCTCGTGCAGTGCCCCTGACGGCTGGGACCGACACGGCATTCCAGTGCACGGGCCGGCGGCCGGCGCGTCGGAAGGGCTACGCGGGCGGCTCCCAGTTCAGCCGGGAGTACCGCCGCATGTTCGGCTGCAGCCCGGCGTCAGACCGGGCAGCGGTCCCGGCGTGAGCCATTGGCGCGCCGGCAGACCATGCCTGTGAGAGCGAGGCCCCCTTCAGTTCGGTGAATCCTCGTTGTCATGGCGTGTCTGGTCAGCGTTTGGCGCGGGCCTCGGCGACTATTGCGCGGGTTCCTTGCGTGGATGGGTCGCCGTGGCCGAAGTAGACAATCTGAGCATCCAGCTCCTCGATCCTGGACAGCGATTCGTATGCCTGGTTGGTGGAGGTATTGGCGGCCTGGGGGGCGACCTGCGCGCCGGGCCGTCCGGTAACGACGTCGAGGTTGTTGATGGCGTCTCCGACGAACAGCGCGTCCTCGGATGGCGCGTAGAGGACGCAGTGGCCCTCGGTATGCCCGGGGGTGTGGATCACTCGCAGTCGTCCCGGCACATCGAGCTCGTCGCCGTCGTCGAACGCGATGACAGTCGGGACCTTGGACTGCTTGAAGCCTCCGTTGGCGAGCGTGTGGCGCAGCGCGCGCCAGCTATGGGCGTGCTTGAGCATCGCGAGCATGGCCAACGGCGATCCCTCGGCGTGCTTGGTCTTGCCCTGCCGGGTGCGCTCGCTGTCTGCTCGGTGGACGTAGACCGGGATCCCGCGCATCTGTTGCAGCTCGCCGGCGAATCCGACGTGGTCGGGGTCGGCGTGGGTCAGGACGATCGCTTTGACGTCGTCGATCGAGCGGCCCATGTCGGCCAGGGCGGGCTCCAGCGTGTCGCGGTATCCGCTCAGGCCGGCGTCGATGAGGGTGACCTCGCCGTCTTTCTCGAGCAGAAAGAAGTGCCCGAACTGCGTTCCCAGCGTGCGGATCATCGGCGGGGCCTCCCGGGTGAGCCAGGACGGATCGCGGCCGTTGATCTCATAGCGATCTCCTGTCGTTCCGGAGTCGGGTGAGGATCTCGTCGAGCCGAGCGAGGTCGTCGGAGTCCAGGTCAGTCAGTGCGCGCGGTGGTTCATTGAGGATCGCCTGGCCGCGTTGGGCCGCGTCGCGTCCGGCGTCGGTGAGGTGCACGAGCTTGCGGCGGTTGTCATCGGGGTGAGGGGTGCGCTGGACCAGGCCTCGCGCTTCGAGCTTGTCGACGCCGACGGTCGCGGCAGGTGGGTCGACTTCGGCGGCGCGTGCGATCTCTCGCAGGGTCATCGGACCGTCGGCGAGCTTGATCAGCAGCTCGACCTTGGCGGGTCCGAGATCGAGGGCGGCGCGGAGAGCACGCCGGCGGTCCTGCCCGGCGACGAACTCATGCAGCGCGGTCCACACCCGGGATGCGGTGCCCGGCGGCGTGGTCGATCGGCTGGTCATCGGGCTCCTTCCGAGGCGGGGCTCACGGCAGCGGTCAGGCGCGCGCCGTTTCTCTCGGCGATCGCCGGCGCCCAGCGTCCGGTCGAGACCAATCCGAGCAGCATGAGCAGGCCCGCAGATTGACGACCGTCAGGTCGATGCCCGCGATGAACACGCTCAGACAACCCGTCGCCGGCACCACGGAACGGCGCCGCGCGTCGCGATCAGCGCAAGACGGGAAGGTGATCGTTGCCATGACAATTATTGTCGCACAACAACTAACTTGCGAGCGGGCCGGACCTCGACTCCTCGTGGGTCAGCAGCCGGACTTTGTCGAATGGACCCGCAAACAAGGTTGTTCGAAGGACGGATGGGCGCGAGAGCGGCGCAAGCCCACCCACTGTGGCGGCCCGAGCGTACAGGCCGCCACAGGGGTGAGGTCCGGTGAGGTCAGTCGGCTGCGATCCCTTCGAACGCCTGGGGAGGCGTCGGCAGTCCACTGATCGTCTGGATCCAGGTGAGGGAGCCGTCGTGGTTCACGCGGTAGGCAAGCAGCTCACCGGCGCCGCTGCACTCCACGTAGAGGAAGCGCTGATCGGGGGTGGCCACCGAGTCGATCACGCCCGGTGCGATCGTGGCTGCCACGCCCATCAGGACGGGGACCCCGCTTGAGTCCAGGCTGTAGGCGCTGACGTTGCCGCTGCCGGCGTTGGAGATGTAGTAGAAGCCGCGGGCGGCACTGATCCAGCAGGCTGCGGTGAAGCCGTCGGCCGTAGAGCCGATGCCGGTCAGAGTGTTGTCCGGGTTGATCGTGTAGGTGCTGAGGTGACTCATGGCCGCCTCGACGACCACCAGGCGACCCACGGGATCGAAGGTGAAGGCAAAGGGCACCGGCGAGGTCGAGGCGTTGGCGACCGCCGCCTTGCCCAGCACGCCGTTTGCGCCGACCGAGAAGATGTCGATGGCGCTGGTGCTGGCCTTGGTGGCGACGATCAGCCGGCGGCCGTCGGGTGAGAAGCCGACCTGGCCGGGCGAGTGCAGGAAGTCGGGCGGGTTAGTATTGCCCAGGCCGAGTGTGCGGTTCGACCAGCGCATCCGCCAGAGATGGTCGTTGGCCAGCCAGTAGCCCTGCACCGAGCCCTGGCCGCCGGCGTTCAAGACGTAGACCCAATCGCCGTGCACGGCGATGCTCGCCGGGAACTGACCGCCCGAGGCGGCGACTTGCGTCAGCCAGAGGTGGTCACCGCGCACCCGGAAGAGCGAGATCGAGTTGCTGCCGGCGTTGACCGCCAGAAGCACGCTGCCATGGTCGGCGAGGGCCAGCGAGCTCTGTGATGCCAGCGGGTCCGCTGTGGCGCCGCTGGCCGTTGCGCCCTTGCCGCCGGTCAGATAGCTGGTGACGCGGGTGAGCGTGCCGTCCCAGGCACGGTCGTAGACGATGATGCGGTTGGCGTTGGTGTTGTTCGTCTGTACGAACACCGCCTTCTGCGAGTGCCCGCCCCCACCTGAAGCGAAGGCGCTCGTGGCAAACATGAGCGCACCCACAGCCAGAACGGCGGCGGCGACAAGTAACACTTTCAAGGGTTTCATGATGTACCCTCCATCCATTTCGTTTCGCAGGAAGATCCTGCCTCTAGCAGACGTGGCGAGCGGTCGGAGCCGGGATCGCGACGCTCTGCCGTGTGGCTCATCTCGATTCACCCCCGTTCTGCCGCCGGCTCGCAGGGTGCTGCTGACACCGCCCTTGTGCCCGGCGCTTCTTGCGGTGCGATTGCCCGATTCTTACAGGACCATGAAGACGCTCGCTCCTCGGGCGTGGCATCCGCGTACTCAACGAGGCACAGGGGTAGAAACGACGATGATCGAGCGGGGCGGGACCGCAGAGGGGGTGATCACACGGCGAATATCCTTGTCGTTGAAGACGAACCGAGCATCGCCGAGATCGTCGCGCTCTACCTCGAACGAGCGGGGTTCTCGGTGCGAACGGTCACCGACGGCCAGGAGGCGCTCGACGAGAGTGCTCGGTCGCTGCCCGACCTGATCGTCCTCGACCTGATGCTTCCCCGCGTCGACGGCTATGAGGTCTTGAGACGATTGCGCACCACGTCCGACACGCCCGTGATCATGCTGACGGCCAGAAAGACCGAGGTCGACCGCATAGCCGGTCTCGAGCTTGGGGCCGACGACTACGTGGTCAAGCCGTTCAGCGCCCAGGAACTGGTGAGCCGCGTTCGCGCCGTTCTGCGGCGGTCGCACAGGGAAGACGCCCCGCCTGCCGGGGAGCCGCTGACCTTCGACGGGCTCACCATCGAGCCGTCGTCGAGGACGGTGCTCGTTGCCGGCGAGGAGCAGCGGCTCACGGCCCGCGAGTTCGACCTCTTGCTGACCCTCGCCCGCTGTCCCCGCCACGTCTTCAGCCGCGACCAGCTCCTGGAAATGGTCTGGGGAACGGCCGATTTCATCGATCCGAGCACGGTGACCGTTCACATCCGTAGACTCCGTGAGAAGATCGAACGAGACCCATCGGAGCCTCGGTACCTGAAGACCGTCTGGGGTGTCGGCTACAGGTTCGAGCCGTGATCGGCTTGGCGGCGGGGACCCACGGCGCCGAGCGCGCTCCCAAGCGGCGACTCGCGGTCTTTGTCGGCGGGGTCGCGCTCGCCGTCGGAGTGGCTCTGGCCGCTTTCTCGCTGCTGCTGCGTCCGGCCACCAACGACCTCGCCGCCATGACAGCCTACCTCACGCTCACCGCCGCCATCAGCGTGGCCGCCGGGTATGCGGCCTACCGGCTCGGATGGATGAAGCGCTCTCCCCGTCTGGTCTGGACGCTGATGGCGGGCTACCTGCTGGCGCAGGCGCTCATGTTCGTGAACGTCCTCATCACCGCGCGACTGATGTTCCTCAATCGCCACGACCTGCTGATGTCGACGGTCCTGCTCGTTTTCGCCTCCGTCATCGCCATCTCTCTCGGATACCTCTTCTCGAGCAACGTCGCTGAGGCGGTAGGCAAGGTGAATCGCGCGGCGGTGGAGGTAGCGCGGGGTGAGATGGACGTCGTGGTCTTGGAGGAGGGTCCAGACGAGATCGCTGAGCTTGCACGCAGCTTCAACCAGATGACTGCGCGGCTTCGAGAGGCCGCTCGCCAGCGATCGGAGTTCGAGCGCGGGCGAAGAGACCTCATCACCGCCGTCGGCCACGACCTGCGGACGCCGCTCGCATCGGTCAAGGTGATCGTCGAGGCCCTCACCGACGGCGTCGTGGACGACCCGACGACGGTGAACCGCTACCTCCTGACCGCTCAACACCATCTCGGAACGCTGTCCGAACTGGTCGATGACCTGTTCATGCTCGCCCAGCTCGACTCGGGAGGACTCCAGCTCGATTGTCGCTCGAACTCCCTGCGGGACCTGCTCTCGGATGCGCTCGAGTCCTTCACGCCCCGGGCAGAGGCGCAGCGTGTGAGGCTGCGGGGGCAGTATTGCGTCGAGCGTGACGGCGCCGTGTTCGATGCCAAGCATATCGGTCGCGCCCTCGCCAACCTGGTCGACAACGCCCTGCGGCACACCGCCTCCGGAGGAGAGGTCGTCCTGTGTGCCGAGCGTACCGACGAGGGGGTCGTCGTGCAGGTGAGCGACACGGGAGAAGGCGTCGCCCCGGAGGACCTTCCTTTTGTCTTCGACCGCTTCTACCGGGCCGATCAGTCGCGCAGCCGCGCCACGGGCGGCGGGGGCATGGGTCTGGCGATCGTCAAGGGGATAATCGAAGCTCACGGCGGCAGGGTCGCCGTCGAGTCTCGGCCGCAACGTGGCTCTACCTTCTCGTTCACACTGCCGGGATGATCCGGGACGCGCACTCCTGGGCGGGCGGCGAAGTGTCTTGCCCGGTGCGCCGAGACCCGCGTCGTCATGCCTCGAGGAGACACCCGGCGAACACACCTCACCTAGTCCGGCGATCGACTGCGTCGTCGACGCTCAGGCTGGCGTGACTTTCGTCGCGCGCCTAGTAGCGGCGCCTGACTTGCGACTTGCGCTTGGTGTGCGCAATGGCATCTATCTCGTCGAGATACTTGCCGGACCCGACGGCCACGCAGGTCAGCGGCGACTCGGCAAGGTGGACGGGGATCTGGGTCTCCTGGCGCAGGCGCTCGGGCAGCCCCTGCAATAGCGAACCGCCGCCGGCCAGCATGATGCCGCGGTCCATGATGTCGCTGGCGAGCTCCGGGGGCGTCTTGTCGAGCGTGGCCTTGATCGCATCGACGATGGCCTGCACCGGCTCGCTCATTGCGGCGCGGACCTCCTGGGATGTGAGCACGATGGTCTTGGGCATGCCGCTCACCAGATCGCGCCCGCGGATCTCGGCCTGTTCTTCTTGCGGCAGCGCATGGGCCGAACCGATCTCGAGCTTGATCTCTTCGGCAGTCTGGCTGCCGATCAGCAGTTTGTACTCCTTCTTGACGTAGCTGATGATGGCCTCGTCGAGCTCGTCGCCGGCGACGCGGATCGACTGGGCGACGACGATCCCGCCCAGCGAGATGATGGCGACCTCGCTCGTGCCGCCGCCGATGTCGACGATCATGTTGCCGGTCGGTTCGGCCACCGGCAGGCCGGCGCCGATCGCCGCCGCCATGGGTTCTTCGATCAGCTCCGTCCAGCGCGCGCCGGCCGAATAGGTGGCCTCTTCGACGGCGCGCTTCTCGACGCCGGTGACGCCCGAGGGTACGCAGATCACGACTCTCGGGTGGCCCCACTTGCTCTGGTTTGCCTTTCGGATGAAGTGACGGAGCATCTGCTCGGTCACCTCGAAGTCGTTGATCACGCCGTCCTTGAGCGGGCGGATGGCGGAGATGGAGCCGGGCGTGCGACCCAGCATGCGCTTGGCTTCGGCACCGACCGCGTGCACTTCGCCGGTGCGATGGTCGATAGCCACGACTGACGGCTCGGAGAACACGATGCCGCGGCCTCTGACGTAGACCAGAGTATTGGCAGTGCCCAAGTCGATGGCGATGTCCCGCGCGCCAAAGCCTGGAAGGAAATCGAAGAGACCGATGACCTGCTCCTTTCGGTCCAGTGCGGTCGCCCATGCTACATGCTGAACCACGCCGCGCCAAACCGGCGAGGAGTCCACGCCTTGTCATGCTCAGGTTTGCAGAAGGGCCATCCGAAGTTGGAGTGGAACTCGGCTGGACGGTGAACGCCAAATGCGTGCAGCGTATCTGGAGAGCGGAAGGACTGAAGGTGCCCAAGCGGCAACCGAAGAGAGGTCGCCCGTGGCTCGCTGATGGCTCCTGCATCCGCCTGTGTCCCGAGCGCCCCAACCACGTCTGGACCTACGACTTCGTGGCCGAGAAGACACCTGACGGCCGCACGCTGAAGCTGCTGTGCGTGGTCGACGAGTACAGCCACGGGTGCCTGGCCATCCGCGTGGCGCGGCGCATGACCGCCCGCGACGTGCTCTGGGTGCTGGCCGACCTGTTCTTAGAGTACGGCATCCCGGAACACATCCGTTCAGACAACGGGCCCGAGTTCGTCGCTGCCGCCATCAGGGACTGGCTCGCCGATCTCGGTGTGACGACCCTGTTCATCGAACCGGGCTCGCCCTGGGAGAACGGCTACGTCCAGTACCGGCCCACCGCTCAAGGGGCGAAGCGGCGGGCCGGAAGCGTCGAGGTTGAAGTCCAGCGTTTGACGGTCTACCCCGCGAGTTGTGGGCGAATCCGCTGGATGCTGGAGCAACGTGTCAGGTCATGTCAGGGCCGCATCATCTCTTTCAGCTGCTTCAGCTGCGTGAGCGCGTGCGTCGGCGTAGCCGCCGGCGCGGGTGGGTCGGTCACGGGAGTGACGTTGATCAGTGTGTCGTCGGTGCCCTGGTCGAGCACCGTAGCCGGGCTGCAACCGCCGACGACCAGGCAGTGGTCGGCGTCCGGACCGAGCCAGATCTGAGCCCCCGGCCCGCCCTGGTCGGTCGAGGCGTTTACGCCGCTCACGTCGTTGTCGATGATCAGCCAGCCGCTGTCAGGCGCCGAGGGCACGCCCCATATTGTGGAGAGGGCCCCTACGTCAATGCCGGCAAAACCGGTGCCCCATATGCGGTTGTCCAAGACCCGGATGCCCTGCGCGTGTTGGCCGTCGATACCGCCGTCGTAGCCGTCGTTGTCGAGATGGATGGTGTTGTCTGCGATGGTGGCATCGAGGCGGTAGGGGGCCTTGTAGAAGGGGGAGTCATCGGTCACGGTGACGCCGCCCGCATAACCGCTGGCGAGGACGTGGTTGTCGGTGATGAGGAAGTGGGGCGCGGGTCGCGGTGGCAAGGAGGCGCCGGCCCCGCCGCTGGCCATCCAGCCCTGGTAGAGCCAGATGTTCTCGCCTTCGGTGCACGACATCTGGTTGTGGGAGATATCCACCGGGGTGCCGACAGCGGCGTCGTCGACCAGGCAACATCGGACCACTCGTCGAAGGTGTTGCCGTTGACCGTCAGCTTGCCCGCCGTGAGTCCGTTGACCTGCATGCCATCGTGTCCGGCGAAGGAACAACCGCAGACGCTGTCGATGCCGGTCGTGGACTCGAAGATCGTGGGGTCGTCGTTTGCGTCCAGCGGCCCAACACCACTGATGAGCAGGCCTTCATCGGCGTTGTAGCCGCTGTCGTTGCCGGCGCCGGCACTGAAGCCGACCCGGTTGAAGGACGAGCTTGCGTTGCCGCACACCTGGACCATGGCCCCCAGGTAGTCGGCCGGGCTGCCGGCGTTGTTCCACTGCTCCGCCGGCGAAGCAGCGGTGATGTCGAAGCTCATGTCGGAGACTCCGATGGTGCCGCCCTCGAAGAGAAAGAGGGACAGCCAATAGCCGGGGTTGCCGGCCTCAGTCGCCCCCGGCAGGCTCGGGTCGAGGCCGCGCAGGCAGTCGATAAAGGTCTTAGCCTGGCCGGCGCCCCTGAAGTACCCGTCGAAGTTCTGCACGACGATGTTGTTGGTGTAGAAGGTGCCGGCGCTGAGCTGTACGGTGCTGCCGGGGCCGGCTTTGACGGCGGCGTTGAAGGCGGCCTGGATGTTGGCGGTGTCGTTGCCGCCGCTGGGATGGACGTAGAAGGTCTTGGGGCTGGCCAAAGCCGGGGCTGCCAGCAGGGCCAGCACCCCAACGGCCAAGGCAAAGACCAACAGGAATCGTCTCATGGTGCCCTCCGCTGTTTGCTACGAGGAAGCGACGGCCAGCGGCCGGGCGAAGCTGCCCGAGCCGGCATGACGCCAGCGCCTCCCTGCACGATCGCGCCCTTTTCGTACGCGAACCTGCCTAGGCGCTCAGCGGGGGCGACCTGCCGACTGAAGCGATCGCCCAGGCACAGCCCTGGGGGACCAGGGCGCCGCTGGTCACGGCTTCGGAGCGACAGCCGACAGTCACAAGCACGGGGCGGCCGCCCAGTGCCCAGCCGTAGGAGGCGTCGAGGAGGGCGACCACTGTGAGGGAGTCGCCGGGCGGCTGCGAGCTCTGACAGAGACAGCCGCCGTTGTCGCCGGAGACGAAGGCCAGAGCGAGCGCCGGCAGGAGAAGGACAGCCACGACGGCGAGCAGCAGCCCCAGCAGGCCGGCCAGCGGCGGCCCGCCTGAGCGAGCGGCGAAGCGACAGCGGGACACGAGCACGGTCCCCCCTCAAGCCCGAGCGACGCAGACCCCAAGAAGCGCGAAAACCGACCCGCGGGCCGGTCTCACCAGTGGCTCCCCGCCGGTCCGTGGTGGCCGCAACGTGCCGCCGGCGGATCAGAGCCTCCCGTACGACGAACTACCTTTCAGGAGTCTCGTATGGGCATCGGTCTACGCCCGGAGGGTCGTCACTGCAAGCGTTGGGATGCCGATTTGGCGCGGCAGGGGCGTGTTCTCAGCGACGGCCGCAACTGCCATCTGGTGCCATCGAGAACTGTCGGGCACCACCTTCTGCCACCCCGCTTATTTGCAGAAGGTTGCAGAGAGGCCTTCCGAAGCGTTTTGACCGACTTCGCGAAATCACAAAATACCTGCAAAGAATCATAAACGAGCCGGTGGACCGCAGCGGAGTCGAACCCCTGACCTCCGCCACTAGCTGAACCGACCATCGCCGCGAGGGGCGTTGTCCGCCTCGCTTCCCGGCAATCGCGCAAGATGCGCAGCCAGCGACGGACCGTGCGCCGCCAGTCCGAACTTGCGTCGCAGGTTCTTCCGGTGGAAGGCGACCGTGGTCGGCGAGATGAAGAGCGCAGCGGCTATCTCGCTCGAGCTCTTGCCCGCCCTGATCAGATTGGCGATCTCCCGTTCTCGCACGCTGAGCCACGTCTCGCTGCCGGCCAGGGCGTCCAGGGACTGGGCGAACGGATAGACCAGCTCATTCAAGTTCTGGATCGCCGCGTCTGCATAGATCGCCTCGGGGGTGGAGGCAAGCTTCTTCTGCAGGCGTTCGAGGAGCGGCACGACCATCGTCTGGGCGTTGGTCAGAATGGTGCGCTCGAGCTCGGCGCGGTCCTTGTTGCGCTGCTCGAGGATCACGCGCAAGGCCGTGTTGGCGTCCTCCAGGGCCGCCGCCTGACGGCGCAACGACTCCCCCGAGGCTTCCAGCGCCCGATGCAGGGCCCTGTGCTCGGTGATGTCGGTGCCCAGGGCGAAGCAGGTGCTCGCTCCCTTGAGCCGGCAGGGCAGGAGTGTCACGGTGAGCGCCTTGAGCGCGTCGCCGAGGCGAAGCTCGAGGTCGAGAGTGGCCACGGAGTGCTCGCCTGTCAGGGCAGCCCGTACAGCCGCCGGCGCATGTTCTCCCCACAGACCTGCGACGTTCTGGCGACAAAGCTCTGACCTGTCGATGGCAAGGAATGCGAGGCCAGCATCGTTTGCGTCCAGAAAGCGACCGTCTGCGGCGATGTGGTAGGCGGGGTTCACGGCCTGGGCGAAGAGCGTGTGGTAGAGGTCGGCGGCTTCGCGCTGGGCGCGCTCAGCCTCCCGTTCGGCAGTGATGTCGCGGATGGCTCCGATCATGTGACTGGAGTGGCCCTCGTCGTCTCTGAGGATGACGCCGCGGTCGCGCACCAGGATGTAGCTATGGTCGCCCCGGGCCATGCGATACTCGCCCTCGTAGACCCCGCCTCGTTGGGCCGCCCGCTGGTTGTTGAGAAGCGCCTCATCGCGATCGTCGGGGTGGACGCGCCCCAACCAGCCCTCGAAGGTCCTCGGCAGGGTGTCGGGCCGCAGCCTCAGCAGCGCCTCCATCTGGCCCGACATCTCCATGTAGCCGGTCTGGATGTGCCAGTCGTAGTAGGCGTCGAAGACCGCGTCGACGAAGGCTCGCAGGCGCACGTCACTGGGCGCGGGCATTGGTCTCTCAAGCATGTCGACCTCCCTTCGCGCGCATTACGACAAGCGATAGTCGTAGAGGGCTAAAGACTACCTTTTACCCCTCATTATCCTCCCATCATTGCGGCAAGGGAAGCGCCTACACTCACTTCAGGACAACGCAGAAGCGAACTGTTCTCGAACGACAAGGAGTCAGTCATGACGGTTTCAGTGGGTCTCGACCTGGTCGGCCTTACGGCCTTCTCGCGGGAAGGCACGAAGCTCGGCAAGCTCAAGGACGTCATCAGCGACGGCGAAACGTCGTCCGGGTACCTCGTCATCGGCCGCCGCTTGGCGCGCGAATTGGTGATCCCCGCCGACGTCGTGGAGATGCAGGGCGATCGTGTCGTAGTGCCCTTCGCCAGCTCGTTTCTCAACAGCGCGCCGGCCGTCAAGGGCAAGGGTGCGATGTCTCCCGAGGAGCACAGCCGGCTGCAGGCCTTCTACCACGTCGGCGGCGCGAAAGACTGACGAACTGCGTGCGATCCAGGGCCGCGGCGGAGGCTATCCGCTGCGGCCCTCTTCACATCCGGCGCTCCGCGCCGTTGAACGCCATAGAGGACTATCGAGTACCATCCGCTGTTGGTCAGAGCCGGATCTCGCGCAGGTGATCGCGACCTTCGCGCTCAGCTGATGGACTTCCTCAGACAGCTGCAGGCGTCGTCCCGCGGGGCGACACCTTCCACTGGCGCCTGCTTCTGTGGTACGGGCAGCTTGGCAAGGCCGTTGAGGCGGGTCTCCACAGCATCGACTGCCTTGTTGTTGCGACTCGTGAAGAGCATTACGACGGGGGTGACTCAACAGTCACCGGGTGACCGTCAGAAGTCCGCGACAGTAGCTTCCCCTGCCTCAGAGTCACGAGAGAGGTGGTGACCCTGGTGCGGCCGATATTCCGCTGGCGGGAACGCTCTCGAAGTGACCTCCGCTCCAGGGGGGCAGGCCAGGAGACGGCGCGAGGCGCTCTTCCACGCCCGACCGGCCATCCGACGACGGTCCGATGCAACGTCAAGCGGCAACCGTGCAAACACGTGGCGAACAAGGCATGGGCTTCGCTAGACGTACGGGACCTGCCGCATGAGCTCGTTGGTCTCCGCCAATGCCGGCTTGGCGCCGAGTCGCCCGAAGATCTCGCGAGCCTGGTCGAGCGGTGCTGCCGCCTCCGGCGCTCGACCGAGCGCCACCAGGCAGCGCCCCTGCCCGAGCAGCGCCTGCGCTTCCTCATAGGGGACGCAGAAATCGTGCCAGCGAGAGGCAGCGTCGGCGAAGTCCGCAGCCGCTTTGGGATCGCCGTGTGACTCCGCCAGGAGGGCATCGACGCTTGCCTTGACGGCCAGGTGAATCGGCAGGGTCCCGTCACCTCTGTGGCGCAGTTCTTCGCCGAGCTCGACGCCCGAGCAGCGTAGGGCCGTGCGTAGTGCCTCGGGCACCATCCAGACGTAGCCGACCGTGACATCAGGCTGCGGTGAGACCGCCCATTCGCACAGCATCGCCTCGGCGGCCTGCCGCCGGCCGAGAGCCAAGTTGGCCGCGGCCGACGCCACCGCATCGTAGGCGACATGTGGAAGATCGCTCACTCGGTTAAGGTTCCGGCGCAGGCGTTCCAGAGCCGCAAGCGCCTCTTCCACATCCTCGCTGCGCCCGCACCACGTGCTTAGAAGCGACCAGACGGCCTTATGGTCCAAAGCGTCCAAGGAGTCGACTTCGCAGAAGGCCGCATCCAGCTCCTTCACCTCGGCTGGGAGACTGGCCCAGTCCCCCCCGAAGAGCCGCGTTTCCACGGACATGGCGCGCATCGACCTCGCGGAGCCGGTGATGCCGCGACGCTGGCAGATGTCGATTGCCTCACGCAGAGTTTCTATAGAGACTCGCGGCCCCTGGACCCAGTCGACGCCGATGGCGTAGGCCTGCAGGCAATCTCCGAGCCCGAACCCCGATGTACGCTCGGAAGCGCTTAGCGCGATCTCTCGCGCGCGCCTCAAGTCGTCCAGCCCCGAGGCGTCGCCAAGTGCGCACCGCGTCTTTCCGCGCCGGTTCAGAAGTAGGGCCGTCGGTTCGATGCTGAGCCGCCCGCAGACCGCGATGGCCTCGTCGATTGCCGCGAGGGCAGCCTCTGCGTCGCCGACTCCGTTCAGCTTGTGTTGGCACCACGTCGCCAGAGCGTCGACCAAGTCGCGCGAGGGCGGGCCGGAGCGAGCCAGAGCCAACGCCTTCTCCAAGGCCTCGACGTTTGCCGGCCTGCGGCCAAGCCCCCAGAGGCCCTCGTACAGTAGGAGATGCGACCGTACGGCGCAGCCGGTGTTGGCCCGCTCGAGCGCAAGTGCCGCCGCTTCCTGCAGCACATCGACGGCAGCGGCGCCGTCATCCAGGCCCAGGAGTGTCTCGCCCAGACCGAGGAGCAGCGCGGCTCGCCTGCCGTCGTCGGCCCCAGCAATCTCGAGGGCACGAACGTAGTGCCGGCGCGCGGCTGCGAGGTTGACGGGCTGAGCACGGTCTCCGGCGGCGGCCGGCCAGACGATGGCCGACTCGCGCACCGCTCCCGCCAGGCTGTCATCGCGCAGGCTGCACGCCAGGTCGAAAGCGGTTGTGAAGTGATAGGCGAGGAGGTCGGCCTGCTCGCCTGCACGAACACCATGGCGGTCGAGCAGCCACCGGGCTGCAGTGACGTGTTTGCGCGCCCGCGCAGCCCGCGGCAGCTGACCGTAGGCCACCTCGCGTGCCAGGGCGTGCACGAAGGCAAACTCGCGCTCACCGGTCAGCGAGGAATCGGGCAGACGGCGGATCAACTGACGTTCGAGGAGGCCTGAGAGCAGATCCTCAAGCTCCCCGGGCTGGCGTTCTCCCGCGGCTCTCATGGCGCCGTGCCAGAAGATGTTGCCCACCACGGCGGCGTCGCCGAGTAGAGCTTTCTCCTCTATTGTCAGGCTGTCGAGGCGGGCGGCGATCACCGCCTGCACGGAACTCGGCACCTTGCCTATGACCGACTCGGCCAGCAGACGGACCGACTGCTCGGCAAAGAAGGGGTTGCCCTCGCAGCGCTCGACGACCTCCTCGACGGCAGCGCCCTGATCGTCGGCCGCACCCAGCAGGATGGACACCAGTCGCGTAGTCTCGACGGCGGACAATGGCTCCAGACCGATGCGCGAGACCGCGCCGCTTGTGGCGAAGCTAGGCTGGCGCTCGAAGAGCTCCGGGCGGGCCGTGCCAATGAGCATCACGGGGACGGACGCCAGGTGTGTAGCGAGGTGTGCCAGGAATGCAAGCAGGGCCTCGTCGGCCCAGTGCAGGTCCTCGAACACGAGCACCGTCGGCTCCCTGGCCGCCATATACTCGAAGAAGCGCAACCAGGCGGCGAAGTTCTCCTCGCGTGACGCTTCGGGTGCCTCGAGGCCCAGCAGGGCCCACAGGCGCTGGCGGAGCCACTCCCGGTCGGGACCGCTCGGCAGCACGGCAGCAAGCTTGGTCTCGACCGCGTCGAGCCCGTCGCTGTCGCGGATGCCGGCGTGACCCTTGACGATCTGCGCCAGGGCGCTGTAGGTGGCGTCCTCGCCGTACGGCTGGCAGTAGCCCTGCCGCCAGGTCGTCATCTGCGGGCGGGCGTCGACCAGCGCGTAGAGCTCGCGCACGAGGCGGCTCTTGCCGATGCCGGGCTCGCCGACAATGAGGGCGAACTGGGGGGTCGACTGCGCGACGCTCTTTTCGAACAGAGCCGAGAGACACGTCAGCTCCATTTCGCGGCCGACGAGCGGCGTGAGCTCGCCCGCCGGGACGTCGATGCCGCGCCGGGCCAACGCACCGACCGTCCGCCAGGCGGTGACCGGCTCGGCCTTGCCCTTCGCCACGACCGGGGGCAGCTCCTCGTAGTCGATGGCTCCGGCTGTCAACTCGCGGGTGAGGGCGCCCACGACCACGCCGTCGGGGGGCGCTGCCGCCTGGAGGCGAGCGCCGATGTTGACGGCATCGCCGGTGAGAAAGCCGCGGCCCGAGGCCGGGTCGACGTTTAGACGCACGAGAGCCTCGCCGGTGTTGATGCCGACGCGAGCCTGCAGCGGTGAGCCGTCGGGGCGGGCCAGGCCCTCGAGGGCTTCGATCAGGCGCAGTCCGGCACGCACCGCCCGCTCCGGGTCGTCCTCGTGCACGACCGGTACGCCGAAGACGCCCACCACGGCGTCGCCGATGAACTTCTCGATCGTGCCGCCGTGGGACTCGATGACCTTGGTGGATCGGGCGAAGTACTCGGCGAGCAGGGCATCGACGTCCTCGGGGTCGGCGTTCTCGCTCATGGCCGTGAAGGAGACGAAGTCGCAAAACAGGGTGGTGACCGTCTTGCGCTCCTCGACACTGGAAGGCGCCTCCGCTAGCTTCGTCGCGCACTTGGGGCAGAACGCGAACTCGTCGGACGCCTCAAAGCCGCAGCCGGGGCAGGCGATCATCCCGCTCGTCCCTCCTGCGGCGTCACCCCTGGCTCTCGCCGGCGCATCCTCGCCACCTCCCCGAGACTCTGAGTGCCGATTCTACTGCGGAGAGTGCGTCCGCGTGCCGTCGGGCGCACGAGAAGAGATGGGCGGGCCAGGGAGCGTCCGGGTGAGGGCCGCGTTTGTCACGCAGTCTCGCCGCCGCGCCAATCACCCGCCCCGGGTGACGACCGGCCGCCGTTGCCGGCCTAATCTCGTCTCGACAGATGGCTTACATCAGAGAGGAGACTGTGATGAAGCGTTTTCTGATCGCCGTGGTGTTGATGACGGTGGTGGTCCTGGCCGTGGTCGCCGCCCCAGCCTTCGCCTATCTCGACCCGCAGGGGTCCGGCTACGCGGCCACCACCGCGCCGACTGTCGCCGTCCCCCACGCAGGAATCCTCGGCGTTGCCGTCGCCCAGGGCAAGGCCGCCCAAGTCGCCATGGGCCGTGGCCGCGGCGTGAACATCGCCACGGTGCCGGTGACTCACGGCGGCGCGAACGTCGCCATCGCCCTACTGCTGGCGGTCGTCATCGGCGGCATCGTCTATGCCCTCGCCACCTATCCGCGCCGGGCCCCCACCAAGTCTGCCGAGCCGGGGCGCCTGCCCGCCTTCAAGCCCAACACGGATCAGGAGCACAAGGCTGCCTAGCCGATGTTCCTTACAGATAGGGTCCAAGCAGGAGGACCCTCCCTGTCGCAAGCTGGTCGGTACGACCGCAATGACGGGGAGGGTCCTCTTGCAGTGATGATGACCTCCGTTCCAGGTGGCGGAGGTCACCGGGGTCTTCAGAGAGCCCAGGCCGTGCCATGGTCTTTGCGGCTCAGCTCATGTCCACCCCGCCCAGCCGCGTTTGCAGTGTTTGCAGACGAGGCCGCGATCAGGGCCTCCGAACGTGGAGCGCCCCCTGGGACAAGCGTGGAGCTGGCTACTCTCCGGCATTGACCTCCGCTGTTGGACGGCGCAGGCCGCCACAGGCCGAGAGTCGTAGCGACGCCGGCGGTTGAGCGTGGAGCGCCCTGCCTGCAACATCCGCGAGCCCGCGTACCACTGCTCCAGGCAAGCGCTCGGCAAACAGGTCGCGCGCCGAGCACAGGTTTGACCGTGTTAGGTGTCTTCCGCTAGCGCTCGAAGCAGTGTTGAAAGGCATTTGCAGCGCACGGCCCCCCACCGGTTTTCGCCCGAGGGAGACGGGGGGAGACTGAAACGACCAGCCCTGTGCGATGTGGGGACCGGCACTGCAGCCGGCCGCCAAGGGAGGCACCATGAGCGGCAACAGCGACAAGACCATCCTGGTCACCGGCATCACAGGCCAGCAGGGCGGAGCAGTGGCGCGGCGCCTGCAAGCCGACGGCTGGCGAGTCCGAGGCCTGACGCGGGATCCAGAAAGCGTTAAGGCACGGCCGTTCCGCGAGCTCGGCATCGAGGTCATGCGCGGTGACCTTGCCGACGAGCCTAGCCTGCGGACCCCGCTCGAGGGCGTCTACGGCGTCTTTGCCATGGCGACACCCTTCGAGAAGGGCACAGAGAACGAGATCGCCCAGGGCAAGACGCTGGGCGACGTGGCGGCGGCGGCCAGCGTGAGCCACTACGTCTACGCCTCGGTGGGCTCGGCCCACAAGAAGACCGGCATCCCCCACTTCGAGTCCAAGGCCGAGATCGAGGACCACCTCAAGGCGCTCAAGCTGCCGCTCACCATCGTGCGGCCGGTCTATTTCATGGAGAACCTGGTGACCTGGGCCACGCAGCCAAGCGACGAAGGTCTGGCCGTGATGGCGCCGCTGGCCTCGACGACGCGTTTGCAGATGATCGCCGTCGACGACATCGCCGCCATCGTCGGGGTCGTCTTCGCCGAGCCCGACAGGTACATCGGCAAGGCCTTCGACATCGCCGGCGACGAGCTCACCCTGCCCGACGCGGCCAGCGTGCTGAGCGATGCGATCGGTCAGCCGATACGCTACGTGCAGGTGCCCTGGGACGCCGCCCGTGCCCAAAGCGAGGACTTCTACCTCATGTACCAGTGGTTCGAGCGTAAGGGCTACGGCGTCGACATCGCCGATGTGCGCAAGATCTATCCGGAGCTGCTCGACTTTCGGGCGTGGGTCGCGCGCAGTGGAGCTCGCCCGCTGGCCTCGCGCCAGAACGCCTGACCGAGTACGCGTCGGGTTGCTCGGCTGCAGAGCCTTGGCGGCAGGAGCGGTGCGTGGCCTAGCCTCACTCGTGTGATCGGCGAAGGGAAGGAGGCACCGCGGAGGCAGACG
Organism: uncultured Actinomycetes bacterium; assembly: GCA_963845355.1. Taxonomy (GTDB): domain Bacteria; phylum Actinomycetota; class Thermoleophilia; order UBA2241; family UBA2241; genus Bog-752. The sequence goes on from CAWJRV010000037.1 coordinate 124,212, forward strand.
CAGCTACTCGACCAACTCACAGAGCTTCTGCGCGTCCCGCAGGCTGCGCAGCTTGGCGAGCGTCTTGGCCTCGACCTGACGGATGCGCTCGCGCGAAAGGCCGAACTCCTGACCGACCTCTGAGAGCGTCCGTGGGTTCCCATCTTTAAGCCCGAACCTGAGCTCTATCACCCGGCGCTCGCGCTGCGTCAGGGCGGCGAGCAGGTGCTCGACCCCCAGGCGACGCTCCACCTCAACGGCTGCAGCCAGCGGCTCGATCGCCGCTTGGTCTTCGATGAGCTCACCAAGCGCACCCTCCTCGTTTTCGCCACCCGGTGCCTCGAGGCTCACCGGCACGCGGCTGGTGGCCACGATCTCACGCACCTTGGTGGCGTCGATGCCCATCTCGGCGGCGATCTCCTCAGGCGTGGGCTCGCGGCCACCTCGCTGTTCGAGGCGGCGCTGGGAGGCAAAGAGCTTGTTCTGGGCTTCGATGATGTGCACGGGCAGGCGGATCGTGCGTCCTTTGTCGGACAGAGCGCGAGTGATCGCCTGGCGGATCCACCAGTAGGCCGGCGTCGAGAACTTGTATCCGCGCCTGTAGTCGAACTTCTCGACCGCGATCATGAGGCCGAGGTTGCCCTCTTGGATTAAGTCGAGCAGCGGCAGCCCACAGCCGTCGTAGCGCTTGGCGATGCTCACCACGAGGCGCAGGTTGGCCTCGATCATCGTGCGCTTGGCGGCCATGTCATGATGTTCGATGCGCTTGGCTAAGGCGACCTCCTGGGCCGCCGTAAGCAGCGGTACGCGACCGATCCGCGCAAGGTAGCTGCGCACGGGATCGCTGGACTGTTCGCCTGCGCGCAGATCGAGCGCAGCAGTGACCTCGCCAGCGGCGCCGACTACGTCTCCGCTGAGCGGCGCCGCATCCGGGTCTTCGACGACCTCGATACCCAGGTCGGCGAGCATCGCGAGCAGATCATCGGCCTCGTCGGGGGTGAGCTCGGCCTCGCGCACGACCGCGGCAACCTGAATGGCAACAAGGTAGTCCTGCTCGCGTCCCTGGGCAACGAGGTCGACGACTTCATCGCCGAGCGCCTTGGGCAGGTCACTCGTCCTCGGCTTGTCGGCGAACTTGCTCATGGTTTCACAAATACCCACAATTACTCACGACCAGCCAGGAATGAACTGTGGCGCGCCTCGCTCCGCCACCACACGGCCAAGCGATTGAGCACGAGGAGATTGACGGCCTTGAGCTGGAACTCGCCGTCGCTAATCGGCAGTTATGCGGTGATGATGCTCAGCGACCTCGCCGGAGGCAATCAGGTGAGGATCTGCGAACATTGCGGCACGCCGTTTCTGTCGGCCGCTTACAAGACGCTCTACTGCTCGCCAAGATGCAAGGCCACGGCAGCCAAGCGACGACAGCGGGCAAACGCCAAACAGGGACAAGACAC
>CAWJRV010000038.1:0-110711 GCA_963845355.1 uncultured Actinomycetes bacterium
GACCTTCGCGATCGTGCTGTCCGGGGCATGCTTCAGCGCACCCCTTACCACGACGTTCTTCAGGCCCTTCCTGATCTTGTCGAATGCCACGTGACTCTCCTTGCTCCGGACGACCCGCGACTTGACGAGCGCGCGCACGGGCGGCAACGTACATGCGCCGACCCAACCATAGAAGCGACAGAAACGCAAGTAATACAACGAGTAACGACAGAACACGACAAGAATCGCGACCAAGTTGTTGATTTTTGTTGGTTTGTCTGCGACGCTACCCGCGTCGATCATGTGGACAGGAGACGTGCAGGAGTGCTCGCGGCGCAGCGGCAGTCGCTCATCCTCGACGAGGTGAACCGCCTGGGGGCGGTGCGCATCGCCGACCTCGCCATCGCCCTGCGGGTCTCCGACATGACGGTGCGTCGCGACCTCGCCGTGCTGGCCGCGGCGAGTCTCGTCGTCAAGGTGCACGGCGGCGTCACGGCGGTCGAGCCGGCGTCCGCCGCCGGCGAGGCGGAGAGCCGCTCGTCCGGTCAGGTCACCAGCGAGCTTGCGGCCAAAGAGGCCATCGCGGCTGAGGCGATCCGACTCGTCGAGCCGGGCGCGACCATCGGCGTGTCGGGCGGGAGCACGACGCTCGCCTTTGCCCGTCTCCTGGTCGACGTTCCCGGCATCATGGTCGTGACGAACTCGCTGCCGCTCGCCGACGTACTGTACGCCGAGGGGCGCGACGACCAGACCGTCATTCTCACCGGCGGCGTCCGCACGCCCTCGGGCGTGCTGGTGGGCCCCGTAGCGGTCGAGACGGCCCGTCACCTGCACGTCGACCTCACCTTCATCGGCACGGCCGGCATGGACGAGAAGGTCGGTTTCACGAGCTCCGACCTGCAGGAGTCCGAGCTCGCTCGCGTCATGCTCGAGGCCGGCGGTCGGCTGGTGGTGCTGGCCGACCACACCAAGTGGGGTCGGGTCGGTCTGACCTCGGTCGCGCGGCTCGACGACGCCGACGTGCTCATCACCGACCGTCTGCTGCCCGCCGGCGGGCTCGCCGTCCTGCGTGACCACATCCCCACGGTCATCACGGCCTAGCTGGCGGAGCGCCGTCGGCCTCGCTTGCGCCGTCGCGTCTTGTCCGGCACCCCGTCGCGCCCGGCGCTCCGCCCCCGCTACTCGCCGGGGCGCGCCCTGTCGGGCGGCGCCGCGAAGTCTATCGCCGGCCCGACCGGGACGATGCGGCTCGGGTTCAGAAAGTCGTGCGTCGTGTAGTAGTGGCGCTTGATCTGCTCCATGGCGACCGTCGCGGCGATGCCCGGCTGCCGGTAGAGGTCGCGCGTATAGTCCCAGAGGTTCGGATAGTCGACCAGCCGGCGTTCGTTGCACTTGAAGTGGCTGTAGTAGACGGAATCGAAGCGCACCAGCGTCGGAAACAGCCGCCAGTCGGCCTCGGTGATCGTGTCGCCGACCAGGAACCGCTGCCGGCCGAGCCGCTGTTCGAGCTCATCCAGGGCGGCGAACAACGCCGCGAAGGCCTCGTCGTAGGCCTCCTGGCGGCGCGCGAAGCCGGCCCTGTACGCGCCGTTGTTGACCCTGTCGTACACGAACTGATCGATCGCGTCGATCTCCGGGCGCAGGCTGGTCGGATACAGATCGACGTGATCGGCGGCCACGCGGTCGAAGACGCCGTTGAACATGCGCACGATGTCGGCCGACTCGTTATTGACCACCTGGCCGCGCTGCGTGTCCCAGAGCACCGGCACAGTGACGCGGCCCGCGAAGCGCGGGTCGGTGGCCGTGTAAGCCTCGCTCAGCAGAGAGAAGCCGTTCACCTTGTCCGCGTACTCGTCGGTGAGGCCCGTCGCCGGCTCGACAAAGCGCTCGCCGGTGAAGGTCCAGCCTCGCTCGTCGCGAAACGGCGCGGCGTAGGAGATGCCGACCGCCTCGCCGAGGCCCTTCACCGCGCGCACGATCACGGTCCGGTGCGACCACGGACAGGCGAGGCTGACATACAGGTGGTATCGTCCCGGCTCCAGCGCGAACTCCGTGCTGCCGTCGTCGGTCACCCAGTGTCGAAAGGCGCTCTCCTGCCGCACGAACCGTCCGTCGGTCGCCACCTCGCCACCCAAGCTGAAGCTGCTCGCCATGATCGATCTCCCTGATCGCTCGTCTGTGATCACCCGGTCTGCCGCCGACGCCCCTCACCGGGCGTGCCGTGCCGCGTCGAAGCATTGCCGTCCGGCGGCCGCCGGAAACTGGTGTCGTGGGCCGGTCGTCAACGGGCACGCACGCTGCGGTCGCGCGGCGGTGGAGTAAGGTTAGGCGGGATGGGTCCGTGGAGGTGGGTCGCACAGATTGACCGGCGAGGGCTTCGGGTACCTTCGTGGCCGCGCCTCCGGGAGTCAACGACAGGGGAGGGACCGACTATGAGGAAGTGCAGCGATGGGCCTGCGTGAGCGGCTGGCCGCGTCGGCCACTGAGATCCGTGCCCGGGCCAGCGCCTGGTCGAGCTCAACGTCGAGCTGCTGACCGCCGAGCTCAAGCGCAAGGGCGAGCAGTACGGCAGGGGGGTTGGCCTGCTGGTCGGCGCCGGCGTGCTGGCACTGTATTTTCTGGGCTTTGCCCTGACGACGATCACCGTCGCTCTGGCGCTGGTGTTGCCACTCTGGCTGGCGCTGCTGATCGTCACCGCCGTCCTGCTTCTCATCGTGCTGGTCCTCGCCCTGGCCGGGCGCAGTACGCTGCGCAAGGCCAAGACGCCTGCTCCCGAGCGCACGATCGCCGAGGCCAACACCACGGTCGAACTCCTCAAGTCGAACCTGCAGGAGACCGCGAAAGTCTTCTCGCCGCGGCGCAACGGCGGCAGCTCGCCGTCGCCGAACCCTCAGCCCGCCGGGTCTGAGTCGCCCTGGACGCCTGTGACGCCGCCTGGGGGCTCGCCGGGCAGACCGGACGCCGCCGCGGCGGGCAAGCCGCCGACACCGCCCGCCGGTCCTTCGTCGATGCCGCCGTCCACGCCGCCCGGCGCGCCGACCCCAACGCCACAGCCCGGTGCGGCGCCGCGGTCAGACACGACGCCCGACGAGGAGGTGCGCTGATGGCAGACCAGGCAAACGAGAAGGGAACGTCGCCCGCGGTCGCAAGTCCGCCGACGACCGTCGCGGCGCCGCCCGTGCGCATGGCGGCCGCGCCCAAGACCAAGGCGCCCAAGACCAAGGCGCCCGAACGGGCGCCCGAGGCGATCACCCGCGATATCGCTGCCGAGCGGGCTCAGCTCGCGAAGGCATTCGAAGACCTGCGCGACGATCTCGGCAAGGCCATCGATGCGGGCAGCACCCGGGCGACCGAGGTGGGCCGGCAGGCGATACTCGTGGTCCCGGTCATGGCCGTCGCCGTGACGGCGACAGTCGGCGGTCTGGTCGGCGGAGCGCTGGCGTTGCGTCGCCACCGCCGCAAGTAGGCCGGTCACGCGCGACGCAGCGACCTTCGTGCCGACCGTCGTGCCGCGAACAGGCGCACGAGCGCGAGGACCGAGAGCCAGACGAGCGAGAACGCGAGCAGCCCGTCGTCTCGCTCCGGCGACGGCAGCGCCCGATGCAGGCCGCGCCATACGAGGGTGTCGGGCGAGGGAGAGTCGGGCGCTGCGGTGACCGTGAAGACGGTGCCGCCGCCGGTCAGAGCCGAGGTCGTGGTCTCGCGCGTCTGGCGGCTCGAGGAGATATCCGAGCGGTCGGGCCGATAGGCCCCGATCGGCAGACCGTCGACCGTACACCTCACGAACCGTATCCGGCCAAAAGGGTCGAGTGGCAGCTGACCTGTCCTCAACGATGTCGGCGCCTCGGCGATGACCTCGGCCGACACGCTGCCGGCCTGCGCGGCGGTCCTCGCGGTGGTGAACGAGGCCCCCGTCGTCGTGTCGACCAGCTTGAGCACGAAGGTGTGCGCGCCGCGACGCGTGACGCTCGCGCGGAGCACGTCGCCGGGGACCACTACCGGGATGTCGATGTGCCTGGAGGGTTGCGGGTACATCTCATACCAGGCGGTCCCGTCGAGGCAGGTGCCGATCTGCTCGACGGTCCCGCTGCCACTGCCGTCGAGGCCCACCCAGAAGCTCGTCGTGATAAGTGCGGACCCGTCCTCTTCTTCGGGCACCTCCGGCTGCACCCAGCTCGCGGCGACGCTCCTGAAAGGGCCGCCCTTGGCGGCGTAGCCGGCCCAGTTCGGCCCCAGACCGTCTGCCTGTACGGACACCGCGAGAAGGAAGACGGACAGGACCAGCACGACCACGGCGCCGCCGACACCCCGCCCGGCAAAGCGATGTGGCGCGGCGATGGCGACCAGCGCGACGCAGGAGAGGAGGCCGGCGGCGATCAGGGCCGGCGCGAGCCAGCGCGCGGGCCCGTCCATCACGAGGCCCCCGCGCGCGAGCCAGCCGCCGTCGGGGCCGGGTGACAAGGCCGCCCAGTAGGACCATGTCGTGGTGGCGCACAGAACGCCATAGCCCGCCACCAGCGCCGGACCGAGCAGAGCCGGCAAGGCGAGCAGCGCCCCAAGGCGACTTCGTTGCGACAGGGCGGCTCTGGCGACCACGCCGTCGTGATGAACCTCGCCGTCGTTGGGGGTCGACGGGCCCGGTGTGAGGCACAGGCGCACCAGGGCGATGCCTGGTACGAAGGCCAGCGAGATGGCGAGCACGCCATTGGGCAACGCCCCGATGCCGAGCGCCCAGAGGCTCAGCGCCACGCCGAAGGGCACGAGCGTAGCGAGCATCGCGGCGAGGCCGGCTCGCACCGACAGCCGCCGTGGCAGCGTGACCCAGAGCAGCGCGAGGCAGATGACGCCGGCCATGGCGAGGTCGAGGCATGCGACGAGGATCTGGGTGTGCGCCGAAGCGCCGCCGAGCAACTGAGCGTCACGCAGTTGCGGTGGCACCGAGGCGAGAGCCGCGTACAGCTCGCCCGCCGAGCGGAGCGCGATCAGGACCGGAGCCACGAGACCGGGCAGCGCCACGGCGACGCGTCGGCCGCGACCCCACGGGCGTTTCGTGCGCGAGCCTTCGGCGGCGACGGCGAGGGACGTCGATCGCACGACGCCATCGGCCTGTACCGACCATGGCGTCCACAGGGCGCCGTTCCAGTAGCGATGGCCCTGCCGGCCGGTGGGATCCGGATACCACCCGGGCGGGGCCGTGCTGGTCCGCTCCCCCATGTGCAAAAGCGCCTCCCCAAAAACCCCCGGTCGGCCCTGGCGTCGGGCGCCGGTTCTCGTCTGGGCTCATTGTAGGACGCGGCGTTCGGACGCGACAGCTACGCGAGGAGGCCGGCTGAAGGCCGCGAGCTCCTCGTCAGTCAGCCCAGATCGGCGTCTGACACTGTCCTCACAGATCGCTCACGAAGTTCTAACGTTGGTTTCGCACACTCCCCATATGAGCGAGGAACGATCGGGCGACGGTGCCGTCTCCATGAGCCGACAGGTATCGTCGCGGCCGCTGCTGCGCCGGCTGCGCAGCCACGCCGCGAGGGTCGAGGGGGTCCGGGCAGCCGAATCCGCTTACCACGACGTGATGTTGACCGAGTCACTGCGGCACAAGGGCAAGATGAAGCGCGCCTCCTCCAAGCGCATAGACGACGCGTTCGGAGCGCTGATCGACGCGGTCGTCGCCCTGCAGGCCAGCCAGATAGAGGTCCTGTCGTTGGCCGAGGACGAGGGCATGCCGCCGGATGCCGCCGGTGCCCTGGGGGAGGCCTTCGAGTCGGCCGATCGCCAGTACGCGGGCTATCTTGCGGCGCGTACCTACGAGCAGGTCCGCGAGGCCGCCGCGCGCGGAGCCCTGCGACTGCAGTAGCCGCCGGCGCTCGAGCCGCGGCGCCCCACTCTCACTTGAGATTGGCGGCCCCGAGGCCGATATCGTAAGACGGGTGCTGTCCGGGACCGGCCGTGGCTAAACGAGGCTCGATCCACTCGCGAGCCGCCTCACCCGCTTGACCGGTCGCGGCCCCACGATTAGCGTGAAGCTCTTAGTACTGGGTCGGCTCATTTGGGGGAGGACATGGTGCACCAACGGCGCGGGTCACGGTCGGCGTATGGGCAGGACACGAGCGGCAGGCAGCCGGGACGGACCGCGCCTCGAACGGCGCGCGACCGGGCGCCGATCGTTGCGCTCGTGCTCTTTGCCACGGTCGCCGCGTTCGGCTTGGTCTGCCAGAGCAGCCTCGCCTCGACGCGCGCGCCCATCGCCGCTCCCGGCGCGCCCATCGCCGCTCCCGGCGCGAGCACAGCCGCCTCGAGCACACCGACGTTCTCGTCGGCGCCCCTGAGCCCGGCCTACACGCGCTACCTCAAGCTGCGCAGTCTGAGCCGCTCGCGCCTGGGCCGAGGCGTTCATGGCCTGGGTTACATCCCGTCACCGATAGACTTCTCGTATCTGGGCCGCGCGGGGGTGCGCTTCGGAACGCTGGGGGCGTCGTACCCGCGCGCCTTCGACCTACGCACCCTCGGCAGGCTGTCGGCCATCGAAGACCAGGGCCAGACCGGTTGCTGCTGGACCTTCGCGACCATGGGTTCGCTCGAATCGGGCCTCCTGCCCTCCGACCCCGAAAGCTTCTCAGAAGACAACCTGGCCTTGAACTCGGGCTTCGACAGCGCCCTCGCCGGCACCGACAGCGCCTACAACTCGGGCGGCAACGCGCTCATGTCGACGGCCTATCTGGCCCGCTGGGCGGGGCCTGTGCTCGCGAGCCAGGACGCCTTCGACGACAGCTACACTCCGCCAGGCCTCACTGCCGCGAAGCACGTTCAGGACGTGCTCTACCTTCCGCCGCGCACGAGCTGGAGCGACAACGGCGCCATCAAGGCGGCGGTCATGAGCTACGGGGCCGTGTATACCAGCATGTACGCCGACGACGGCATGTGCTCCGATGCGGACTCCCAGTACTACAACGCAGACAACGCTTCTTACTACTGCGACGGCGCGCCCGGCCAGCAGGACCACGCCGTCGACATCGTCGGCTGGAACGACAACTACGCGGCGAGCAATTTCTCGTCGGACGGCGTCACCGACCAACCTCCCGGCAACGGCGCCTTCATCGTGCGCAATAGCTGGGGGACTGTCTGGGGGGGCGATGCGGGCTACTTCTACGTCTCCTACTACGACACCAACTTCGCCTACGACGTGAACGCCGCCTTCGACGACGCCGAGTCGGCCGGCAACTACAACGGGATCTACCAGTACGACCCCCTCGGCTGGACCACCAGCCTGGGCTACTCGAACGACACGACCGCCTGGTTTGCCAACGACTTCCCCGCCACCTCCAGCGACGAAGTCGCCGCGGTGGGCTTCTACGCGGTCGAGCCCGGCACGACCTACACGGTTTACGCCGGCGCCACCCTGCAATCGCTGACGGCACGCGGATCGGGAACTCTCCAGATGGGCTACCACACCGTCCACCTGAGCTCCCCGCTGCCGCTGACGAGCGGGCAGGACTTCGTGGTGGCCGTCAAGGTCACGACGCCGGGCTACTGCTATCCCATCCCGCTCGAATACCCCGACCCCGGCTACGGAACAAGCACCGCCACCGCGGCCCCGGGGCAGAGCTTCGTCAGCTCCGACGGCAGCACATGGAGTGACCTGACCGACGATGCCGACTACGCCGACACCAACGTGTGCCTCAAGGCCTTCACCCGCCCGGCTGGGTCGGACGAGACCGCGCCCACCACAACGGTGATCCCGGCCAACAAGTACGAGTTGGGCTACTGGAACAATACGCCGTGTGACTTCGCCTTCACCGCCGCAGACAACGCGGGCGGCTCGGGAGTCGACACGACTCAGTACGATCTCGACAGTCAGGGCTGGACGCTGTGGGACTCCGGCGTGACGTTCACCGTGCCGGCGCCTGCCGATCACACAAACGACGGCCAGCATACCTTCCTCGTTCGTTCGACCGACGTGACCGGCAACACCGAGACACCTCAGTCGTTCTCACTGGCCATCGACACGCGCCGGCCGTCGTCGAAGGCGCCCTATGCCGCCCACGTGCGGCGCGGTTCCTACGCCACGCTGAAGTTCGAGGTCCTGGACACGGCGCCCTGCTACGGGCGGTGCCTGGCGGGCATCACCGTCGAGACCTTGAAGGGCGCGCACAGGCTGACCCTCTCGCCGACGACCTGGTACAAGTGCGGCAAGGTCGTCTCGTACCGCTTCAAGTGCAAGCTGGCGCGAGGGAAGTATCGGTTCTACGTCACCACCTGGGACGGGGCCACCAACAAGTCCGCCAAGACATCGGCGAACTACCTTACCGTGACCTGAACCTGGCCTGACCCGACCTGACCGTGACCTGACGCGAGCACCCGGCCAAGCGCCGGGCGTTACGTGCGCCGCACGCCTGCGTAGGTCTGTTCGTAGGTCGCGTTGAAGGCGCCGAGGTCACGCAGGAACGTGCCGGCTTCCATCTGCTCGTCGGTCGGCCGCATGGAGCGCTGCACGAGGCTGCGCACCAGCGGATCGGCCGCCGGCACGACGGGCTGGTAGCCCGTGTGGTCGGCGTTGCCGGCCGCGACGCGGGGCTCGAGCAGGTAATCCAGGAAACGGTGCGCGGCCGCCGGATGCGGGGCGTTCCCCGGAATGCAGGGCGCGTCGGCCCAGACGCGGTAGCCTTCGTTGGGTAGGACGTAGCGAATACCGGGTGCGCCCTGGGTGATCGCGGCAGCGACGTCGCCGTCCCAGCACTCCACGATGGGCGTGCCGTCGAGGATGCTCTGCGCGGCCCCCTGCGTGTCGTACCTGGTCACCAGGGGTTTCTGGGCGGCGGCCATGGCGGCGGCCTGGTCGAGCAGCACGGCGTCGGTGCAGTTGGGATCGGCGCCGAGCAGGAACAGCGCCGGGCCCAGGACCTCGCGCGAGCCGTCGAGCATCGATATCTGTCCCGCGTAGGCCGGGTCGTAGAGCATCCGCCAACTCTTGGGCGGCAGGGCGATGCGGTCGAGGCGCACGGCAAAGCCTTCGGTGCCGAAGCAGAAGATCGAGGTGTATTTCACGCCGTCGGTCCCGGGGTCGTAGGGCGGCGCCTGAAAGTACGGCTGCGTGACGTGCTCCCAGTTGGGCAGCAGCTCCAGGTCGAGAGGCTGCAGCAGACCGGCGTCGATCAGTACTTCGGCGGCCCAGTCCTCGGGGACGATCACGTCGAAGCGTTCGCCCGCCGACACCCGCCTGATGAACTCTTCGTTGCTGTTGATGGTCGTCTCGCCGACGCGGATGCCGGTCCTCTCCTCGAAACCGGCGAGCGTGTCGGCCGAGAGGTAGCGGCCCCAGTTCAGAAGGCGGATCGAGCTGGGTGTCGGAGCACTCGATGGGGGGTTCATTCCGGTCACGGTAGTCCTTCATCTCTCCTTGCTTACACTTTCAGGCTTCCCTGCCGGGACGCGCACGGACGTCGCCTAGACAGTTGTGCTACTGGTCGCGACGCGGTACGGCACGACGCGACATCCGGGCGGTGGCAGAGCTGGTCAAGAAATGGGCGCAGAAGGCCGATACACTCCACGATGAGTGCGACTTTTGCGGAGTCCAGGTGGCTGCGCGTGCAGCAGGCGGCCGACGTGCTGGGTGTCAGTGCGACGACCGTGCGTCGCTGGGCCGACGGCGGCCGGCTGGCCAGCCGGCGCACGCCGAGCGGCCAGCGCCGCTTCCTGTTCGACGATCTCATGGCGGCCGCGGTCGGGCCGGTTCGCGACGGTGAGCCTCACGCACGATCCGACGGCGCCGACCAGCGCTATCAGCTCCTGCTCGACACGAGCATCGAGCTGGCCTCCACCCTCGATCTGGGCGAGATCCTGGAGCTCGCCGCGCGGCGCCTGAGCGCGGCCCTCGCGATCCCCGATTGCGACATCTACCGGGTCGAGGGCGGCGGGCGTCTGACCTGCCTGGCCTCTACACTGGACGGCGTCCACGACACTTCCTGGGTGGGCCACGAGCTCGATCTCGACGAATGGCCCAGTGAGCGACTCGCCGTTCTGCTACGGCGCGCGGTGACGGTCGAGCGCCTCGATCACCCGGCGTTGAACGAGGTCGTGCGCAGCCACATGCGCCACTATGGACAGCGTAGCTTCATCGCGCTTCCCCTGGTGGCCCGCGAGAAGGTCATCGGCGTGGTCGACTTGCTCGACCACGCCGACCGAGAGTTCACTCAGGAGGAGACAGCCACCGCCGAAGCCGTCGGTCAGCTCGTCGCCCTGGCCATCGAGCACGCCCAGCTCTACGACGAGGTCAAGCGCCTCCACCTGGGCAACCTGCGAGCGCTGAGCTCGGCGCTGTCGGCCAAGGACTACTACACCCTCGGCCACGCCGGGCGGGTGGCCGCTTACATGGCGCTGTTGGGCTCCGAGCTGGGCTGGCCCGAGGACCGCCTCGACGAGGTGCGTAACGTCGCCTTCCTGCACGACATCGGCAAGATCGGCGTCTCCGATCGCGTGCTGCTCAAGGCGGGACCGCTGACTTCCGAAGAGTGGGATCTCATGCGCCAGCATCCCGGCATCAGCGCCGAGATCGTGCGCCCGTTGTTCGACGACGAGCTCGTCGCGGGGGTGCGCCACCACCATGAACGCCTCGATGGGAAAGGCTACCCCGACGGCCTGACCGGCGAAGCGATCCCGCTGTTCGCCCGGGCGATGTGCGTGGTCGACTGTTACGACGCCATGTCCTGTGAGCGACCCTATCGGCGTGCCCTGAGCTATCGGCAGTGCCTGGCCGAGCTGCGACGTTGCGCCGGCACGCAGTTTGACCCGGACATGGTCGCTGCCTTCGAACGCGCCCTGCAACGCCTGCGCGGGCGCCGTGCGCGCGTCGATGCGCTCGCCGAGCAGGCCGCCGCGCTGATCGATCCCACCGCCCACAGCCTGCTGCGCGACCGCGCAGATGAAGAGCGCATCGAGTACAAGACCATGGTCGCCGCGTTGCGCACGTTCCGTGACGACCATCCGCCGCTGCGCTTCATCACGACCTTCGCCACCTGTGGCGACCGGTGCATCACCGTGCTCGACACCGGCGACACCGAGGCCGACGTCTCGCACCTGGGCGATCAGTGGTTGGCACAGGACGAGCTGGCCGCGGTGCTGGCGGGCGAGCGCCCAAGGGCCAACGTCCTGAACGCCGACGACTTCGGCGTCTGGGTCACAGGTACGGCGCCCATCGCGGGCGGCGACGGTGAGATCGTCGCGGCCGTCACCGTCGACGCCCCGGCGCTCGAGTCGCTCGATGAGCGCCTGCAGTCTGACCGTTCGCACACCCTCGCGGCGATGCTGCAGGCGGCCGCCATCCGCTTCAGCCGGGCCGAGGTCGAGGCGATCACCGACGGCCTCACCGGACTCTACAACCACCGCTACCTGCACGAGCGCCTCGAGGAGGAGCTCGCCCGCGCCCGGCGTCGCGAGACCAAGCTTTCGCTGCTGTTCTTCGACTGCGACGAGTTCAAGGTCTACAACGACGCCCACGGCCACAAGGCCGGCGACGCGGCCCTGGCGCGTATCGCCCGCATCACCGAATCCTGCAGCCGCAGGGTCGACCTGGCGGCGCGCTACGGTGGCGAGGAGTTCGTGCTGGTGCTGGTCGAGACCGATGGTCGCGGGGCCCTCACGGTGGCCGAGCGCATCCGCGCCGAGGTGGCGTCTTCGAGCGCGCTCAGCGGACGTCCGCTGAGCGTGAGCGTCGGCGTCGCCACCTGGCCCGACGACGCCTCGGCCAAGGACGAGCTCCTCGACAAGGCCGACTGGGCGATGTATGCGGCCAAGCGCGCCGGCCGCAACCGCGTGCTCGCTTTCTCCGATGGGCTCGTCAACCAGGAGACGTGGCTCTCGCGGCGCGGCAGATAGGGCGTCGGCGCAAGCGGATCTCTCGACGGACGGCGGCGGGCCGCGTCCGCGGCGCGACATCTCAGTCCGTGAACGCGAAGCCCGAAGCGAACACTCGCCGGCACGCCTCCGTGACTTCCGGGTCGTACATGCGACCGCTGTTCTCGCGTATCTCGGCCAGCGCGGCCTCTGTGCCCAGGGCCGGCCGGTACGGCCGGTGTGACGACATCGCCTCGACCACGTCGGCGACGGCCACGATGCTCGCCTCGGGCAGGATGTCCTTGCCGGAGAGTCCCTGAGGGTAACCCGACCCGTCGAGGCGCTCGTGGTGCTGCAGGACGATCTGCGCTGCCGGCCCCGCGAGGTCGATCGGCTCGATGATCTCAAAGCCGGTGCGCGCGTGCTGTTTGATCAGGCTGAACTCGACCTCGCTCAGCCGGCCGGGCTTGGCGAGGATCTCGGCGGGCACGGCGATCTTGCCGACGTCATGGATCAGCGCGGCGAGTCGCAGCCCCTCGAGCTCCTCGGCGGGCATTCCCAGCTCCGCGGCGATCGCCGCCGCCAGCTCGGCGACTCGGCGTTCATGGCCGGCCGTGTACGGGTCGCGTGTCTCCACCAGGTGGCCCATGGCCTGTACGGCGCCCTCGACCGTGTGGCGCAGGCGTTCGGCGTAGTCGCGGACCGCGTCGTCTGCGAGCCGGCGTTCGGTGATGTCCTGGATGACCCCGAACATCCGTGTCACCCCGCCGTCATCGTCGATCTCGAGCGTGCCCAGACCGTGTACCCAGCGCTCGACGCCGTCGCCGACGCGCACGATGCGATACTCACGGTCGAACGGCAACCGGTCGCGCAGGACGTGCCCTCGCAAGTAGTCGGACATCTCGGTCCGATGATCGGGATGGACGATGGAGAGCCAGCCGTCGACGCTGCGCACATAGGCGTCGTCGATGCCGAAGATCTCGTCGAGTGTTGCCGACGACGTCCACGTGCCCGCGGGTATGTGGTAGACGTAGTGGCCGACACGCGCGGCCTGCTGCGACTGCTTGAGCAACTGCTCGCTCTCACGCAGGGTCGCCGCCTGGCGCGTGCGCTCGGTGATGTCGATGTCGGCGATGTAGACCCTGTCGAACGTCTGCTCGTGGCCAGGGACGACCGTGCAGGTCTCGAGGACCTGGATCTCCTTGCCGTGAAGGGTCAGATTGGCCTCCTCGAAGGTCGCCGAACGCTCACCGGCGAGCATCGCCGCCCAGAAGCGATAGATGCCGCGGTCGGTGTCGCGGCGGTAGAGGTCGGCGTTGCACGCGAGCAGCCCCTCGCGACTCTCGGCTTCGAAGAGCCTCACCGCGGCCTTGTTGGCATCTAGCGTGCGCGACAGTTCGACGCAGCGCGCGTACTCCCGGGGGTCGGCGAGCAGGTGGGCGATCACGTCGACGACGCCGCCGGCGGCGAGCCCCTCGAGGTGCGTCTTTACACTTGAGTCGTCCTGCTCCCACATGGGGACCGGCGAATCCTCGAAGAGCGAGCGGTAGCGCCGTTCGCTTTCGCGCAGCGCTTCTTCGGCTCGCACACGCTCGGTGACGTCCTGTATGACCCCGCTGACGACCAGCGGAGCGCCCTGCTCGTCCCTGCGCACCTCGGCGACCGACGACACGATCCGGGGCTCGTGCGACCCTTTGGGGACGATCTCGTACTGAAGGTCGAATTCCTTGCCTTCGTGGATGAGCTCGACGAGCGCCTGATGGACTTTCTCCCGTTCCGGAGTCGTCTCTTCGACTTCGTCGGTCGAGAAGGTCTTTGGCTCAGGACCGAAGCCATAGATGCGCCTGGCCTCGGCGGAGCCCCAGAACTCAGTGGTCCTGGGATCGTACTCCCAGCTACCGACGTGGCCGACCTCCTCGGCGCGGGCATAGCGCGCCTCCGACCTGCGCAGCTCCGCTTCGGCCCGCTTGCGCTCGCTGATGTCGATGGCGGTATGGACGGCGCCCGCGACGTTGCCGTCGCCGTCCTGCAGCGGCATCGCGGTGATGAAGAGGTCGCACCCGAGGGCGTCGCTGCGCACTTCGGCGTAGTGCACCCCGCCGTCCACGAGCAGGTCCCCGAGCGGACATTCCGTGGGGACGGCGCCGGTGTGCATGAGCGCCGCGCAGCTGGTGCCCACGAGGTCGGCCGGCTCACGGCCGAGAGCCTTCGCCAGTGACTCGCTCACCGCTACGACGCGGCGTTCGCGGTCGAGCACGAAGACGAGCTGCGAGCTGTCTGAGATCGCTCGGGCCCAGAACTCGCGCCAGTCTTCGTTCATCCGCTCCCTCCAGCCATCGACCCACTCACACAGGTGTCGGTCGCGAGGATACCCGGCATGAGGTCCCGCGATGTTCGGACGTGCCCACGGGTCGACGCTGAAACAGTTCCGCGTGCGGGCGTCGGTTTCCTGTCGAAGCTCCGCAATGCGGGCGCCAACGGTTCCAAGGCGGCCGCGGCGTGGGAGAGTGTGCCATCGGCCGACTATCTACCAGGGAGGGTACGAATGGTTGCAGCAACCGTCGCGGTGCTGGCGTTCTTGTGGTGGCTGATCATCGTCGTCGCCTGGGTCATCTTCATCTTCATCACGATCAGCATCGCTCGCGCCAAGGGGCGCAGCGGGCTGCTGTGGGGCATCCTGGCCTGCTTCTTCCCGCTGATCACCATCATCGTTCTGCTGGTGATCCCGCCGCGCCGCGCTTAGCGCGGGGCAAGCCGGGCCGCCGGACGGCCGGCGCTACGGGACACGGCGATTGCCCAATGGCCGGCGCTACGGGACACGGCGATCGTCCCGTGGCGGCCGCTCTGCCACTTGGCTTGAGGGTGCCGGGCATCCGGCTGTGAGCGCTCGTTTCGGCGGCGCGTCAGGGAGCGTTGCCCCCGGTGACCGTCGTGAGGATGTCGCCCTGGCCGCCGGCCACCCAGCCGTGCTTGGGGCTGACGAAGCTCACGGCTCTGAGACCGCCGGTGCCGGCATCCTGCCTGGTCCACGTGGTGCCACCGTCCGTCGTGGCGATGACGCTCAGGGTGCCGCTGTAGGTGCTGCCGACAGCCCAGCCGCGGGTCGCGTTGGCAAAGACGACGTCGCTGAGCTCGAGCCCCCACGCCGCGGGTTCGACCACGCGGGTCCACGTGGCGCCGCCGTTTGCGGTGCGGAAGATCTCGGTGAAGCCGTTGCCGAAGCCCACTGCGACGGCGTGCGTGGCATCGACGCAGGCGACGCTGTCGAGCGAGGCGTCGCTCGAATTGCCGTCGTTGGGGGGGAAGTAGTCGAGCTGCTGGGTCCAGGTGGCGCCGCCGTCGGTCGTGCCGACGATCACGCTGGAGTTGTCGCCGGCATCGCCCATGACCTCACCGACCGCCCAGCCGTGGAGACCGTCCGAGGCGAAGGCGACGTCGTTGAGCGAGATGCCGCTGAGCCGGTTCGGGTTGACGGTCGGCAGGGACTGCTGCGCCCAGGTCGCACCGCCGTCGGTGGTATGCACGACGACACCGCCGCCGGTATCGCCCCAGTCTCGCCGGCCGACCGCCCAGCCCTGCTCGGCATCGACGAACGCGACGCCCGCCAGTTCGTAGGGCAGTCCGGAGATGCCGGTGGTCTGCTGAGTCCAGGTAGCGCCGCCGTCGCTGGTAGTGAGCACGACGCTGCTGCTCTCGCTGTTCAGCCAGTCGTTGCTGCCGCCGACCGCCCAGCCGTCGCCTGCGTTGATGAACGTGAGGTCGTTCAGGTCTTGAGAGGTACCCGACGACTGGGCGGACCAGTCGGCCCCGCCGTCGGTGGTCTTGAGGATCTCGCCGCCCTGTCCGCTGGCCCAGCCGGTGCTTGCGTCCGTGAACTGCAGGGCGTCGATGGCGCCGGTCACGTCGGCGGTCACCCGCGTGGTCGGCTGCCAGGTGGCGCCGGAATCGGAGGTGTGGCTCAGGGAATCGAAGTAGCCGACCACCGCATCGGACGCCGCCGGCGCCACGACCCAGGCCCACGGGCCGGTGGGAGACGTCGTCTGCTGAGTCCAGTCGGCGCCTCCGTCGGTCGTGCGGTAGACCGCGCCGGCCGTTGCCCAACCGTGCGTTGCGTCCGCGAACGAAAGCGCGCTGACCCTTGCGTGGGGCACGGCGAGCTGGACGGTCCAGTGAGCGCCCCCGTCTGTGGTGTGGACGATCTTGCCCTCGCCGGTCACCCAGCCTGAGTCCTTGTTGGCGAAGTAGACCTGGCTCAGGTTCTTGGCCAGGCCGGTGTGGAGGCGCTGCCAGGTCACGCCGCCATCGACGCTGCGCAACACCGTGTCGCCGGCGCCGGCGACCCACACTCGTCGTGCGCTGCGCGCCTGCACGCCGTGCAGGATGTCGTGTGTGGACATGACGTGCGCGGTCCAGTGCAGACCGCCGTCGGTCGTGTGCCAGACGGCCTCGCGCGAGGTCGCCCAGCCGTCCCTTGTGTTGTCGAAGCTGACGGCGCCCAGCCCCGCGTGGAAGTCGAGCCGCACACGCGTCCACAGCAGGCCGCCGTTGGTGGTTCGGTAGACGATCGCCGTACCATGCTTGCCGCTGGCCGGATCGCCGACCGCCCAGCCGTGGCTCGAGTTGGCGAAGGTGATCGCCGTGAAGGTGACGTTGTGGCGGGTCTGCATGGTCAGCGTGAAACCGCCATCGGAGGTGTGAAAGATGGTACCGCCGCTGAGCAGCCAGCCGTGCGTGGCATCGCGGAAATAGCCCCCGCTGTAGGCGCCGCCCTGGGGCAGCGGGCTCTGCCACTGCCAGCCGCCGTTGCCGGTAGAGAGAGCGGAGGCGGAGCCGCACAGAAGGAGGACCGCCAGGAAGATCGTGAGCAGTACGCTGCCGCAACGAAGTGCATCGCGTGTCATGGGAGCCTCCCCCTGCTGCCAGACGATGATGACAGTATACCGCTCGCACCGGGGCGCGGCGGCACCGGATGCGCAGCGGACTCGCGGGAGGTCCGTCGTTGCGGTGACTCGTTGCGGTGGCCTGGGTCGCGCGCGCGTGCCGGCGCGCGTAGTACACTGCACGCCGCAGGTTCTCCGTGAGATGGCGAGGAGACGTTCACCGTGTCGATAGAGCTCGAGAAGGCCAAGGCGCAGATCGCGGCCGGACAGTACAAGCAGGCAGTGAGCACGCTGTGGGAGGCGGAACGGTGGGCCCAGGGCGACCTCACCGAGGCCCACGGCTTGCTCGCAGTGGCCACGGCGCTGCGCGACAAAGCCGACGGACGGCTCAGGGGCGACTGCGACTACTTCATCAAGTGGGCCGAAAGATGCATCGAAAAGGAGTCGGCGAAGCCTCTCGTCGCGCTCGCGGCCAATGCCATCGCGGTGGTCGGAGGCTGTAACGTGCTGGGTGGCCACGGACTGCCCCCGCAGGTCGGACAGTCGTGGAACCTCATCTTCAGCCGGGGCAGGCTTCACCTGGTACGCGGTCTGGTGATCGCCGATGTCCCCTACGCGGACATCGTCGCGCTCGAGATAGGCGGACCGGCCGCGCAGCGTCGCGGCGGCGGGTTCTTTGCGGGCGGGTTCGGTGTCACCGGAGCCGCCGAGGGGATGCTCGTGGCGGCGGCCTTGAACCTTCTGACGACCAGCACCACAGTCAGCACCGTCGTGTGTCTCATGACGTCGTCTGCCGAACTCTTCCTGCACACATCGAGCGAGACGCCGGACGACCTTCGCATGCGCCTGTCGCCGGTGTTCTCCGTCCTGCGACAGCAGGAGTCGGCTCAGGCCACAAACCAGGGCAATGGCGGTGGCAGCGCCGTAGAGCGCCTGGCGAAGCTGGCGGGCCTTCTCGAGAAGGACCTGATCTCGCGCGAGGAGTTCGATCGGCTGAAGGCCGATCTGCTGCAGATCGTCTGAGCCGCGGCGTCGCCTCCCATCAGCGCCGGAACCTCCGCAACCGCCAGAACCCCCGTCACCGCCAGAACCACGAGCCGGCGTGCAACTTCTCGAGGCTCAGCTTCGTGGATCGCTCGTGGCCGTCGATGAGCCAGCGCACCGTCATGCGGGTGTACAGTCCGCCACGCACCCGCAGCGCCGTCACGCTGCCGGGATGGCCGAAGAAGGTACCCAGCGCCTCGTTGGGGATGCCGTTGTCGATCCACACCGTGCCCAGGCCGTAGGCTCTGCGTGCGCTCCACACCCGCCAGTGCAGCCGGCCGCCCAGGTCGCCGACGTTGAACGTGCCGTCTCCGCTGGGAGTGATGGTGGCCGGTCGTACGGCAAACGCACCGTAGTTGATCTTCAGCAGACGTGGGGTGACGACGCGGAAGGGCGTGGCGTAGTCGCTGACACTCGTCGCGGTGGGACTCACGACCTTGACCCAGTAGTGCCTCGCGACCGGAAGAGCCGGCACAGTGGCCGCTATCGTGGTGTCGCTCACGACCCGGAACGTTGCATCGAGGGGGTCGGCCAGAACGAAGGGCTCGTCGCCCTGCGTCGGCCAGCGCCAGGCGCCGAAGGCTACCCGGGTGGCTCCCGTGAAGCCGGAGCCGGTCAGGGTGATCGCCTCGCCGCGGGAACCCCGGTGCTCGGACAGACCGGCCCGGCCGTCGATGGCGAAGTCACCGACGCTGGTGGCGGGGCCGTCGGGAGTCTGCACGGTGAGCGTGGCCTCAAGCGGCACAGCGGCAAAGAACGGCACTGTTGCCACGATGGTCGTGTCGTCCGGCACAGTGAACGTCGCCTGTTTGGGTGAGTAGGCGAGGTCTGTGGGCGTGAAGGTGACCGCCGTTGCTCCGGTAAAGCCTGTGCCGGTCAGGGTGACCGACCAGGCGGGCGGACCCGACGCGGGCGCGAAGCCCGTCACGGTTGGCGCGGCGGCCGCTGCGCTCTGCGCCGCCACCGCCGCCAAGGCAACGGCAAGCAGCACCGCAAGCACCACGAGCCTCTTCATAGTTTCACGGCTCCTCTTCGGGGTCGGTGATACGGCTCCTCTTCGGCTCGGTCACCCTTCCTTGACCTCGTAGATCTCGTCGGCGACGAGCCCGTGAGCCTCGCGATGCACGGCGCTGGCGTCCTCTGCCGTCGGAGCTTCCACCAGGCAGAAGATACGGCCCGCCTTCTCGTCGACCCAGTAGCGCCGGTAGTCCACGCCGCGCGCTTCCTGCGTCGCGACGTCCTTGCGGTGCGCCTCCGCCACGTCGTCTGCGGATACTCCGCCGTCGATCCTGTGAATGTCCATGTACAGGGGCATACTCTCCTCCGGGTTCGTTCTGATCTGTGATTTCCGTCAGATCGATGACACCTTGGGCGTTCCCACCTTGGCGGACCCGCTGAACCGTTTGCCGGTCGGGATCGCGTCCGGCTCGGGCCGTTGCCCCGGCCCCACCACCCTGCTGCCGTTGCCCCCGCGCCGCGCCGCCACCGCCCTGCCCCCGACGCCGTCGCCGCAGCTTCTCCCTGTCGCAGCCTCTCTGGCCGTCGGTCCACGCCTCGCGGCAACGGTTTTCGTCAGGGTCGCGGTGGCGATGCTCATGTGTCCGGCTCGGATGCGGGGAGGCGACCATGACAGACCAGGCAGACCTCTTCTTTGAGGGGATCGGCAAGGGGCGGCACATAGAGCTTCTGGAGGGCAGATCGGGGACGGTCCTGGTCGAGCTGAAGGACGGCGAGAAAGCAGAAGCGAAGCGCTGGTATATCACCATCCATCGCGGCGACGTGAGCGTGTCTCGCAGCGGCTCGAAGCCCGACTGCGTCCTGAGGATAGACAGCAAGACTTTCGAGGCGATGGTCGCCGGCAAGCTGAACGCCATGCCGGCGCTGTTGCGAGGGCTGGCCACCGTGGACGGCAAAGTCGAACTGATGGTCGCGCTGCAGACCCTGTTTCGGCCGTCGGCGGGAGCAAGCGACCTGCGCACGGCCGGATACGCGGGGAGGCGGTCATGAGCACCGACGTCAAGATCCTGGACGGCAACACGTTCGTCGTCAGCGACAACGCCGGCGACATCGAGGCCTCGATGACCGACCCGACCGGTCTGTTCTCGTTCGACACGCGCTTTTTGTCGAAGTGGGTGCTGACGGTCGACGGGCAGCGCCTGAACCCGCTCTCGGTCGATGATCTGCAGTACTTCGAGTCGCGCTTCTTTTTGGTCCCGGGTACGGGCACCGTCTACGTCGACGCCAAGCTCTCGGTCATTCGCCAGCGTGCCGTGGGCGGCGGTTTTCACGAGGAGCTCACGATCTTGAACCATGACGACAAGGCGATCGACCTCGCCGTGCGCATCGAAGCCGACTGTGACTTCGCCGACCTGTTCGAGGTCAAGGACGCCCTGAAGAAGCAGGGTGAGTACTACCGCCGCGTCGACGGCGCACGCCTGGTGCTCGGCTACCGGCGCGAAACCTACAATCGTGAGACATGGATCTCGGCGACGGCGCCCGGCACGGTCGACGAGGAGGGCCTGAGCTTCGCCGTCCACATCGAGCCCCACGGACAGTGGACGACCGACTTGCACGTCAGCCTGGGGGTCGGCGTCGGCGGCGCGAGCATGGCCGAGCCCAAGTACGAGCGCGGCGCCAAAAAGGCCCGGCCCAACATGGAGCGCAGCCTCGACAGGTGGCTCGACGAGGCGCCCCGCCTGGAATGCGACTGGGACCCGCTCAAGACGACCTATCACCGCAGCCTGGTCGACCTGGCGGCGTTGCGCTTCTCGCCGCCGGTGCTGGCCGGCCACAGCCTGCCGGCTGCCGGCCTGCCCTGGTTCATGACCATGTTCGGGCGCGACAGCATCTTCACGAGCCTGCAGGCGCTGCCCTTCACCTCAGAGCTCGCGGCCAGCACGCTCAAGGCGCTCGGCCTCTGGCAGGGGACGCGCGTCGACGACTTCCGCGACGAGGATCCCGGCCGCATCCTGCATGAGATGCGTTACGGCGAGATGACGGCCTTCGAGGAGCGGCCGCACTCGCCCTACTACGGCTGCGCCGACGCCACGGCCCTGTACGTCGTGCTGCTCGACGAATACGAGCGCTGGACGGGGGACACCAAGCTGGTGCGCATGCTCGAGCCGGTGGCCCGCGCGGCGCTGAAGTGGATCGACGCTTACGCCGACCTGCAGGGCAACGGCTACATCGCCTACAAGCGTCGCAACGAGAAGACCGGCCTCGAGAACCAGTGCTGGAAGGATTCCTGGGACTCGATCTCCTACCACGACGGACGGCTGCCGGGGTTCCCGCGTGCGACCTGCGAGCTGCAGGGCTATGCCTACGACGCCAAGATGCGCGGCGCCCGGCTGGCCCGAGAAATCTGGAAGGATCCCGACTACGCCGACAGCCTCGAAAAGCAGGCCGCCGATCTGAAGCGCCGTTTCAATCGCGACTTCTGGGTGCCGGAAGGCGAGTACTTCGCGCTGGCTCTCGATGTCGACGGCGCCCAGGTCGACGCGCTCTCTTCCAACAACGGCCACCTGCTGTGGAGCGGCATCGTCGACAAGAACAAGGCCAAGGCGGTGGCGCGACGCCTGATGGGCTCGCGACTGTACTCGGGCTGGGGAGTCCGCACGCTGGCCGAAGGCGAGGGCCGCTACAACCCGATCGGCTACCACGTGGGCACCATCTGGCCCTTCGACAACTCGTTCATCGCCTGGGGCCTGCGCCGCTACGGCTTCAGGGAGGAGGCGGCGCGCATCGCGGCCGGCATCCTCGACGCGGCCGAGTTCTTCGACGGACGCCTGCCCGAGGCATTCGGCGGGTATGCCCGCGAGGTGACCAAATACCCGGTGCAGTACCCGACCGCCTGCAGCCCGCAGGCCTGGTCCACGGGAGCTCCACTGCTCTTTCTGCGGACCATGCTCGGCCTCGAGCCGGTCGGCGAGCATCTGGTCGTCGACCCCGCCCTGCCGCAGGGCATCGGCCATCTCGAGCTGCTCGATATCCCGGGCCGCTGGGGTCGCATAGACGCCTTCGGGCGGGGCACCGTCGACGTCGCCAAGATGGGACGAGCGCGTCGGCAATTGGGCGTGGAACGCAAGCCCCGGGTGGCGTGACGGGACGGCCATAACGGCGGGACCCGCGAGCGCCGGCCGGAGAGCCGCGAGGCCCGGAGAGGGCGGAGCGGCCGGGGCCGGCCCGCTCAGTGCAGCAGGTTGTCCAATCCCTGGGCGGTGAACAGCACGCCCATGACGCTGAAGACGCTGATCAGCAGGGCGCGGTTGTGCACGGTCAACCAGCCCTTGAGGCGGCCCAACCGCACCTCGGCCCACGCGCGACGCACGAGGTAGAGGATCAGCGGTATCACCACCGTGCACAGCGCCAGCAGCACGAAGAAGGCCAGGGCTGCGACCTCCTGATTGGCCGGTACGCCCGACTTGAGGATCTTCTGGGTGCCCGACGAGAGCAGCGCGTAGTTGGTCAGTGACAAGCCGAGCACGATGGCCACGGTGAAGCCGGCCTCGTCCATCTTCTGCATCCACTTGGGCGACTGGGCTTCGGTCTTCGACCGGCTGCGCCACTGCAGAAAGGCCATCGTGAGGAAGGCGAGGCCGAACACGGTCTGCACGGCGGCCTGGCCGGTGGTCGACCCGGACTGCGTCGAGGAGCCGGCCTTGCCCAGCAGGAAGATCGTGAGCAGGCCATCGGCCAGCATGATGACGACCAGCGTGGCCACGAAGACCGCGGTGTTGCGCCGGCCGTGGTCGGTCGTGAGGAGCGTGACCGCGACAATGATCGGGACCGGGTTCACCGCGATCAGCAGCGCCGGCACGATCAGGCTGGTGAGCAGGTCTCCCATCGGCGAAGACGTCCCCCCGGATACGGATGCGGTCGTAGCAAGCTACCCCCGGCGCGCGGACGCGAACCCTGAAGTCCGCCCAGCGCGTCGGCGGCGCCGCGGAGCCCATTGCCGGCGCCGCGGAGCCCGGTCGCCGTTTCGGGTCAGAGCAGAGTGTAGCGATTGCCGCGGGTGGGAAGCCATCTTTTGCGACCCCCGGGTCACAATGCTCTGCAGAGTTCCAACGCCCGATGCCCGACAAAGGGAGTTCCCGTGAGTGACGAGGTAGGCAAGCAGCTCGAAGACATCCAGGCGCTGTTCGTGCAGGTGGCGCGCACCATGACGAGGGAAGGCGACCGGGTCACGTTCCACGGACTGGCGCCCGCGACGCTGTACTTCTCCGATCGGCCGGAGCGTGTCGTCGGACATCTGAGCGCCAAGCAGTTCGTCGCCGAATGGGGCGAGGGCGAGAACAGCTTCGCCGAGGATCCGCCCAATGCCGTGATCGCCTTTCTGGACACCGACGACGAGACGCCCGAGGACGCCATCGTGGTGCTCAAGGATCCGGGCCTCGAGGGCGACACGCTGAGCTACACGGTGCAGATCCTCGAGGGGAGCCTGCCCGCCAAGGCTGAGTCGTGCTCGGTGTTCATCGATCCTTTCGGACGACCGCTTTCACCGGTCTCGCTGGCCGGCATGAACCGCCGCGCGCGGCGCCGCGGGCGCTAGTCGAGAACTTTCGCGCGATGCCGCTCGAGCTACTTGGCGTGGGTCACGAAGAGCCGGGCGGCCGACAGGGCGCGTAATGCCCGCCGTCGTGCGTGGCCGGGCGTCTCGCGCCCGGGCGACCGGTAGCTCTCGCGTAGACGGGCGAGAAGCTCGAGCTCGGCGTGCTCGCCGGCGCCCCGGAGGTCGTGATCGACCGCGCGGCCCGCCTCGGCATCGCCCCTGGTCTTGGCTGCCTGCCTGCCGCTCATCACAGTGACCACGCCGGGAACGATCTTCTTGGCCGACTCGAGAATGGACCAGGCACTGGCCGGCGTCGTGAAATCGGTGGTGGTCACCACCACCTGCGGCCAGAAATGTTCGATGTGCGCGTCGACCGACTCCGGCTCACGGCCCAGGGCGGAGGCGTCGCAGACCTCGGGTTGCAGCCCGACACGCCGCAGTGATGCGTCCAGGTCGCTCCAGTCGACGGCGCCCGCGTCGTGCGTGGCTGCCGATCTACCGCAGGGCGGTGTGACCAGCAGCACTCTTGTGATCTCGTGACGCATCGACCGAGCCCCTCTTCCCCCAGAGGTTCGCCGGGTGGTCGCCGCGGCATCTGTCCTGTCGGAGACCGATCATCACGCGGCAACACGATTGTGCTCATGGGATAGGCCGCACGAAACCCGTGTCCCCGTTGGACCAAGACATCAGGGCTGAGGCGAGTGATGTCGGGCGTGGTCGAGCGTCGCGGCCGAACGTCAACGGCGTGGACGGCCACGGTGAGGGGATATATGCGCGGCCCGGTGGCGGCTGATCGGCAGCGCCGTCGCACACTCTCGAAGAAGCAACGACACATGGAGACACCACACTCAGGCCGCTCCGCCCGCCGGCTGAAGCGTCTCGAAGAGGCGCCGAACCTGCGTGGCGCCAATCGCTACCTTCTACTGCTGGTCCTGCTGACGGTGGACATCGTCCTGCTGTTCGTCGTGCCGGCCGACGAGTGGGGCACGCTCATCGTGGCGCCCTTCGTCGCGGCGACCCTGATGATCGGTCTGCTCACCTCCGATGCCGGTCTGCGCGCGACGCGAGTGGGCCTTGCCGCCGGCCTGGGCGTCATCGTATTCGCAGTCGTGCAGGTCATCCTGAACACGACGACGCTGCAGGGCGCCGTCGAGCTGCTGCTCGCCGTGTTGCTCGTCGGCACGCCGCTGGTCATTCTGCGGCGTATCTTCACCGAACGCGTGGTCACCATGAGGCTCCTGCTCGGGGCGCTTTCGGTGTATCTGCTCATCGGGCTGACGTTCACGTTCATCTACCTCGGCGTGGGCCATGTCACCGGCGGCTTCTTCGCCCAGACGAACGCAAGGACACCCGCCGACTTCGTCTACTTCAGCTTCATCACGATGACGACGGTCGGCTACGGTGATCTGACCCCCCTGGGCAGCCTGCCGCGCGGCCTCGTGGTGTTCGAGGCTCTGCTCGGGCAGATCTTCCTGGTGACGGCCGTGGCGCGACTGGTCTCGCTGTACAAACCGCCGGCGCGACATCTGGGGGACGGGGAATGAGCCGCCGGCAACCCGCGCCGGCGGCCGGGTGCCGCCGGCGATGGGCGGTCGTATGCGTGGCAAACGGCGACCTTGGCCGGAGACGTGGGTTATATACGTAGCACATCGTCACCCAGGGTCGCCGGAGGGCGCTCGCGACGCGGTCAACATGGGTGCGCAAACGAATTCATCACCAAAAGAGGAGGACGCGATGTTCGGAAGGAGGCTCCTGGGAGCCGCGGTGGTCGGTGGGGTCGCCTACCATGCCGGAAAGGTGCGGCAGGGGAGCCGCGACCAGGATGCAAGCCAGCAGCAGCAGATCGACCAAATGCAGCAGCAACAGCAGGTACAGCAGCAGGCGCAGCAGGCGCCGCAGGCAGATTCCGGTTCCACCGAGGACAAGATGGCGCAGCTCCAGCAGCTGAAGCAGCTGCTCGACTCCGGCGTGCTCACCCAGGCCGAGTTCGACGCCCAGAAGCAGAAGATCCTGCAGAGCATGTGAGCGGCTGACCGCGCGACGGAGAGGAGACCAGAATGGCAATGGGTCCGGTACAGGTCCTCGTGGTGGGCTTCGGCGAGGACGCCAACTTCACGGGCAAGGGGCTCGATGAGCTCATGCGCCTCAGGGAACACGACATCGTCCGGGTGGTCGATCTTCTGCTGGTCAGAAAGAACGCCGACGGAACGATCGAACGGGTCGAGATCACCGATAGTGACGAGCTCGCGGAGATGGGCGCGTTCGCCGGCGCGCTCATCGGCCTGGGTGCCGCCGGCGAAGAGGGCGTCGTGGAGGGCGCCATCGTCGGGGCGGAGGTCGCGGCCGAACGGGGCTCCGCGTTCGACGATCAGGAGGTCTGGTACATCGCCGAGGCGATCCCCGAGGGCATGACCGCGGCGGTCGCGGTACTCGAGCACCGCTGGGCCATCCCCCTGCGCGAGGCGATCACCGAAGCGGGCGGCGTGGCGCTCGTCGACAGGTGGATCCATCCGCAGGACCTGCTCGCCATCGGCGAGGAGATCGGCCTGGATATCGACGCCTGACGAACGTTTCGGAAAGCGCGCGGCGGCCGTGACGGGCGACCCGGCCGCCGCGCCGCTCACGCGCCGCCCGCCGCGCGACCGTCGGTGAGCCGTGTCTCGTTCAGCCAGTCCCGGGGTCGCCGGACGGCTCAAAGACGGCGATCAGCCCCACCGATTCTTCTGCGAACCGTGACCCGTCGTAGTCGCCGTGGAGCGTGACGAGGCTGAAGCCGGCACGAGCGAGCAGATGCTCGAGCTCGTAGCGGAACACGTATCGCAGGGGAAACGTCTCAGTGACGCTCCTCGTCGTGCCGTCGACCTCGACGACCTCGTAGGTCATCGTGCATTCGCTGCACTGCAGCGTGCGTTGGTAGCCGGTGACGGTCATCGAGGAGCGGATCCGGCGGCCGTCGGTCCAGTCGATCTCCTCTGCGGCCGCCTCTTGGGCGGCCTGCTCCTCGTCGCGCAGGTACGCGGGCGGCGCCGGGTCGGGATTCAAGAGGTCGAGCACGAGTCTGCCGTGCGGCTGCAGATGAGTCCGGCACCGTTCGAGACACGCGAGCTGCTGCTCGACCGTGCGCAGATGGTGAAAGCTCCCGAAGGGGCAGATGATCAGCGCGAAGCGGCGGCCGAGGTCGAACGCCGTCATGTCGCCCACGAGCAAGCGGACTCGATCGCGAACGGCCGCCGGCTCTCCGTGCAGCTTGGCTCGGCAGTGCTCGACCATAGGGGCCGATAGGTCGATCCCGGTGATCTCGAAGCCCGCGCGTGCGAGCGGCAGCAGCACGCGGCCTGTCCCGCACCCCAGCTCGAGCACGGGGCCGCCGCTCGCCGCCGCCATCGCAAGCCAGAAAGCGGCATCGTCGCGGCCGGCAAAGACCGCGTCATAAAGGGCGGCAGCCTCGGCCGTCTCATAGGCGCTGAAATCGTCCACCGTGTGCCTCGGTTCGCGGGCGGCCTTGGAGAACCGCGCCCGATCGTACCATCGGCCAACGCCGGGTCGGTTTGGCGCCGAAGGCTACGCCCTTGCTACTATGTCAACGTACAGCTATCCGCGAGCCGGTCACTCGACGAAGGGATGCACGTGGGCCTGTCTGACTACCCGATCGACGTCAGGTTCGACTACCCGCCGCGCAGCTCACGCGGCTGGGCCGCGCTCACAATCATCTTCGTGAAGTTCCTGGCTCTGCTGCCGCACGGGTTCATCCTGTTCTTTCTCGACATCGCCCAGCTCGCCGTGGCCTTTGTCGCGCAGCTCGTGGTGGCCGTGACCGGGGAGTACCCGCCGCGCATGTTCGCCTTCGTGGCAGGAGTCCTGCGCTGGAATACGCGGGTGTCGGCCTTCCTCTTCTCGCTCACCGACCACTATCCGCCGTTCACGCTCGACTCCGCGGACTACCCGGTCGACCTCGCCATCGAGCGACCCGCGCGCAGCAATCGCCTCTATGCGCTCTTCACCGCCCTCGTCGAGGTCGTCTTTGTCATCGCCGCCATCGGGCTCTTCATCCACTTCATCGGCGACGCCGCCAGGAGCGCTTCGGTCACGGCGGTCGGCGGAGGCGTCGGGACCCAGGCGCCATCCTCGCCTCCCTTTGACTTCAATTGGCCGTCGTCCGGGTGGACCGGCCTGCTGCTTCGCCAGATCGCCGCCCTGCCGCACTTCATCGTCCTCACGATCCTGGGCATCGTCTTGTTGATCATCTGGGCCCTGGTGCAGTGGGTGATCCTGTTTCGGGCGGTCTACCCGCGCAGCATGTTCGACCTCTCCGCGGGGATCGTGCGGTGGCAGACGCGCGTGAACGGCTATGCGCTCGGATTGAGCGATCGCTACCCCCCGTTCACGTTCGAGCCGTCACTGACGGCGGCGGGTCTCCCGGTGGGTCCCGCGGGACTCGCCCCTGCCGAGTGGTATCCGGACCCTTCCGGTCGCCACGCATACCGGTTCTGGGATGGCGCGGGCTGGACGCCGCACGTGGCCGACGGCGGACAGATCGCCTTCGACCCTCCTGAACATACGAGCTGAAAACGCCGTCAGCCGGCGCCTTCGGCAATCCGCTCCTGGTGTGCTCGCCGGTCTGCTGACGGTCGGAGACGCGGCCCGTCCGGCCGCCATGCGCTTCGTCCTCGGGCCATCGCGTTCGTGTTCATCACGGTCCAGCATTCCCGCCTGGCCCGGGCTCGTGGGGCCGGCACTCAAGGGCAGGCGCCGACTCCTGCTCGGCAACAGCAGGCTCACAGCGGAGGCCGGCAGCGGCGCGGAGGCCGCAAACGATGAATTCACGCAAACGTGGGGCTTCGGCGCGCTGACACGGTGACACGAGAGAGAACGGTCATGCGCAGCGCCGGGCAACACTAGCGGCCGACGCTCGCCGGGGCGAACGTTCGCCTCGGCGGAGGGCGCGACAGGCCTACAATCGTTGCTCCCGGGAACCATCATGGGCAGCGCAGGTGGTCGAGCTCGCGCCTTGCCTCCGCTCCTGCTGCCGCGTCGTCGCATCGTGTGGCCCAAAGCACAGCGACCCTTTTGGCAAGGAGAGAAAGAGGAGTTGTCTCGTGTCTTCAGCGGTTCTGCGCCTCAGGGTGCCTGCCGACACCTCCACCCTGGCCGGCCATATCGAACGCGTGCGTGCGTTCCTTGCCGAACACGACGTCGCCCACGGCCTGTGCCACGACATCACCCTGTGCGTCCATGAGTGCTGCGCCAACGCCATCCTCCACAGCGGCAGCCGCGCCGACATCGAGGTACGTCTCGGCGTCGACGAGAAGAGCGTCACGATAGTGGTGGCCGACAATGGACGCGGCCTCGACCTAAGGGGCTGCGACCCATTCGGCAGGCCGGAGCTCCTGAGCAGCTGCGGCCGGGGCCTCTATCTCATGACCCACCTCATGGACGAGTTCGAGATGGACTCAGACCACGGCACCCAGATACGCATGACGAAGCGGTTGCCTACGCGCATCGCCTAGCTTGAGCGAGCGGGCTGCGACCGCCGCCTGCCGGGAGCGCCGGGCGGCGACCGCGGGGGTGTCGCTTGCCCCTGCGGCGACGTATGCGGACCTACGGGCGCCCCGAGCCGCCCAGCGGCGATCTACGCCGCCCGGCGCTCACGGTCGGTCTCGGACTCGACGGACTCGACGCCCTGCAACCGCGTCGCCTCGGCGACACGACCGCCGTAGACGGCCAGGCCGTAGATGACCAGGACGTCGACGCCGATGATGACCAGGCTCCACAGCGGGTAGGCCTGAGCGAACATCAGTTGGCCGATCGCGCTCAGGCTGGCGATGGCGATGCCAAACCAGCGCGCCCACTGGCGCCCGGTGAAGACACCAAAGCCGGCCAGCGTCTGGACGATGCCCAGCACCAGGACGATCCAGCCCCAGGTGCGCAGGCTGCTGAAGACGAAGTGGGCGTTGGCGGTGAAGAAGCTCGCGTTGGCCAACGCCACGATGCCGTCGATGATGCTGAACACGCCGGCGATGATCAGGACGTAGCCGGCGAAGGCCAGCCACCCGAAACCACGTCGCAACTCGGTATCCATTGACACTCCTTGTTGCGTTGATTTTCGTTATTGCCGCCACGCCGACCAGGCGCGCGCGCCTTGGCCACCGCGTACGGCAGGTCAACTCAGGTGGTTCCCATTGTCGCGCCGGGTAGTCCGTTGGGCGTCGCTCGGGCGACTCCTACTTCTTGCCGGACGCCATCCAGGCCCCGATGAAGCACAGGACACCGACGATGAGCGCCGCCACGCCGTGCTTCACGTGCTTGTGGGCAGAGCCCGCCAGATGACCCGGGAAGAAGCCGGGTAGCGACCCGGCAGGGGTCACCCAGTAGTAGATGGCGACCGCGATGAGCGCGACCCCGATGATCACGAGAACGACCGTGAGGACCCTCCACTTGCTCATGCCCGGCTCCCTTCCTCGGCTCGGTTCCTCCACGAGAGATTCGTCTCGCACGACGGGATCACCTTTGAGGCGTCACCCTTGAGCGGCGCTGCCATCATCGCGTCCACCTGTTTCGCCCAACTGTTTCTGCTGCGAAGGAAGTGGAAAGTCGAGCTCGGGCTGCACAAGAGTGATCGTTCGTCGACGTCCGACCATACCGCGGCGGGCGACATCCTCTGCGTCTCGCCACGTGCGATGATCATGAGCAAGGTCGCCTGAGCGCAAGGCGACACCGGCGTGGTGGAGCGGCGGGGCGGCTCTCGAGTCGCCTCGCCTTCTGCTTACTGCCTGCGCGCCGTCGGGCGCGACAGACGGTGGTGGTCGCCAGTGAAGTCGGCAGGCCGGTCTGCCGATAGGCAGAAGCAGCGCGACCACATTTCACCCGGAGGGATGTCCAGATGAGTGAGGCGCATTCGCATCTGTTTCGTAACGCGAGTGAGGCGCTGTGTTCATCCTCGTCGTAGCTCTCGTCGGCGGTCTGCTCGCCGGTGCCCTGCTTGGCGGTTCGCTGGCCAACCTCGAGCGCCTGTCGCTGCGGCTGGCGTGGTTCGTCGTGCTCGCATTGGCCCTGCAGATCGTGGCCTTCTCGCCCGTCGGACACCAGCTGCCGAGCACCGTCGACGTTACCCTGCACATCGCCTCGTATGTTCTGCTGCTGAGTTGTGTGGCGGCCAACATCCGCCGCCCGCCGGTAGTCTGCTTCGGCGTGGGTGTGGTCAGCAACGCGGTCACCATCTTCGTGAACGGCGGCTACATGCCCGCGAGCCGCGCCGCCCTGCGGCTGGCCGGCTTTGCCGTCTCGGCCCAGCCCCACAACAACTCGGTGCTCGCCGGAGCAGGCACGCATCTGGCGTTCCTCGGCGACGTCTTCGCTCTGCCCCACGGCGTGCCGCTGGCCAACATCTTCAGTGTCGGCGATATCCTGATCGCGGTCGGACTGGCGTGGATGATCGCCGATGGGATGAGGCAGCCGGCAGGTGATTCCGGCAGCCAGGTCGGGGCGCAGACGCCCTCGGTCGAGCCACAGATGCCCGCTGCCGAGCGACAGCTGCCCGCTGCCGAGCCGCACACGCCCGCTGCCGAGCCGTCACCCCTCGTCCTCAGATGCACGCGCTGCGGAGCCACCTTTGCGGACTGCTGGCGGCTGCGCGCGCATCTCCTCGAGCATGGCGGCTCTGCGCAGTGGCAGCCGTCGATCGACCGCAAGCCGCGCGTGGTACCGGTCCCCCCGGAGCTATCGGCCCGGCCTCACGCACGAGACCGCCGCAGCGCCTGACAGACCATGACCCCGTCTTCTGTGCCGAGCACTGGCGCCCGTGCTACCGCGCGTCACCATGGGCGGCGGTATGCTGAGGGGAGCGATGGGAGCGACGGGTCTTCGTGCGACGCTTGTCGACGGAGTCGCTGTGGGAACAATCAGACCGACGTACCGGGCGCTGCAAACAGGCAAAGGAGGGAGTCGACGGTGCCACGACTTCTGCCAGGGCTCTCAGCCGAAGAGGAGGTCTCTCTCGCCAAGCGGATCGAGGCGCGTGACATGGCGGCCAAGTGCATGGTGGTCGAGGCCAATCTGCACCTGGTCGAGCCGGTGGCCAAGCGCTACGTCGGTCGCGGAGTCCCCTTGGCCGAGCTGATCCAGGACGGCAGCCTCGGCCTTATCCGCGCGGTCGAGACCTACGACTACCGCACGGGTACCGGATTCTCGACCTTCGCCCGACGCTCCATTCGCCTGGCCATCACGCACGCCATCGCCGAGCAGGCCAGCACCATCCGTGTCCCCAGACAGGTGATCGACGCGCTCGACGCCCTGCAGCGCGTCCGGCGTGCCGTGACGCTCAGACTTGATCGCGGGCCCGCCGGCGAACGCGGCGCCTCCACGAAGGCGACCTCGCGGAAGGCGCGTGAGATGCCCGGGAGCAGTGAAGGTCCCCGACCGGCGGAGGCGGCGCTCGACGACAAGGCGAAGAGGCGCCTCGACGACCTGATCGAAGACCAGCAGGCCGTCGACCTGCTCGAGGCGGTCGGCGAGAGCCTGCAGGCGGAGGAGCTGCGCGAGGTGCTGAACGCCCTCACGCCTCGCGAGCGCAGAGTGATCGAGCAGCGTTTCGGCCTGAAGAGCGAGCGCCTGCGTACCCTCGATGAGATCGGCAAGAGCCTCGGTCTCACCCGCGAACGCATCCGCCAGGTCGAGGCCAAGGCGCTCGTGGCCCTGCGAAGTTGCCGCGACTCGCGGCGCTTGCGCGAGTTTCTGATCTAGGGGGGCGTTGCCCCGGTCGAGGTCATTGCCCGGCGGCGGACCTCAGCCTTCGGGACCGCGAGCCCGGATAGTGCGTCCCCAGAGGTCGAAGGAGCTCACGAGGCGCATGCCCATCCTCTCGTACAGCGATACCTCCGCGTCCCGTGTGATCGGGGTGCACGAAGCGAATGGCCGCTGCCCAGCGGTCAGCCCGATGAGCGCCGTCAGGGGACAACGAGAGACCGCCGTCGGCGGTCGGCGGCGACTCCTGCCCATCGCCCTCGCGTTCCTGTGCGTGCTCGCGTCGGCGGGCGCGCTCGCGCTGCGTGCGCCCGCGCCCGCTCTTGCCGACACCGGCTCCATCAGCGGGACGGTCACCGGCAGCGAGTTCTACTCGGTGAATGTGGCGGTGTACAACACCTACAACGGTGCAACGCCCGTCTACTCAGCCTTTCCGGACAACATCACTCACGCCTATACGGTCACGGGCATCTCGCCGGGCACCTACAAGGTCGGCTTCTCGATCGGCGACGAGAGCCTCGGCGCCCAGTACTACGACGGCAAAGGCACCTTCGAAGGTGCCGACCCGGTGACCGTCACCAGCGGGCAGGACACTGCACTTGGCGCGACGGCGATGCAGACGGCCGGCACGATCAGTGGCAACGTCTATGACTCGTCTTCGCTCGACCCTCTCGGCGGCGTGTCTGTGTACGTCTACAACAGCGCCGGCGAGTACGCCGGCGAGACCAGCACCTCGGCGACCGACGGCAGCTACGCCATTACGGGGCTCGGCGACAGCAGCTACCAGGTCCGCTTCGAGGACTCCGGCTACGACGAACAGTGGTACAACGGCAAAGACGACACGACGGCCGATTGGGTCTCGGTCAGCCCCGGCGCCAACACGCAGGCGATCAACGCTGACCTGGTAGCGACGGGCGGGAGTCTGCCGGTCGTCGACACGGTGACGAGCAGCACGCACCCCGACCCCTCGAAGTGGTACTCCAACAGTCATCCATCATTCTCCTGGGTGACGAACGCCTTCAGCCGGACGATCACGGGCTACTCGTGCGCGCTCGACCAGTCGCCGACCACGCTGCCGGCCGCCTCGGTGACGACGACGACCGCGGACTGGGGCTACACAGGCATCGCCGACGGGGTCTGGTACTTCCACGTCCGTGCCGAGACAGGCGCAGGCTGGGGCGGCGCTACGGCGCTGAAGATCCAGATCGACACCCATGCCCCCACCGCCACCGCCAAGGCGCTGAGCGTCAAGGCGGCTACGGCCAAGAAGGGCTAGACGCTCAAGATCAGGGTCACGATCAGCGACCCCAAGCCGACCTACGGTAGCGCGGCTCTGACGCTCACCCTGACCACCAAGAAGGGCGCCAAGCTGGCGAGCCTGGTCAAGGCCGCCGAGCCGACCAACAAGGCGCTGGTGGTCTCCTTCAAGCTCAAGAAGACACTCAAGAAGGGCAGCTACTTCATCGTCTGCCGGGCGACCGACGCGGCACACAACGCGCAGGCGACGGCGAGAAGGGCGAAGCTGAAGATCACCTGACGAAGTTGGCGTTGCCCGCGACGCACCCATCAACGCATGAAGAGCTGTCATTCTGCGATGCTCCTTGTACTATGGTGACGAGACATCGAGCCATGTTTGGGGGGCGTCATGAGACGGATCCGGGCCGCGGTCCTTGCCACTATCGCACTGGCGTGTCTGGGGGCCGTCGCGGCTCCAGCCGCCCGTGCCTTCGCACCCGACGGCAACCAGGGCTGGTACTGGCAGATGCCCCAGCCGGGGGGAACTCTCGTCGATGTCACCTTCGTCGACGCAAGCGACGTGTGGGCCGTTGGCGTGGGCGGCGCCATCCTGCACAGCACCGATGCCGGAGCGACGTGGTCCGCACAGCAGTCCGGCACTCTCGCTGAGCTCGACTCCGTCAGCTTCGTCGATGCGCAACACGGCTGGGTCTGCGGTAACTCCGATCTGTTGGAACCCGGGGTCGGCACGTTGCTTGCCACGACCGACGGTGGTGTGAGCTGGACCGATAGCACACCGAGCGGTCTGGGTACGGCGCTGACCAACGTGAGCTTCGTCGACGCGCAGCACGGCTGGGTCGGAACCTCGAGCGGCCACGTCCTTCGTACGACCGACGGGGGCACCTCGTGGGCGAGCGTCCGTGTCGGCAACTCCAGACGCTTCCTCAGAGTCGACTTCGTCGACGCCGCCCACGGCTGGGCGTTCAACGGCGACACCGGCGCCCTGTGGCGCACCACCGATGGCGG
Source organism: uncultured Actinomycetes bacterium (assembly GCA_963845355.1). Lineage (GTDB taxonomy): Bacteria > Actinomycetota > Thermoleophilia > UBA2241 > UBA2241 > Bog-752. Next base: position 34,279 of record CAWJRV010000038.1, read on the forward strand.
CACTGTCTGGGGCAGGGTACACCGCTTCTATCGCAGAGACGACCAGATAGTGGGCGTCGACCTCGTCGACCGAAGTCACGGGTGGGCGTACTCCGTGACCTATGGTGAGACCCTCACCACCTCGACGATCCTGGTCACAAGGGATGCCGGCAAGACCTGGCGACCCGTGCGCTCGTTCGCTGCCTGCGCGATCGAAGATCTCGAGGGCGCGAGCCGCTCCGACGTAGCCTTTATCAGCCAGCGCCAGAGCGACAACGTCCCCGACAACTTCGGCGGGCTTGCGGCCCTCAGCTCCTCGAGCGACGCTGGAGCCCATTGGACGACACGTACCATCGGGCTCTCCGTCCAGCCCTGGTCGATCGCCGGTAACGGCGGCAACTCTCTGTGCGCCGTTGGCGACGGGATCGTGACCTCGTCCGACGAAGGCGCCACGTGGCGCGGGGCAAGCTCCGGCCAGTTCTACTCCCTCGACGATGGCATAGCCGTCTCAAACACCGACCTGTGGGCTGTCGATGACTTCGGCGCCTTGCTGCACAGCTCAGACGGGACGAGCTGGACCGAACAGGCAACCCCTGTGCGCTACGCCCAGGAACTGCGTGCCGTGAGCTTCCCCGACACAAGCAACGGCTGGGTCGTGGGAGAGACCGATTCCTTTCCGCACAGGGGCGTGATCCTGCACACCACCGACGGCGGCGCGAGCTGGAGTCCGCAAGCTTCCAGCCTCGACGGCGAGCTCGTCGGCTGCGACTTCGTCGATGCCGCGAACGGCTGGGCTATCAGCGACGACCCTGGCGAGGAGACCGGCGCCATGACGGCGATCGAACACACCACCGATGGCGGCCAGAGCTGGCTTGCGCAGCACCTGCCCAACCAGAGCGGTGGCGGTCTCGACGCGCTCAGCTTCATCAGCGACAGCACCGGCTGGGCGGGAGGCGAGCGCTTTGGACCCGGCACCGCCGTGTACAAGACGACCGACGGTGGCCAGAGCTGGGCGCAGGAGAACCTCCCCAGCAAGATAGACAACCTGTGGGGACTTCAGTTCCTCGACGCCGAGCACGGCTGGGCGCTGGGCATGAGCTACTCGCAGAGCGGCACACCGACAAGCTGGCTCATGCAGACCACCGACGGTGGCTCGAGCTGGACCCGGGTCACCCTGCCGAGCGCGGCATATTACTTGACCAGCGTCCACTTCGTCGACGCGCAGCACGGCTGGGTGGGCGGCGACGCCGTGTGGGAGACGACCGACGGTGGGGCGACGTGGACCAAGGTAGCCTACGGCGGCTTCGGTGCGATCGCGGCCACCGACACGAGCCACGTCTGGGCCTTTGGCGACGGCATAGTCTCGACGGTCGATGCCGGCGACATCGACGCTGCCCCGCCGCAGACCCTGGACAACGCCGACTGGCGCTGGCATCGCAGGCCTGTCACGATCATGCTTACCGCGAACGATACGGGTGGTTCGGGCCTGGCGGGGACGCAGTTCAGCTCAGACGACGGCACGACCTGGCAGAGCGGCACGAGCATCGACGTGCCGGCTCCGGCCGACCACGCCAACGACGGCCTGCACAGCTTCCTGTACCGCTCCTTCGACAACGCCGGCAACGTCGAGGCGACCGAGATCTGCGGGGTCGGCATCGACACCCTGGGACCGACCTGCGGCGCCCCCAAGGAGGCCGTCGCCGATGTCGGCAAGCCGGTCGTCATCCGCTTCAAGGCCAGCGACGCGACCAGCGGTGTGGCGCGGGCGACGATCACCATCGCCACGCGCGGCGGCCGGACCATCAAGCGGCTGGTCAGCCACTCCGGCAACTGGAGCGGCTCGCCCGTGCCGTACTACTGGCTACGTTTCACCTGCACGCTCGCGCCGGGCTCGTACCGGATCGTGGTGCGGGCCACAGATTGGGCCGGCAATCGCCAGGTCACGGTCGGTCGCAACTGGCTGCGCGTGGTGCTCACGGGAGCACCGGCGGCCAGCAGCCCCGGCTGGCCGGCGGGACTGCCCGACACCACGCAGCCGACGAGCTCACCGGGTCCCGGGGGCCCCGTGGACGGACTCCTTGGAACATCGGCGGCGAGCTCGCTGCGGCACTACTCGTGGAAGGCCGGATAGCACCTACACGCGCGTATGTGGTCTCGCGGCCTGGCCTTCCGCGGCCACGCGGGGTCTCTCAGTGCGCCTCGTAGGCCGGCGTGCCGCTGTGGCCGCCGGCGGCCCAGCCGTCGGCCCAACTCTCAGTGATGTTGACGCCCCCGCTCACGGTGGTGAACATGCCACTGGCCGTGTTGTTGGCACCGCCGCTCACGCAGGATGCCGGGCTGCTCACCGAGTTGCCGACGCGGGCGACGAAGCGTGCTGCCACGGTGGGCGACGGGGCAAACGTGATCATGCGACGCAATCGCTGACATCATACGCAGAGGAGCGTATGGTTTGATGGACGCCCCGCAAGGGCTCTCGGAGCCCCACGCAGAGCGACACCGCATCGCCGATGCGGCGACGCATGGCGAGGAGGGGAGCCGCAGTGAGACGCTGGCTTATCACATGCACCATAGTGGCTTTGATCGCCGCGAGCCTCATTCTGCCCGGCGCGGCGCTCGCCCGCGCTGCCGCGCCGTCGGCGGCCAAGATGCGAAACATGGCGACGATCGGCCGGGCGCAGATCGCGGCCGGATGGTGGTGCGGCTACGCGATCCGGCCGAACGGTTCGCTGTGGTCCTGGGGCCTGAACACATCGGGCCAGCTCGGGCTCGGCGACACGAAGAGTCGGCGTTTGCCGACACACCTCGGCCGCAGCGTCGGCTGGACGACGATCGCTGCCAGCGATCAGCACTGTCTGGCAGTCAAGCTCGACGGTTCACTGTGGGCCTGGGGGGCAAACGACGAGGGCCAGCTGGGCATCGGTATCAATGGGAAGTACGGCAACCGTCCGCGGCTTCGCCCCCAGAGGGTCGCCGGTGGCGGCTGGAAAGCCGTCGGGGCCGGCTCCTCCGAGTTCAGCATCGGGCTCAAACGAGACGGTTCGCTGTGGGCCTGGGGCAACAACGATCACGGCGATCTGGGCCTCGGCACGACGAGTGACGTGCTTGGCAGTCACGCCGTGCCGACGCGCATTGGCACCGGCAGCGACTGGAAGGCGATCGCCGTCGGCTACGACTGGGTCTTTGCCCTCAAGAGCGACGGCTCGCTGTGGGCCTGGGGCGACAACAGTTCCGGCCAGCTCGGCTTGGGCACGACCGACGACCTCGCACATCCCACTCCGACACGTATTGGCAGCGGCCTCGACTGGACGGCGATCTGCGCCGACACCTATGCGATCAAACGTGACGGCTCGCTGTGGTCGTGGAGCGGGACTTCGGTGCCGACGCGCGTCGGGACCGGAAACTCGTGGAAGAGCGTCGCCGCCGGGTTTGGAGACGTCTTTGCCCTCAAGACCGACAGCTCGCTGTGGGCTTGGGGTGTCAACGGCGGCGGCCAGCTCGGCCTGGGCGATCGGGTCGCCCGAACATCGCCGACCCGCGTGCGGGGCGGCTGGGCGAAGGTCGCCGTGGGGAACGCCTGGACCCTGGGACTCAAGTCAAACGGCACGTTCTGGAGCTGGGGGATCGACCACGCCATGCAGCTCGGCCAGCCAGTCGTGCGCACGCGCGGAGTCCCGACCAGGATCTTCAGCCTCTCGTAGCTGCTCGGCGCGATCGACGACCAGTGGGTCAGGAACCTCACAAGGCACCGAGGGAGTAGCGATGTCGATGCCCATGCCACCCAATCCGCCCGAGTTCGGCCCCGACATCCCCGGAGGCGACGTTCAGGCCGCGCTCTCGGAGGTCGACGAGCTGCGCGGCGGCGTGTACGACACCTCGTCAGACCTTGGCCGCTGGACGCTGGCCTGGGGGCTGATCGGCCTGCTCGTCGGGCTGTTCCTCCACGGCGCCGTCTTCTTCGTCGCGCAGCTTGTTCTCAGCGGCGCGGCCTTCGTCGCCTGGCTGCTCTGCGGCCGGCGCTTCCGGGCGGGTATCCCGCAGTCGCGGGGCCTGGCGTGGACCGGCTTGTTGCTGGCTCTTCTCGGCCTGGGGCTGGGCTTTGCGGGCGCCATCGGCCACCCTCTCGTCAGCTTCGGCGTGACCTGGAGGCTGACCTGAGAGGTCGGCCTGACGACGTCGCAGCCGGTGCGTTGGCAATGGTCCTGTTTGCTGCAGCTTGCGGTCACTCGTCTTCGGGCAGTGCGAGCGCCTCTATTCATCGTTCCTGACCCTTCGGCTTGCTGATCCTGAGCCGGAGACCCGCTTGTAGACCTGCGCGGACAGGTGCCAGTCGGCGGGGTAGCGCACGGAGATCCCCAAAGAAGGGTTCGTGTACGCTCTGGGCAGGGATGGCCCCGACGAGCCACAGGCGGCGGCGGTGACGGCCAAGACAGTGACCGCTACAACGGTCCAGCAGATGCGACGCAGTAGCACGGCGCTCCTCGGGGCAGGGCGGTTGCGAGGAGGAGCATATGCCTCTTCGACATTGCCTGCTAAGGTCTGGACGCGCGGTTCAGGCGACTTCGGTAGGCCGCTGACTCCGAGTACCTCGCCGAGACCGAGGAGGGGCTCTCCGTCACGCTGAGAGACAGTCGAGGCCATCCGTGGCCGAAGTGATCGCGAGAACGCAGGGAATGGGCCGGCTTGCGTCAATAAGTGACGGGAGTATCAGGGAGTGCCGATGAACGCAGACGAGCTGCCCCACGTGCTGGACACGCTGGCCGCACTCGGCGATCACGAGACGGCGCTAGCCGGCCTGTACGACGCCTGCGGCCAGACCTGGAGCGACGACGCCGTCCTGTGGGACGGTCTGGCCGGCTCCGAACGCGGCCATGCGGAGGGCTTGACGCTGATGGCCCGGATCGTGGCCGAGCGGCCGGCCGCATTCGAGCTCGGCCGACCCTTCAGCGCCGCCGCCGGTCGCCTTCAGGCGGAGTTCGTCGAGAACCGCACCGGCGAGGTCCGGCGTGGCGGCATGGCGCGTCGCACTGGGTTGCTCATGGCGCGCGAAATCGAACGTTCGATCATCGAGACGCGTCTGAACGAGCTTCTGCTGACCATGGAGCGTGACTACCTAGAGATCGTCGACAGGGTCGTCGCCGAGACTGGGGACCATTACCGCCTGCTGCAGCGCGAGCTTCTGGACGACAGAGAGGTGAGCAGTTCGCAGACCCCTTACCAGGGGGACGTCTAGGCGCGACTGCGCTCTCCCCCGTACTCGATCATCCTCGCTGTTCACACACCTGTCACATGCACCGTGGCAGCCGACCGCTCGTCCTCTTCACCTTCTCGCTGTCGCGAGTATGTCGTGAGCATGGCACCGTCGTTTGTGATCTCGTGTTCCGTGAGCCGGAATCGGCGCAGTCTGCCGTCCTCGGGGAAGATGCGCTTACCGCCGCCCAGCACGAGCGGGGCGATCATCAGGCGGAGCTCGTCGACCAGGTCGTCGGTGAGCAGGCTGCACACCAATTGGGTGCTGCCGATCACGTGCAGGTCGCGGCCGTCCTTCTGCTTGAGCGCCCGCAGGGCGGTGGCGACATCGGGGCGCAGCAGACTCGAGTTGTGCCACGCCAGAGGCTCGGTCAGCGTGCTCGAGGCCACGTACTTCGGCAACCTGTTGAACGGCTCGGCGACGGCGGCCGACTCCTCGGGCGCGTTCGGCCAGTAGCCGGCGAAGATCTCGTAGGTGCGCCGCCCAAGGACGAGGGCGCCGAGCTCGGCGATGTACTTCATGACCCACGCCCGCACCCGTTCGTCCGGCGCGTAGTGCATGTGCCAGCCGCCGTGCGCGAAGCCGCCCGAGGGGTCTTCCTCCGCTTCGCCGGGCGCCTGTGCCACGCCGTCCATGCTCATGAACTCGTTGACGATCAGCTTACGCATGTGTCCCTCCCGATGGGTCGCTCGCCGAGTGGGCCGCTGTGAGGCCCGCTGGAGAGGACTGTTGCCGGGGCCGGACGGGGGGAAACTGCGCCATAGCACCTGTGATGCCCGACGGGACGGTCACCGACGGCCCGTACCCGGAGACCAAGCAGTACCTCGGCGGATTGGCGGTCGTCGACGTGCCCTCACGCGACGAGGCACTGGAGTGGGCCGCCGGGATCGCCGTCGCCGGCCACTGTGCTCAAGAGGTCCGCGAGTCGCTGCCCGACCCGACCGTCTGATCGAAGGCACCAAACACGCGGCCGCGGTTGCTCACCTTCGTTGCGCTGTGACCAGCACGGCGAGCGTGCTCGAGCGGATCGGCCGGCCGAGTCGCTCATAGATGGCGACGCTTTCGCTCTCGAGCGCGCGACGCTGATCCGGCGAGATTCGCTGGTAGAACGACGCCGTGCGAAGCAAGGCGTTGAGCTCGGCGGCGGTCTGTTCGAGAAGCGTCGGTACGGCGGCCACCTGCACGTCGCAAAACAGGTCGCCCGCCTGGGCCCGCGCCACGTCGTGGCTTCCCAGCCAGGCCCACGCCTCTGAGACGTTGTCGCGACGCCGCTTTGCCCCGGCGACGGTTGTGGCAAGATCCCGGTAGGAGGGCCAGTCGGCGGCGATCTCGGGGGCGACCATTGCCAGGGCGGCACGGAGCGCCTCCTGGTCGCGAGCATGGCGCCGCTCTTGCAGGCCGAAGTACTGCAGGAGAGCAAGCGTTCCACCCGCGACCAGCGCGTCGGCGGCCTTCCGCCAACTGACGTCGGGGTCGATCCAGTGAAACGCCGAAGCCGAGAAGACGGCTCGGAAATGGTGCTCGGGAAGCTCCGCGTCCTCGAACCGCGTGGTGACGAACTTCACCTGACCGGAGCCCTCCAGCTTGCGCGCGGCGAGCGACGCGAGCTGCTTGCCCGGCTCGACCGCTGTGACCCGAAGGCCGCGGGCGACCAGGCCGCGGGTCAGCTGCCCGCTGCCACATCCGATCTCGAGCACGCGATCGCCGTCCGTCAGTCCGGCGATGCCGCAGGCGCGATCGATGAGTTGGTCGGGGTAGGTTGGCCGGCGGCGATCGTACTCCGCTGCCACCTCATCGAACACCTTGCCGTACGCTTGTAGCGAACCGTCACCCATTCTCAGGTGCTTTCGGGCTGGAACCTCTGATGTCGGCGTCCTGTCTACGATCGGCCGACCTCAGTCCCGATGGCTTCTCGGCTCATACCGCATCGCCACCGCCCCAGAGCCGAACTCCCGCCGGCTCACGAGCTTCAAGTCGGCCGGCTTCGATAGCCCCGCGAACAACGTCGGCCCATGGCCCGCCAGCCTGGGCTGGACCACGAACTCGTACTCATCGATCAATCCCAGCATCATCTTCGGCAGCCTACGCTCTTTCCGCACAAGGCGTCATCGCAGCCATAAGTCGAGGCCGGCGGCAGAGGCCACCCAGCGCGCGTAAGCGAGATCTCTGCGCCGCTCCTGGAGTGCTCGCTGCCATAGAGACGATACCTACCAGCAGCCGCCGCAGTGCGGCGACCATGGGCGACGTGGCGCCGTGTCGACGACACGCCCGCTACATGCCCTCCACGTAGACGATCACCCGACTGTACTGGCCCGCCTTCACCGTCACGAAGGTCGGCCGCGGACCGCCGCCGCTCTTGGGGACGACTGCCTGCAGCATGTACTTTCCGGGCGCGAGGGTCAGCCTGAAGGTCGATTGTGGGCCAAACTGGGCTCTGGCCACGAGTTTGCCGAGCTTCCCGCCCCTGACGGTCCAGACGTGAACGCCATCGACCGACAGAATGCGGCCCTGAAGACCGGAACCGAAGCCGTCGGGCAGTGGTGAGGGCGCAGTGATGGGCGGACCACCATCGAGCAGCACTATGCCGTAGACGCCCGAGGGCTGGGCGGCCGCGCCGCAGGATGCCAGTGCCAAGGCGAGGGCCGTTGCCGCGGCTACCACGGAGATCCGTCTCGACATCAGTGCCTCCCCAGCTCCGATTCTGCCCGACACGCTTGGTGGCTGCGCTGACCTCTACGCTTGGGACTCCGGCGCGGAGAGCTCGGCCAGGATGCGGCGGGCCTCGTCGGCGTCGCTGCCCAGGACCTGCAGATCGACAGGGAAGGCGCCGGGGTACGGGAGCAGCTCGCCGCGCACCGAGAAGTGGATGTCGGCCGACTGGAGCAGGGATTCGGCGATCGCCGCCAGGCCGCGGTCGTGACTGGAGAAGACGGTCTCCAGGTGGTCGGCTGCGTCGCTGCGTCTGGGCTCGGCGGTGGGCAGCGCCTCGACAAGCTCGACGTCGCAGTCGGCGCAGTGGGTGAAGCCTGGCATGTACTCAGCATGGCATTGAGGGCAGTACATCTCACCCCTTCGGAGAATCGGTCACGGCCAACAGTGATTGTGCAGACTGCATGACACCTGGTTGCAGCCTACGCCTTTCTGCGTGGGACGTCATCGCAGGCGGCGGCCGCCTCGGATGCATCTGCGAGGCCACGGGGTCGAGGGCGCGGACAAGACCGGCGGCCAACGAACTCACCGACTGAGATCCAGCCGACGCGAGCCCGGGGCGCCCCGTTACCGCCGACCGACACTTTCTGGCGAAACTACGGTCTAATCGACCAACAATGATCCACTGCCCAGCCGGGATGGGACCGCATGGCATCTCTCAGACAGGCTCTGATGCCCGACCGGGTCCTCATGTTCCTGAAAGGACGCTGAGATGAAGGGTGCAATCCGTTGCCTCCTGCCGACCGCGCTTGCGGTCGCCGTGATCGCCACGGCCGGGGGCGCGATCCTGGCTGCTCTCGCCGGTGCCGCCCCCCTCACCTCACCCGACGGTCTTTGGACCTGGTCGCGACCCCTGCCGTTCGGCTACCCGGCGAGTTCCATCGCGGCGCCGGCGCCCGGCGAGCTGTTCGTCGCAACTAAGGTGAGCGACCTCCTGGCCACCACCGACGGCGGCACGAGCTGGACGTGGAGTCGTACGGGCGCCGTGCCAGGCTTTGCCGAGCCGCAGGGCGTCCAGTTCGTTTCGGCGACCGAGGGTTGGGCGTGGGGCGTCGACACGACACTGCTGAACGGGATGCTGCTCCACACGACCGACGGCGGGGCCAGCTGGCAGTCCAGCTTCACCGCGCCATCGCAGGTCGGGCCGCGGATGGTGCGCTTTGCGGGGCCGCTCTCGGGCTGGGTCGTGAGTGGTGACTACGAGGACTTCGTGCTCGACACCACGAGCGACGGCGGCCAGACCTGGAGTGGGCCCCTCGCCGTGCCGAATGGCGACGGTGATTCCTTCGAGACACTGGCCCCACAGGGTGCCGGCAAGGCGGTCGTCTTCGAGGCGGTGTACGAGGCCGGTTGGGCAGACGGCGATTTCGTGGGAACGAGAGTCGAGCGCACCACCGACGGAGGCGCCACCTGGCTCGCGCCCACGATGTTGAAGGGCGTCGAGTTCGTCGATGCCGCCTTCTCCTCGTCGACCAAGGGGTGGGCCACCGACGACAATGCAGGCTGCTGGCTGTGGCGTACCACCAACGGCGGGGCAAGCTGGCACAAGGCCCACCGGGCGATGCTCGGCGCGCACATCCTCACGGTGGGCGACGATGTATGGGTGGTGAGTGCCGGCTCGAGCGGCTCTCTCCACTCATCCGACGGGGGCAGGACGTGGCAGACGCTGCCCCGACTCTCTGCCTCCTGCATCTCCTTCTCCGACCCCTCGAACGGCTGGATCGCAGACGGCGCCGGCTATCGGCGCACGACCGACGGCGGCAAGACCTGGCAGCGCATCACTCCCGCTTCGCAAGAGACAGTCGGCAGCCTGGCGGCGGTCGGCGACGAGACGGTCTGGGGGGTCAGCGGCCGTGTCATAAAGACCACCGACGGTGGCCAGCACTGGAGATCTGCCTCCAAACGGCAGGTGGCGGCGTTGGCGGCGGTCAGCGCCCTCAGGGCGTGGGCGGTCGGTGACAGAGGCCTGATCATCCACACCACGGACGGTGGCCACTACTGGGCCCGACAGCCGAGCGGCGTCACCGTCGGCTTGAGCGACGTCTTCTTTCTCGACGCCAGGCACGGCTGGGCAAGCGGCGGCAACAAGCTGTTGCGCACCATCGACGGCGGACGCCGCTGGACCCACACGCACGTCGCGGTCCCGGCCGACATCAGTGAACTGGACTTCGCCGATGCCCGGCATGGCATTGCCATCGACTCATCGCGCGGCATCCTGATCACGGGCAACGGTGGACGCACTTGGTCGAAGACGCAGCTCCCCGTCTCGAAGTACCTGCCTACGGCCGCGATCATGCAGGACGCCTCTGACGCTCTGATCATCGCCTGGAGCCAGCTTGGCCCCGCTGCCGCCTGGACCACGAGCGACGGCGGCGAGACCTGGCAGCTCGGTGGCGATCTTCCTAACGACGATCGCTACGTCGGTATCGCCCGCTCCGGGTCGCTGCTCTGCGCAGTCGGCGGAGGAGTCCCCACGAGCCGGGATGGTGGTGCGACGTGGTCCGCCGGCGGGGCGCCCCCAGGCGTCGCGATGACCAGCGCCCAGTTCGTGGACACCGACACGCTGATGGTCGCCGGCTTCTACGGCGTCATGACCAGAAACCTGACCACTGCGCCACTGCCTTGATGTGGGTCAGTCCAGACAGCCGCATCGAGCGGAAAGCTCGCACGAGGCATTCGAGTGGGCCGGCGTCGACCGGCGGTGCGGGCTCGGACTCCGAAGGACCTGCAGCGCGAACCGCAGACGAACCGGGCGCCCACGACCGCGGCGCACCAAGGTCAGTGGCCTAGCGCTGCCTCACGTCACGATAGAAGCCGCCGTCGCGGGTTTTGGTCTGGCATGCCTCGCAGTAGTCTTCAAGGTTGTACACCGACAGCAGTGCCTGGCAGCGGCAGCAGCGCCGAACGACCTTCTGCGGCGCCCAGTCCGCCGTCTCTTCGCGAAGGCGCTGGCGTTCGGACGCCAGGAGCCGGACGCCCGATCCGGCGAGGCAGCGCAGGCAGCGGCCCGTGTTCATCTCTGAACCGAGACCGGCGAGTTTCGCGCCACACGACCGGCAGTAGACGTAACGGTACGGCATGCTGCCAGCCTACCATCGTCTGCTTCTTCAGGAATCTCAAGTAGAAGGCCGCAAGGACCATGACGATGCCGCTATTCACTATCAGCCGTGGCCAGAAGTGATGCCTGAAGAACAGAACATCCAGGCTGACGACGACGGCTATCAATACCACGACGTAAGGCACCGCGGGGTCGCGACGTCCCGTGGCGTGTCGTCGGGGTCGTCGCTCGGGCCGTTCCCATCCGCCTGCGTCACCACGTTCCTGCCAGGGTCGCGATGCTCAATTTGGTCATGCTCGATTCCGGAGCGGCCGATGACGTTCGTATGGGTCGCCAGAATCACGACAGAGCTCGGACATGACACGCGGGAAGGCCGCCACGCGGTCGAAGGCCGTGCTGATATGTGCTGGGCTCGCTCTGCTGGCCGGCGTCCTGCTCAGCCCTTGGCTGGTGGCGCCGGCCAGGGGTCAGCGCGGCATACAGTCAGGACCGGCTCGTCACCTGATCCGCTACACCGCCTGGGACGGGCACCTGCGGTCCGCCGTGCTGCTCCTGCCCGCCTGGTACAAGCGAGGTTCCACGGCGAACCTGCCGCTGGTGATCACGCCTCATGGCCGCGGCGAGAGTCCGGTGTTCATGGCCGACCGTTGGGGGCGGCTGCCGAACCGCGAGGGCTTTGCCGTCATCTGCCCGGCGGGTGAAGGCGAACGGCTGCCTGGTTACTCGTGTGCCGCCCCCGGCCAGATCTCCGATCTGGCCCGCATGCCGGCCGTCATCGAGAGCGCTCTGCCGTGGGTGCATATCGACCGGCGCCGGGTCTACGTTGTGGGCTGCAGCATGGGCGGACAGGAGGCCCTGGTCCTGGCGGCCAGGTACCCCGACCGCATCGCCGCCGCCGTGAGCGTCGACGGCCTGGCTGATCTGGCGAGCCACTACTATGACATGCCGTGCCCCCGACGAAGCGGCCGTGTGGTCTTGCACGACATGGTTGTCGAGTGCGGCGGCACGCCCGCGCAGAAGCCGCTTTCCTACGCTCTGCGCAGCCCGCTGACATACGCCGAGGATCTGGCCTTCGACGACGTGCCTGTCGAGCTCTGGTGGAGTCGCAGCGACCAGGTCGTGGTCGACCAGGCCCGCGCTCAGTCGGGCCTGCTCTATCGTCGCATTCGGTCGTTGAATCCGGGCGCGCCCGTTCGGGAGATCGTGACCAACTACCCTCACTGCGCTGCGTTCTGTGCCGCGATCGCCTTGCCGCGCGTCGTTGCGTTCCTGCGGCCCGATGGACGCTGGCGCTGCGCGCGGACCGCACCGCCCCTCCGGTGATGCGGTCGCGGCTCTGAGGCCCCACGAGTGGGCAAGCCTCTCATCGACCAGCTGTTGCAACGACTCGCACTCGCCGGCGGCGTCTCGGAGCTTGGCCGCTCGGTGCGGGCCCTGCCCGAGCAAGCGGGCCTTGCCGGTCCCCGAGGCTGCGGAGGTGTCTTCGTCGCGTCCGGAGAGTCCCAGCCGTGCCTGCGGGTGAACTCGAAGCCCCACGTCTGCGTCTCCATGATCGAACGCTGACCGATCAGGGAGCCGTCATGTCAAGATTCTCACGCTGCCTTGCGATCGCACCGCTGGTCGCTCTCGCGATGCTCTCGCTCTCGTCCTGCGGCACGGCCGCGCCGGCGGCCCACAGCGGCGTACAAGGCATGGCGATGCTCGCGGGTGGACCGGCTCCGGGGAGCCCCCGGCCCGAGCCCGGCGTCGCTATCGCCGTCCATCAGGACGACCTCCACGGCACGATCGTGGCCCGGACCAAGGCGGGCCCCTCCGGAGCGTTCAAGGTCGACCTCTCGCCGGGCACCTACACGCTCATCGAAGGCTCCGATGCGGCTCAGTCTCAGACGATCGTCGTCGAGCCAGGCAAGTACATCACGGTCACGCTCACGATCGATGCCCCATAGGCGCTGCTAGGACGGCACGAGGGCGGTGCTCTGCGGGTATGCAGTTGGGCTGCGACCAACCGCTGACGTGCATGGTCAACCGCCGATTGTTGGCCTCGCCCACCTGGGTCGGGGAGTTCCTCTCCTTGCTGTCGCCCAAGCCGAGCTGCCCCTTCCAGTCGGCTCCCCAGGCCCATAGCGTGCCATTCTTCTTGATAGCGAAGCTGGAGCCGACGTCGCTTGCGATGGTCGACCAGTCACGGGCGGCACCGACTCTGGTCGGGCTGAGACGCGTCTCGGTGTTGCCCAGGCCCAGCTCGCCGACCTCGCCGCTGCCCCAGGCCCACAACGTGCCGTCTTTGGCGAGGGCCAGCGTGTGATCGTACCCGCCGGCGACCCTCAGCCAGTCGCTCGTGGCTGCCGCCGTGTGGGTTGCGGTCGCGGTGGCGCTTGCGCCGGGCGGTGAGGAGCCGACAGAAGCACTGCGATCACCACACCCGTAGAGGAGAGGCGCGACAAGCAAGCCGGCACAGGCGAGCAGACGGACAAAAGTGCGTCGCAAGAAGAACCTCCTTCAGCGGCCTGGTAGCCGACTCTTCGACCGTGGTGTCGACAAGTCGGCGCACCGAGCTTAGGCCTGTCGAAAGCCCCATGGTTGGTCTGTTCAAGCCTTGGTTATCGGTGCTTGCGTGCGGGCAGGTCGTATGGCAGCGGCCATCTGCGGCCCCCGGGGAGCGCAGAGTGGTTGCGGTCCCTCAGTCCGGCCACACGACCTGAAGCATCTCGCCGTCGCCGCCTTCGGGCTTCGGTCCGCCGATGGCGATCAGCTCGAGGCCCTCGGACCCCGCCGCGAACGCTCTGACGACCTCAGGCGCGACGCGCACCACGTCCCACTGGTGGAGCTCATACGCCGTGCCGTCGAGCAGCACCTGACCGGCGCCGGCGGCCACGATGTAGACCTCTTCCTGTTGGCCGTGACGATGCCCGGTCGAGCCGCGCAGGTTCGGCGCGTAGCGAAAATGGCTGACGCCGATGTCGCGCGAGTCCAGGCTCGTGCGGGCGAAGCGACCCTCGAGGCCCTCGACCCGTCCCGAGACGGAGTCCTCGACCTCGAGCAAGTTGATGATGGTGAACCCTTCCATGAGCGCCTTTCGCTCGGGGATCACTGCCCCGGCAGTCGCCCACCGGGATCGGAGCGGCGAGAAGCCTGCTCGGCTTGTTGACGCTAACGCAGGTGACAGTCGCGATTACCTACGACATCCGTGTGATCGCACCGGAACCGCCAGCCTGCATGTCGCCTCGCCGCCGGTGAAGCGGCACCGAGGCGGGATCTCACCTGCGCACGGCCACCCTGACGACGGGAGTGAAGGCCGTGAACCCTGCGTCTTCGTCCGAGAAGCGGACCGCGTACCAGGTGGTGCGCGAAGGCCGCAGCAGGGGGCTGTGGAACTTGCCTTCGCTGCCGACGTAGAGATCTACGACCTTTGTCCACCCCGGCGCCCTCAGATGCGAGGGCTCGCCCGCGCGGTGGTGCGTCATGAAAAGAGTGACCGTGAAGCCCTCCATGGTCGCCGTCTGGCCGCGGAGGCGCACGACGCCGCCACGGTGAATCGACTGCCGCGAAGCGCCGATCGTGCAGACCTGGTAGTCGTCGTAGAGTTCAAGCAGGCTCTGTGGGTCGTCGCTGCGCGTGGCATAGATCTCATAGACATCGCCGACCGTCGCCCGCTTGGGGATGCGCAGCGAGACGGTGTAGCTCTGGTCGGTCCCCGTCGAGGTGACGACGGTCGCAGGATAGGTCTGGGTGCCCCAGTCGTCGGGCGAAAGCGAGGAGCCGAAGAACGACATCTGCTGGCCCGCCGGCAGGTTGGAGACGGCGAACCTGACGAGACTGCCCGGCCGTCCGGCGTGCTGGCACAGCGGCCCCACCAGACGGCCAAGGACCGCCTGGCTCCAGTCGAACGAGACGGTGGTGCCGGCAAGCGTCCCCGGCGTCACAGCGACAGGGGTGTGGCTCGGGTTGACCCACTCGCACTCGGCCGACACCGTGTCGTGCGGGTTGTAGGAGTAGGCAACGCCGCTGTTGAAGTCCGGAGGAGCGGCGTTCACAACGCCTGAGCCCTGGGTGAGATCGATCTGGGTGTCTGCAGACGAACTGGCAGCGTCGCCCAGTGTCACGCCGATGGGCTGGCCGTCGAGGCCGTGAGCCACGGTCACGGCGACATGGCCCGGACGTAGCGTGTAGTTGTGGGTGGTCGAGAAGTCGAGTCCCCACTGGTCCAAGAAGTAAGAGCCCGTGTCGGAGTCAAAGACGAAAAGGTCATCGTGACCAGGGTCGGAGGTGACGGCTGGAAGCGAGAAGGTGCCGTCGCCGGCGGTGTTCGTTGTGCCACCGTGGTGGTAGACGCCGGCGGTGGGAGACCAGGAGTCGCCGTCGGGGTCAAACCAGCCCCAGTCCACCTCGTAACCGGCCTGAGGATTGCCGAAGAAGTCCTCGGCAGTGCCGTTGATCGAGTAGGTGGAAGCCGACGACAGAATCGGCATTGAGAGCCGGCTCGGGGCCACCGAGTGCAAACGGAACGCGCGCGCCATGGCCAGGTGGCCGTTCATGGTCGCTGCGTGGGCGGCGGGCGCTACGAGCAGCCCGATCGTCAGGAGTGCGACAAAAGCCAGACTGCGTTTCATGTGCCCCCCCAAGTCCACGCGTTCAGAAGATGGCCTGCGCTGCGGCCAGGCCCATATTATCTCATACGGACCACAGAAACTGGGCATCAGTGCTAGTGGGCGACATCGCACGAACCAACGGCCTTCGCCGTGGCTGGGCTGAGTGCCACCGAATGCATCGAGCACCGCTCACCGCCATCTTCTGCCCCCAGTTTCGGTTACAGGAGGGTTGCACGGCTAACCGATCGTTAGGGCATCTCCGACGGTGTCTCGGTCGCGAGAGCAGGCCGAAACTGTGTCCTGTCTCGCAAGACTCAAAGGCCGGCAGAGAGCAAGGAAGAAGCCAACGCGTTCCTCACTGTCCTGCCGCCGGTATCCACGTTTTGCCATCGGTCGACAAGTGCCCGCCAAGCTCCTCGTCAGCTTGGCAGCCTCGCTTGTGGCCTTGGTCGTCGCCGTCCCCGCCCTCGCCGATGGCGAGCCGCCGGCGCCCCTCTCGTCCTCGACTACCAACCTCGTCATCACCGGCATCGTGGTGGCCGCCGTGACCGTCGCGGCGGGGTTGGTCACAAGTCAAAGGCAACGCAGCGGCTACCGACAAGCCAGGGGTATATAGCGTCGTGCTCCACCTTCGCGGTGAGTGAGATTACGCCGGGACCTTTAGAGAAAGGACGCGGGACCATGTCTAAGCCGACTCACGAGGATGCCGACCTGATGCTTCAGCTGGTACGGTCGTGGCCAGTAGAGGCCACCGATTGGATGTGGAGCGACGAGTTCGTCGCCGACCCCAGCGAGTTCTCGGTCAAGAACGCCGAGGGCGGCAAGGGCTATGCCAACATCCGGGCCGTGCTCAACTGGTACGAGACGCTCGGCACCCTCCACAAGCACGGGCTGCTCAACGAGGACCTGCTGTTCGACTGGCTGGCGGTCGATCTCTCGTGGGACAGGATGAAGGGCCACGCTGTCGCGTGGCGTGCGGAGATCGGCAACCCGCACATGTATGAGAACTTCGAGGCCATGGCGAATGCGCAGAAGACGTGGGCGGCTGCCCGCGATCGCGAGGCCGCGTGACGAGAGGCACAGGGCCGGTCTCCTCTCGCCACGGTCACTACGGTTCACGTGCTCGCCTAGGTGGGTACAGTCGCGCAGTCTCCGAGTTCGGAAGTCCTAAGGGCGCAACGGCCTAAGGTGCCCGAGCCGGTAGGGTGCAGTGCGAAAGCGCCGTGCCTCCCAGTGCGGAAAGGAGATGGCGCCATCAAGACCAGCGTCGCTAGTAGAGGGGACCTACACACCGTGCTTCTTGCGGACGGTCCGCGTTTCGGCGGAATAGCCGGTGTGGTGGCCAACCTTCCTTCGCGTGCCGGGGTTTCGTGAATCGCGGCAGAGGAGGAAGAGTTGCACGCATTCGATCGAACGAAAATGCCTCGCAAGTGGTTGGCCCGGGCAGCCGCGCTTTCTGCCGTGGTGCTCGTGGTCGTCGCTGCGGCCGCCTGCGGCTCGAGTTCGAGTTCGTCAGCATCCACGAGCCCCAGCCCGAGCGCGGCGACTGCCAGCAAGACCCTGATCGTCTTCGGCGCCGGCACGCTGGCCAACCCCTTCACCCAGGATGATCGCCGCCTTCAAGGCGGCAAATCCCGGCGTCACCGTGAACTCCCACTTCGGCGCCAGCGGCGACGATGTCAAGGATATCACCCAGCTCGGGCAGCCCGCCGATGTGCTCGGCGTCGCCGACTACTCGCTGATTCCCAGCGAGATGTTCAACGTCAACGGGAAGAGCTACGCGAGCTGGTACATCGGCTTCGTCTCCAACCAGATCACCTTCGCCTACACAGCCACAGCAAGGGCGCCGCGCAACTGACGGCCAGCAACTGGTACAAAGTCCTGGCCGAGCCCGGGGTGCGCATCGGTCGCTCCAACCCGGCGGCCGATCCCTCCGGCTATCAGATCCTTCAGGCGCTCAAGCTGGCGCAGAGCTACTACCACGACCCGAACTTTCGGCCTCGGTGCTGAAGAACTCACCCAGCTCCTCCGAGGCCGAGACCGAGACCTCGTTGCTCGGCGCCCTGCAGAGCGGCCAGATCGACTACCTGGCGATCTACCGCTCCGACGCCCTGCAGAACCACCTGAAGTACATCCATCTGCCCGCCGCAGATCAGCCTCTCTGACCCCGCTCTGGCCAAGTCCTATGCGACCGTAAGCGTGCAGGGCCCGACGGAATGGTCACTGGCAAGCCGATCATCTACGGCTTGACGGTTCCCAGCAACGCTCCCAACTCGGCCCTCGGCGAGCAGTTCGTCGCCTTCGTTCTGGGCCCAAGGGCCAGGCGATCATGCGCGCCAACGGTTTCGTGGTCATCTCTCCAGCGCTGGCCAGCAGCACGAGCGCCGATTCCGGCGTCACTCGAGCTCGCTGACCAAGGCCGTGGCCGAAGTAAGAGCTGTGTCATGACTGATTCTCGGGCCACCGCCGAACATCCAGGTGTAGCCGGCGGTGGCCCGGCCGACAGATCGGCGGGCCGGCGCCCGCCGCGGTGGCCTTCCGGCCTGTTCCAGGCACTGCTGTGGTTGGCTCAGCGGCTTGCTGATTGCCTTCATCGTGCTGCCCATCGTGCGCCTGGCGGCGACTTCGTCGCCCTCTAGCCTGATCAGCGCGGCAAGCGAAGCCGAGGTACGTAACGCCATCGTCTTGAGCCTGCAGGATGCGGCGATCACGGCCGTGATCGCCACCCTGCTGGGCGTGCCGCTTGCCTACCTGCTCGCCCAGCGTCGCATCCCCGCGCCCGGACTCGTGCAGGCCATCGTCGATCTGCCACTGGCGGTGCCGCACACGGTGGCTGGCATCGCCCTGCTCGTTCTTGCTGGGGCGCACCGGCTGGGTCGGTGCCCCGGCGGGGCACCTCGGCGTGTCCTTCTACGGGTCACAGTGGGGCATCGTGGCAGCCATGCTTTTCGTCAGTGCGCCGTTTGCCGTCAACAGCGCGCGGGTCGCCTTCGAGGCGATCGACCCCAATCTCGAACGCGCCGCCCGCAGTCTGGGCGCCACTCGCGCGCATACCTTTCGTCGCATCACGCTGCCGTTGGGCGCCCGCGGCGTGCTCACCGGTGCCGTGCTGGTATACGCACGTTCGATCGCCGAGTTCGGCGCTGTGGTGATCATCGCCTACTACCCTGTCACGGCGCCCGTCGAGATCTACAATCTGTTCCTGCGTTCCGGTCTGGCGGCTGCTTCGTCAGCCTCCGTGCTGCTGCTGATCGTGGCGCTGGCGACCTTCCTCGTGCTACGCACTCTGGCCTCTGGCCGCTGGCTGTGGATCGCTGACCGTGGCCCTCGCTGACAGCGGCCTGGTCATCGAGGGCGTCAGAGCGCGCGCCGGCTCATTCGAGCTTGGCCCGATCGATCTCGACGTGAAATGTGATCGCGTGCTGGCGGTCCTCGGGCCCTCCGGTGCTGGCAAGACGATGCTGCTCGAGACGATCGCCGGCTTTCGCGCGGCTGCTGGCGGGCGCCATCTCGCCTGGGCGGCAGGCAGCTGGGGCGGCTGCCCCCGGAAGAGCGCGCCATCGGCTTCGTCTTCCAAAACGCAGCCCTGTTCCCGCACCTGTCGGTGCGCGACAACGTGGGCTTTGCCCTTCGCGCCCGCGGCGAGCGCCACTACGGCAGCGCGTTGACGCGCTGCTGGCTCGCTTCGAAATCATGTCACTTGCCGAGCGATCACCTGCGCTCACTGAGCGGCGGCGAGCGTCAGCGCGTGGCTCTGGCGCGAGCGCTGGCCGCGGCACCCGGGCTGCTCCTCTTGGACGAACCGCTCTCGGCGCTCGACCGACCCACGCGCGACGATCTGCGCATCGTCCTGCAAGAGCTGCTTGGCGGACTGGGGATCCCGGCTATCCACGTCACCCACGACCGCGACGAGGCGCTCAGCATCGCGGACCAGGTCGCCGTCGTTGTCGCTGGGAAGGTTCGCCAACTGGCCGGTGCCCACGAGATCGTTGCTCAGCCGGCAGATGACACCTGCGCGCGGCTGCTGGGCTGGTCCGAGCTTGGTGTCGGACGCCTCGATCACGGCGTGCTGACGGTAGGTGCCCTCGTGCTCCCCGCTCACGGCGCTCTCGACGGCTGGAATGGTCCGGTCTCAGTCTTCTACCGGCCTGAGTCTGTGCTTCTGGGCGTCGAGGCCGCAGGAAACCCCGGCGGCGCAGCGTTCGAGGCCACGGTCGATCGCGTCCTACCGACGACGCCGCTTGCTCGAGTCGTTCTTGGGGGCGAGACGGCCATGACCGCTCTGCTACTAGCACGCGACCTGGGGCCGCTGGACCTGCGACCTGGAGCATCAGTCAAGGTCGGGCTGCCGCCGGGCTCACTGTGCATCTTCCCGCTGGCTGATGTGCGCGACGGATCAGACCCGGTCGACTGATTCTTTGCTCCACGACGGTGGCGTAGCGTTACGCTTGGAGAAGCTCGCGGGATAACCGTGCGCCAGGGAAGCCCTGCCGGTGAGTTGCAGGTGAGCTGCGGCATGGCGGCGTCCGCCATCCTGAGTACTCACGTCCATGGAATCAGGCGACGCGAACTCGACGGGCTTCATGCCTGACCTGCGGCCAGCTTGGCGCGAACCTTACGGCCAACCCTTCAGCTCCGCCCCTGTTGTGTCGATGTGATTTACATCCTTATCGGAACGTGATTACCATGTATATTGCCGGGGGATAGCTATGTTGTACGTAGCCAAGAGTGAAAGGTCGAGGACGATGACTGCTACCAAGTCCAACCTGGGGGAGCTGAATGGGGCGTGCCGCGCCGAGGCGATCAGGCTCGCGTTTCCGGAGCTCGTGTCGAAGCTGCAGGATCTGCTGACCCCACGACTCGTGGCCTATATCGGTTCAGTTGGTGAGACGCGCGCGGTCCGCCAGTGGGCGGAGGGCTCGCGAAAGCCGCAGGGTGACGTTGCGCGCCGGTTACGCGAGGCATACGCCCTCGCGTTGTGTATCTCACGAGAAGAGGATATCGAGGCAACTCAAGCCTGGTTTCAAGGGCTGAACCCGCTGCTCGGTGATGCTGCGCCTGCCCGGCTGCTTCGGGACGGCGACCTTGACAAGGTCGGTCCCATGGTCATCAGGGCTGAACGGCACTTCCTTGCCGAAGGGTGACTCTGCTCCTCGACACCGAGGCGGCACCCACTACGCTCTACCGCGTGGGAAACGAACCGGACCCCTGGGATTGGCCGGGTTGGTCATACATCGGTGGTGAACGGTGGGATGACCCCCGTCGTGAATACCGGGTTCTCTACGCAAGCTACGATCGGGTCGGTGCACTTCTCGAGGTGTTCGCCAAGTTCCGGCCTGGCCTTGATCAGATAGTGAACGAGAGCGACCCGCATGCTGCGTCTCCCTTTCCAATGGGCGTTGTCCCTGTGGGCTGGCTGTCCCGACGAGTGATCACAAGGGGCGTCGCGTCCGGCGTGCATGGGCCGCTTGTCAAGGTGGGAGGGGAGCAGTCACTCGCGGCGCTTCGTCGTGCCTCCGATCTCGCCGCGCTGCTCGTCGCGCACGGGGTCGAGGACCTCGACACGAGCACGATCCGCAGCGCTGACGCAGACGTGACTCAGGCAATCTCAAGGGTCGTATTCGAAGAGATGCAGGCCAACGGGGACTCCTACGCCGGCATCTACTACCTCTCGCGGTACAGCGACAACGTTCCGAACTGCGCCCTTTTTGAACGCGCAACCGGAGCCCCTGTTTCGGTGACGCTCTTGGACCGCTCTTCAATCGATCCCGACGACCCCGATGTCAAGAAGGCCTGCTCGTTGCTCGACCTCGAAATGGAGCCGCTCCACTAGGATGTTCGGGCCGGCGGGGAGGTGGGACAGCTCACAGTAGCTGTCGAAGGACGGCATATGACCTGACTACAGAGCGGGCCCCCGCCGGTCAATCGCCGACGGGAGCTCGCTGTGCGCGTGCTTGTGCGGTCTGGACGGGAGCAGGTGAACCCAGAGGAGTTCGAGCGGACGGAACTGCCACTGACTTTGCGGGCGGATCACAAGACCTACCGCCTCGACTGAAGGCCTGATCGAGGGAGACGGACGCCGGCTACGGCATGGTGTCGGGGGGCTTGTCTGACACTCGCGAAAGCGTCTCCACTGTCACCTCGGGGGACTCGTACTGGAGATGGCCCGCCGAATCGCGTTGGACGACATGCGTCTCGAACCTGGGCTTGTGGGTTGCCGGGTCTTGGAACTTCATCTCCATGATCAACTCGTTGCCGTCTCGCCTGTACAAGCTCGTGTCCAATCCGTGGCCGCGCTGGAGCACATCGACCTGGTAGACACTGTAGGTCTTGAAGATGCGCACCTCATAGGTGTCCGCCCGCCACGTCCCGACGAACGGATCCTTCGTGGCGCGGAAGGCACCCCCGGAACCGGCCAGCAGCAGGACGACAGCAAGAATGGTGAAGTTGGCTATCACGCGCATCGTGCGCTCCGAAGTCGCAGTTGGTCACCTTATCGGCAGCGGGGGACCCTGGCGTGAGCCACTTGCCCGCTTCCTCGATCCGGTGGGCGGGTGGCCCACACTGGTGTCAACGAAGGGCATCAAGCCCAGGCCCATGCGCGTCTTGTGGGGCGTTCTGACGCGACTTCGGCAACGGCTTGCTCCGTCGCATATTAAGCAAAGATTAAGAACAATCGTCATTGGTGTTACGCACGCCCTAGAGGCGTCTACGCGAAGGTTGCCGGGGCAGCCTGATTGCGAAGGCACGAAAGGCAAACCGCCTGTGAGGGCGGGGCGCAAAGCCACAGGACTCGGAACACGGGAGTCGGCTGGGTTGCCGCGGCAGCGCGCGTGACGCTGCAGTACGACCTGTGGCTAGCCGGAGAGGAGCCGCGGGTCGTTTTTTCGTGGTCACCTCGCAAACAGCAGGGTCTGTAAGGTTTCGACTCGATTGCGAAGGAGGTGACAACTCACATGAAGTCATTCACCAAGACCAAGGGCGAAAAGGGGTTCACCCTCATCGAGCTCCTGATCGTGATCATCATCATCGGTATCCTGGCGGCGATCGCCATCCCGATGTTCCTGAATCAGAGGGACAAGGCCAAGGACGCCGCCGTCAAGGAGGGCATCCACAGCATCCAGGTGGGTATCGAGAGCTACGCGGTCGACCACAGCGACGCCTTCCCGGGCACCATCACCGACAAGACGCAGCTCGTCGACGCCAACGGCAACAACTACGTGGACAACTGGCCCAAGAACCCGTTCTCCACGACCGGCGCCTACATGCAGAGCGGTACCGACCAGGGCAACTACACCTACACCGACATCCCGGCCTCGAGCACCTTCACGCTGCAGGGCCACCTGTCCAACAGCGGACAGTTCCAGGTTCCGTGATCCAGGTTCGTCTGGATTGAGTGCCCCGAGGGGGCGGCTCTGCCGGTGCAAAGCCGCCCCCTCGAACGAGCATCGTGCCGGCAACCGATGGACCAGGGAGGGCAGCTCAGATGAGAAAGCGCGCAGGCCAAAGGGGCTTCACGCTCATCGAGCTCCTGATCGTGATCATCATCGTCGGTATCCTGGCGGCGATCGCCATCCCGATGTTCTTGAACCAGAGGAACAAGGCCAAGGACGCCGCCGTCAAGGGCGGCGTGCACGTCATCGAGCTCGGCATCGCAAGCTACGCCATCGACCATGCCGACACGTATCCGGTCGCAGTGTCGAAGGCTACTCTGCTCGACACCAACGGCAGCTCCTACGTCGACAACTGGCCGAAGAACCCGTGGACGAATGTCGACATGCAGGACAGCTCCAATCTCGGCGACTACACCTACACGCAGATCGGCGGCGGCACGAACTTCCAGGCCGTGGGCCACATGAGCAGCGGCGGTTGGACAGTCCCGTAGGCGCTGCCGTCGTGACGAGGCATCCGTCGGTCGTAGCGGGCTCGAACCGCGCTTCACCCAAGTCGACGAGCGGACGGCGCGGCGCGGCGCACAATCCTTCAGGCTCGCCGAGCCACTTCTGCCGTTGCCGTCGCTGGTCTCGCCCACAGCCCAGCCGTGAGAGGGCAGTAGCGTACCTGTTCACGCCGAACGTTCCGCGCCCATGGTAGCCACGCTTCCACGCCCGCTTCAACCGGGCCGGAGGACGCTTCTCCAAAGCGGGCTGCGAGTGTCGCTGAGTGTCGTCGGGGCCGCTCCGTACCATCTTCTAGCGCCACGTTCGGTTGCAGGAGGGTTGCAAGCGGGTTGCAGAAGGCGTTCCGAGAACACCGAGAAATGCATAAAACACCTGCAAATACGCCTGAAATGGGTGGTAGCGCATACCGGATTCGAACCGGTGTTACCGCCGTGAGAGGGCAGTAGCCTTGGTGTCAGGGAGTGCCGCCGAGTGCCTTCAAGTGCCATCTCACGCTTGGCAAACCGAACCGAATTGCCGCCGAGTACCACTGAGCGCCACCTAACGCAGCTGCCTTCGGTTGCAGGATGGTTGCAAGACGCCGATGCGTGGCCGAAACCGCGCTACCGAGACGTCCGACTGTGAGGGCCCTGACCAAGACAGCCACCGCCCTCCATTTTCGCGCGAGCCTACGTTGCACAGCCGCCGCAGAGGTCTAGTATGGATATCGGAGGGGCCTGCGCCGGCGCGGCTGTGTGCAGCCCGACACGCATCGGTGGGGGGTCGCTGTGAGACGCCTGTTGACTTGTGCGTTCGCCGTGCTTGGCGCTGTGCTGCTTCTGGTGCCCGCCCCGGCGCTGGGGTCGCCAGGCGCGAGTCTCACCCCGGGTGCGGTACCGGTGAGTCATGTCGAGTCAGCGCAACTCGGCGGGGTCACCTATGCCATCAGCGGCACCGTCCTCGACTACTCGGGTAACCCCGTCAGTGGTGCTGCCGTCGGGTGGGGATGGATGCCGCCCGGCTATGAGCTGGATCCTTTGGTCGCGGCTCAGTTCGGAGGAGGCGTGCTAAGCACAGGTGGCCAGTTCTCGTTTACCACCGTCAGCTCGCACCCGGGCAACGACTGCCTCTTGGTGGAATACGAGGCTGCGTTTTCGCAACCACAATGGCTGGCAAGCTGGGCGTATGATTTCTCGGCGAATAACCAGGCAAGCTCGTACCGCTACTCCGTGCAGCCCGGCGCCATCGACATACAGATCACCAAGCCGCCCGTCGGCTTCGATCCTCAGGTCGATGTCTACGGCGCTAACGGCATGGCTCAGTCCTTCCCCTCCCTGTTTTCGGGCGTGGAGCTCGTCCCGATGGCACCGCCGAGCTTCAACGACGTCGTGGTCAGTGACGTGCAGACGCCAGGCGACGCACAGAACGTGACGGCGGCTGCCGAGTGGCTGAGCCCAAGCGCGGTTCCTGTGGCCGCCGGGTCACAGGCATCCAGCCCGGTCGTCTTCGACTGGAGCCACGCCCAGCGCGCCTACCTCGCCGGGCCACCCTGCCAGCACTGCGGTCGGCCGGGAAGCGTCGTCAGGGTGGTCCTCAAGGGCTGGCCGGCCGGTGAGAAGGCCGGCTTTCAGCTCACCGACTACAAGCCCTACCCGACCCAGGTGTCCTCCGCTGGTACCGACAAGACCTACGTCGTCAAACTACGAATCCCCAATAGCGCTGATCCGGGCGAGTCCTACGACCTGACCACCTACCGCACCGACGACCCTGCCAGTCACCTCAGTCTGTGGGATGGTTTCCAGGTGTGCGCCTTCAGATCGACTGCCGACGTCGTCGTGCGCGGCACGGGCATCCGACTGCGCGGCACGGTGCCGTCGGCCGCACGGACTGTCTGGCTGTTCGCACGACACAGCGCAGCGGCGCGGCCGGCAACAGTGACTGCGCCGGGTTGGCACAAGGTCGGCCACTACCGGGCAAACGACAACGGCACGTTCGTGAGCGCTCTGCTTCATCCGAGCCGTACCACCTGGTATGTGGCGCGGTACCCGCGCAGCAGTGACGACGGCCCGAGCTTCTACTTCACACCGGTCGTCAAGGTCAGCGTGCGCTAGGGGCGCTGCCCAAACGCCTCGCGTTCGGCAGTCAGCGTAGGACGTGGCTCGTTGGATGCGGGCATCTGCGGGTGGGCAAGGTGGCCGTCCCGGATACATCTCCGAGGCCGCGGAAGGTATCTCCGTCGCGCTCAGAGGTGGTCGGGGCTATCCGTGGCCGCGGTGAGCAGGAGAAGGCGGGGAAAGGCCGCGAAATACGCCGAGTCGATGCCGACGGTGTCGCGCATCAAGGCATGCCCGTGCGACCGTGACGGCTTACGGAGAGAAGCGTAGGCTTTGTCGCAGTTGCTCGGCATGCACAACTACTGTCAGGCAGGGTGAATGTTCGGACGCCAGCACAACAAGCTCGTCAGTCACTTCCGCGCTTCGGCCGAGGAGGGCTTCGTCAACCTGCGCTGGCGTGTCACAGAAGCAAACGACGCTCGCTACCGAGTGTTGCGCTCGGAGCGACGCTACCCCGAGACGCCTGAGGCCACCGCCGACTGGGATCTCCTGTGGGAGGGTGCCGACTGCGACTATCAGGACCGCGGGGCGGCCGGGCAGCGACACTACTTCTATGTTCTCTACGCCCGCGGTCCTGCCGGTGACTGGCAGGAGCAGAGTCGCGCCCGCGTGAAGGCCAAGTCGTCGCCGGTAGAGCGCGCGTCTATTGAAGCGCGCAACCTCGGCATCGGGACCTATCCCATCCCTCCGACCGGACACTAGGCGCCGCCACATCTAGCAAGCGCATCAACATGACGCGCCCGAGTGCCGCGATAGACTCCAGCCGCAGTCCGCGCAGGTTGTGCGCCCGACGTTAGCCCGACAGGCAGAAGGGGGAGCAATGCTACTCCGCAGGTCTCGAATCCGCTGCGCTGCGCTCGGGCTTACGCTACTGCTGTCACCTTGCATGGTGGCCTCCGCCTGCGGCTCCGCCTCCGCCTCTTGGCAGGGAACCTGGATACCGACCTCCGGCGCGCTGCGTTTCCCCCATGAACTGGGGGAGGGTGGGCTCGCCTGGGCTCCGTCGGCCAAGTCCGGAGGCGGCATCGTTATCACCAAGGCCGGCGACTCCTATGTCGCCACCCTTGTCAGCGACGACGGCACCCGCGTCCAGGGCAAGGCCGTAGTGCAAGGCAGAGACCTGCTCGTCTCCTACGGCGTAGCCCGGTACCTCCTGCTCCCCGACGCGGCCGACAAGACCCGCCTGCTGCTGGCGGGCGACCAGGGCGGCTCGCCCGCGCCCCAGGTGGCGGCCACCCTGCAGCCTGGCGCTCTTGCCCCGACACCCGTCGCGACGAATCTGCCGTGAACTACTCAATGATCGTTAAGGCTCTCCACCTCCGGATGCGCCTCCGCGGCCGCGGAAGGTATCTCCGTCGCGTTTCGAGGAGTCCGGGCTATCTGTGGCCGCGATGAGCACAAGAACGCGAAGGAGAGGCGTCGAGCGCACGCGGGTCGAGAGCGCGGGAAGGTCGAAGGCCAGAGCCATCACCCTGGCCCTACTGCTATGCTAGTCGTCAGGCGTACAGCGTCAACGCGACACAGGGGGTGTGAGGCCGATGCGTTTCGTTACCAAGGCAGCCCTTGCCGCTTCGGTCGCGCTGACCTGCCTTCTTACGGTATCGGCCTGCGGCAACGGCATGAGCGGCTCGTGGGTGCCCAGTCGGGGAAGCGTCGTCTGGACAGACAAACAGGGGACTAGCGGCTACGACTTCGGCGGCACGGCGGCGCGGCCGGGTGGGCTGATCATCTCGAAAGACGGCGGGGGCTACAAAGTGACCCTCGTGAGCCGCGACGGTTCGCGCTACCCGACCATCGCGGGGATGGGCGGGGCCAGGCTGGAAGTCTTCGTTGGCGGCGCGCTCGTGCCGATGTTCTTCCTCTCCCAAGCCGCTACGAACACCTTGTCCATGGAGGCGCAGGAAGGTGGCTTTGTACACGTCATGGACTTCAAGCGGGGTTCGCCCTAGCCGTTCGTCACACTCGCCGGGATGAAGCCCACCCCTCACGACCCCGCCTCCGGCTCCAGCAGGCGACCCGGCACGACTGCGCGCGCCTATCGGGTGCGCCGTGAGCGCGACCGCGGCGAAGGGCGACCGGGTCAAGGCCGCGGGCGATCGTGCTCAAGGTCGCCACAGTGTTAGGATTATCAGATGAGGCGCGGCCTTGTCATGGTTCTCGTGGCGGTCTTTCTCGTTGGGGGCTGCACGAGCAAGTCCGCCGCGCCTCCAATCGCCACCCCCATCCCGCACGCGAAGACCTTCGCCAGCCGCGACCTGCGCTTCTCGGTGTCCTACGACGCGAGCAGACTCGTCGACAGCATCAGCAGTTCCTACTCCGGGCTAGCAGGAAACTGGCTCGTCGTCTACTTCACCGACGGCGACACCAGAGGACGGCCATCGACGCGGCCCTACGGTCCGAACGGGGGGCTCGGCATCGACGCTGAAGAGGTCATGCTCCCCGAGCCGTCGCTTTCCGCTGCCCGCGTCTCGCTGTCGACCGACTACACTGCGGTGGGCGCGCCGCCCGGAACCACCGTCTTCATGATGAAGCAGCAGTTCGCGCACTTCACCGTGGGCGCGGTCGAACCCATCACGTTGAACGGGCTTTCGGGTTACCGAATCCACTACTCGTGGACCGGCGGCTCCGCGGAGACGTACGAGCTGTACAAGCTCCTCGACCACACGCCCTACGGATACACGCTCACGCTCACGCTCAGCGGCAAGGCTCGCCCTGCCTACAGGCAGGCGCTGGACGCCGCCCTGCAGTCGTTCGCCGTCACGCGGTAGCGCCTGCTGCCTGACTAGATCACCCTGCGGGAATGCGGGCACGTGCGGGTAGGTAGGACGGCCACTCCGAACGCCGCAACCGATTCGAGGCCGTTGGCGTCCCACTAGCCTGGCCACCCAGCCGCAAGGCGACGTGTGCCCGAAAGCGTGGGCCGAGCATACACTCATGCGGCTTGTGCTATCGTCACCGTAGTAGCTTCGTCAGGCCGGTTGCCAGCGACGACGCCGGCGCGGGCACTGGGAAGGATGGTCATGCACCTGTTCGGAAACAGCAGCGGACCGCATCTGGCTCACTTCCAGGCCTACCGCGATCACGGTCACGTCGAACTGGACTGGGAGGTGCGAAACGCTCCTCCGCTGAACTGGCCCAGGCGGCCAGGAGCCTTTGGCCGAAGCACCGATAGGAAGCCTTTTGGACTGACCGACCCCTGAGTCGTATGCGGTGCACTCCCCACAAACCCAGGCTGCTCTTAGGATTCTGACGCCTCATCCGGCGCGAAATCGTGGCTGATATCGGCCTGTGCCAACGATCCGCCAACGTCAGGGAGGGCAGCCTCGGCGTACCGGCACCCCGTCTGGACGTCGCGCGCGCCCGTGCGGGCGCGCGCGACTGGGCAATCCGTGCCCGCCGCGAGTGCCCTCCGACTTCCGATCAGCAGACCGTGTCGGAGGCCAGCGCGGCCGGCCCGGCTGCTCTATGCCGGTCCGCTTCGAGCCATCGCCTACCTACCAAGAGCCAGCTGAATCACGATGAAGACCAGCGAGGGCAGGGCGAAGCCGATGAAGACAAGGCCCGGTGCGACGAGCGGCGCAGGATATGCCCTGAACCGTCGACTACGGGAGAATCCTCGACTGACCGGCAGAGGCGAGAGCAACCCGATGCCGAGCGTCAAGCCGCCCAAGGCGATGACGGTTACTCCACCGGTTAGCAAGCGGTGAGCAGCCGAGATCGAGCAGGCCTAGAACTGCGGCACCCAATACGGGAGCGCCCGCAACTAGGAGCACGCCAGGCCACGGCGACGGCCGGGGCTCAGGTGGTCGCGGGACGGCGACGTGCCCTTGCCAGTGCTCGACCTTGCCTTGCTTCGGTTCTTGTGGCGTGTCACTCATCGCGCGCACCTGTTTCTGCGTGGGTCGTCCCCAGGCAATCCTACTCAACTACATCATACTGCAGCGACCGCGCAGCACAGCCTGGGTGTCCTGGCCAGGGCCCGGTGCCGGCCAAGCCAAGGCGGCCAGATCGGCTGCGGTGGCACGGTGGCAACGTGGTCGGCACCTGGAGGGTACCGATATCGATGAGGAGGTCGCGATGGGGGAGTTGCTCGCCGACTAGGCACTCAGTAGGCTGTTGGAGTCGACTCAGGGGGGCTGACTGACGTGATTGCTGCGCTGCTGATCATCGCGGCCATCTTCTGGGTCGGCGCAGCTTTTGGTCTCGGATACTGGTGCAAGATCATCTGGCAGCGCAAAGCGCGTTCGCCGTGGGCTGGTTTTGCCTTGGGGACCCTGCTGTCTCTCTTGGAGACTCCCATCGCCGGACTCGCCGTGGTGGGTGTAAGTTACGCGCTTGCCGACCGGTCCAAGGGGCCGTCGCCTCGCTCCGCCGTCGCCGTCGTCGGCCTGGTTGCGGTGGCCGCGATCGTCGTGTTCAGCGTTGTCTTTCAAGCCGTGGTACACGCCCATGGCTAGGTCGTGAGAGTCGCGAGCATCTTGCTGGCTCCCGTTTTGGCCCTGGGCTGCTGTGCCGGCAAGTCTGTCGCAGGGCGGAGGTTCTGCACGTGAGACCGACCGGCGCAGCGGCTGTCGTTGTCGTGATTCTCGCTAGTCTGCTCGCGGCGTGCGGCGGACAGGCGTCACACGCGCAAAGTCCGTCGCAATCAGCCATGCCGTTACAACCCTCCCTCGGCTTCACTGTGGACCGAACGACGGCCGACCCAATCCGCATGTCGGCGATCCACTCGCGGAATAAGCTCGCAGACATTTACTCTCGGACATCACTATCACCTCGTCTAATTCTGGCAATGCTCCGACTTCCGCAAAGGATCGCAGTTCGAGTTTGACCTCGAGGAGAACTCTCCGAGCGGGGGAGGTGGCGACGAGCTGGTGGGAGTGGGACGGTACGGCAGAAATCAGTACGGCACGGACCAGGTTACTGGA
Source organism: uncultured Actinomycetes bacterium (assembly GCA_963845355.1). Lineage (GTDB taxonomy): Bacteria > Actinomycetota > Thermoleophilia > UBA2241 > UBA2241 > Bog-752. The sequence continues at coordinate 64,781 of CAWJRV010000038.1, forward strand.
AGTGACCATACGCAGCTATCTCGACCGCTCGGACTATACGAACGGCAAGCGGGTCTACCCGAGCTCGTACGAACTTCGGGTCTCCGCCAAGGCATGCCATTGGTCGCTTGAGGTGCTCTGCGACGGGCATTCGCTGCTCACCTACACAGGACGTGGCTTCGCCGTGACCTACGATCCCGCCAAGGCTAGCCTCTCGGCCGCTCCGATGTTCAAGAAGGGCGCCTCTGTGATCGTTGGCGAAGGCATGCAGATGTACAACGACCAGTACGCCCTCGTACTGGAAATCGTCAACGATGGGGCGTCCCGCATCGGCCGCAGAAGCCACGATGATGGCTCGCGTGATGCACAGGCGGCCTCGACCTTGCTCGACTCGACGGCGCACGGGGTTATGAGGTCATGATGCGGCAGGACGGCACCGATGTGGGCCGGTACCTGCTTGAGGCTACGCCGTTTTCGCTACATGATGGTGACCATGACCGACAGCAAACCACGGTGGTCGAGTCGTCTGGAGCGGCTCGTCAGGTCGGTGAGATTCCTACGCTGACCGCAGGGGCGTAACAGGAGCGAACGGCTCGGGAGCCAAATCCGTTACAGCGCGGGGTGTTCACTTTCGGGGCGGTCGCTATACCCCCGCTGAGCAGCCCGGAGGCTGGCGTGGTGGGCGACGTTGGAATCGGACCAGCGACCTCCACCGCGGGTGAGCGGTGTGCGGATGAGTGTCGTCGAGCGTCGCTCCGCGCCATCTTGTAGCGCGGATTTCGGTTGCAGACGGGTTGCAAGCTGGTTGCAGAGAGGCTTCTGAGGCAGGCGAGAAACGCACAAAACCCCTGCATCTACGCCTGAAGAGGGTGGTAGCGCATACCGGATTCGAACCGGTGTTACCGCCGTGAGAGGGCGGCGTCCTAGGCCCCTAGACGAATGCGCCCCGATGGGCTGGCGATGGCTGCAAGACGAGCATCCGGACATCGAAGTCGTGGTCCGGAGACGCGTGTTCGGCCATGAGCCGATCCCGCAGAGATAGCGGGGAGGTAGGATACCACAACGATGAACGCCGCCGAAACCGTCCCGGCCGACCCTTTCGCGATCGCTCCGGCTGACCCGCTCCGCCTGTTCGGGAGGGCTCGAGCGGACCCGCCACGCCTGTGCGCGAGCGCTCGAGTGGAGCCGCGCCGCCTGTCCGCGAGCACTCCGTGAGCGACTTCTCCAAGCGTGTCGAGACCGACGTCAACGCCTACCGGCTGCGCCTTGCGGCGCTGCCGGAGGGCGTTGTCGTCCTTGCCTGGGATTACCCAGGCTCCACGCTGCTGCGCGTGCGCATCATGCGCGCCTCGACCGACGACGTCGCGGCAGCCCCTCGGGCGTCGTCTTTGGCGCTGCCCTCCGGCACCGATCTTGCGCCCGACGCGCACTGGCAGGTGGTCTACGACGCCGAATCGGGCTCGTGCCGCGATCATGCCGTCGAGCCGGGACACAGGTACCGCTACGCCGTCTTTGCCCGCAACGGCGACGAGCCTTGGGTGCTGTGGCGCGACGAGACGGTCACGGTGCCGTGTGCCGTGACACCCTCACCCTAGCGGCCTGTGGCACCCTCCCCTTGGCTGGTCGCGCGCCCGCGAGGTGGGCCCTGCTCAGCCTCGCAGGCCTTCTGCCCGCGGCGTGGGCCCAGCCCAGGCCATGGCTGCGACCTTTCTCAGGCCGCCTTGATCGCCGCGCTCGGCGACTCGTCGGCCACCACCTCGTAGCGCTCGACGGCGGTGCGCCGGCCAACGCTGCCCTGTGGCGACATCGCGTCCAGCAGGCGGTCGGCCTCGCGGAGCTTCTCCTCGGTCTCGCAGAAGACGATCGTGGTCGCCGTGCCGTTCTCGCGATCGACGAGCATGAGCACGCGGTCGACCGCCCGACTCAGCTCGGCCATGGCAGGGTTGCCAGACCCTGCCTTCGTGGCGCTTAAGTCCCGGCTAAGCCGGTCGGCCTCGGACCGAAACGTCTCCGCCGCGCCGCCTTCGAAGCGAGCTATCCTCGCATACATCGTGTCTCCTTTGCTCAAGGGGCGGGTCGAACGGCTCCCGCACAAGAGGGCGCTTCACAGTGCGCACCAAGGTCGCGGCCATCCGTCCGCTCGTACAGGTCAGTGAGAAGACCCTTGCCGGGCGGGCGCCGGGGCAACCCCGTTGGTCGGCGGTCTCAGCGCACTCGGCGGTCTCAGCGCACTCAGCGCTCGATCAGCTCGACCCAGGTGCCGTCGGGATCGGCCACGAAAGCGATGCGAGGGCGTCCGCCCTCGAGCCCGGCCGGCGGGCGGCCGACCTCGGTCGCGCCGGCCGCCACCAGCCGGGCGTAGGTTCCGTCCAGGTCGTCGACGTCAAAGGCGAAGTGGCCGAACCGGTCGCCGCCGTCGTAGGGTGAGTCTCTATCCCAGTTGTAGACGAGCTCGATCGCGAAGTTACCTTCGGCCGGCGCCATGAAGACCAGCGTCGCGCGGCCCTTGGTGAGCTCGCTGCGCCGCGCCTCGTGCAGGTCGAGCTGCTCGTAGAAGCGGATGGCGGCGTCGAGGTCGGTGGTGCGCGTGGCCGCGTGCACGAACTTCATCTCTGTCTCCCTCCGGGGGCCTGAAAAGGATGCACGGCATCCTACCCGGCGGACCGTGCGCTAACCTGACGGACCGTGCGCTAACCTGACGGACCGTGCGCTATACTCCCGCGCATGCCGCTGGTTTCCTTTAGAGGCAAGACCCCGCAGCTCGGTCACCAGGCGTTCGTCTTTTCGACCGCGGTGCTCATAGGCGACGTGGCCCTCGAAGAAGGCGCCAACGTCTGGCCCGGCGCCGTGCTGCGCGGCGACGTCGAACACATACAGCTCGGCGCCTACACGAGCTTTCAGGACAACTCCGTGGCGCACACCGACCCGGGATTTCCCATCACCGTGGGGGCCGACTGCATCATCGGCCACGGCGTCATTCTGCACGGCGCCACCATCGGCGCGCGCTGCCTCATAGGCATGGGAGCCATCCTGCTGAACGGCTGTGAGATCGGCGACGAGTGCATCGTCGGTGCCGGGGCGCTGGTCACGCAGGGCAAGGTCTTCGCGCCGCGCAGCCTCATAGTCGGCTCGCCGGCCAAGGCCGTGCGCGAGGTGACCGACGACGACCTCAAGCCGCGCGCCGAGCTGCGCGAACGCTACGCGCGGCGCGCGCTCGCCTACCTCGGGGCGGGGCTCGGCGTCTGAGGCAACGATGCCGGCGTGAAGGCCATCACCGAGACCTTCTTTGCCGCCGATCGCGAGGCTTGGCGCGCCTGGCTTGCCCAACACCACGCCGACCACGCCGAGATCTGGCTCGTGTTCTTGAAGAAGCACGTCGGGGAGCCTTGCGTCACGCTCGATGAGGCGGTCGAAGAGGCGCTCTGCTTCGGCTGGATCGACGGCCTGCTGCGCCGCATCGACGACCGCAGCCACGCTCTGCGCTTCAGCCCGCGCAAGGCGACGAGCCTGTGGTCGGCCAGTAACAAGGCGCGGGTCGAGCGGCTCACGGCTGAAGGACGCATGGCCCCGGCCGGCCTGGCGGTCGTCGAGGCGGCCAGGGCCAACGGCTCGTGGGACGATCTCACCTCGCGGATGGTCGACAGGACTCCCGACGACCTCGAGCGGGCGCTGGCGGGTGTGCCCGCGGCAGCCGCGCGCTGGCGCGCCTGGCCGCCGTCGCACCGGCGGGCGTTCGTCGCCTGGGTGACCCAGGCAAAGCGCTCCGAGACGCGGCAGCGGCGCGTCGACGAAGTCGTGCGCCGCGCCGCGGCGAACCTGCGGCCCGGCGACGAGCTCAGGAGATCGCCGGCCGACTGAGACCGGGCGACGATGTCAGGGGGCCGCCGACCGACTCGATCGACCAAGGGCCGGGCGCCGGGCGCGCACCGGCTGCGTTCGCCGGCCGCGTGCGCCGATCGCGCGCGTCGGCCGTGTGCGGCTACTCCTCGCGCTGTCGCCTGACCTCGGCGACCAGCCGCGGCAGCACCTCGCCGCCTGGCCCCTGAAGGAACCAGTCGGCCATGGTCGCGATGGCGTCGGATTCGGGGTTGACGTCGATCAGAGCCGCACCGGCCTGCTGGGCGAGCACCGGCACCATGGCGGCTGGGTAGACCACTCCCGAGGTGCCGACGGCCAGCAGCACCTCGCAACGCGAGGCCAGCTCGAGCGCCCGGTCGAGCGCCGCGGGCGGCAGCCCCTCGCCGAACCAGACGACGTCGGGGCGCACGATATCGCCGCAGTGCGGGCAGCGAGGCGGAGCCTCGTCGCTGCCCCCGAGGTCGGCCAGCGTGAGTCCGGTGTGGCGCTCGGTCAGGCACTTGAACCGCTGGGCGCTGCCGTGCAGTTCGATGACGTCGCGCGAGCCGGCGCGCTGGTGCAGTCCGTCGATGTTCTGGGTGACGATGGTGAGCGGCACGAGCTCGGCGAGCTCGACCAGCGCGATGTGTCCGGGATTGGGCTGAGCCTGCTCGATCTGCCCGAAGCGGTCCATGTACCAGCCCCATACGAACGCCGGGTCGCGCGCGTACGCTTCGGCGGTGGCGAGTTTCATGGGGTCGTACCTGGCCCAAAGGCCTGTGCCGGGTTCACGAAAGGTCGCGATGCCCGACTCCTTCGACACGCCGGCGCCGCTGTAGACAACGACGCGCCGCGCGCCCGCCAGGCGCGTCGCTGCCGCTCGCAGATCGGTCGCAAGTCGTTCGTCGTCACTCACCTTGCGCCGCCGCTCGTCTCATGCCGCCACTCGTCTGTCGTTGCCCGCGTCGCTCATGGGTCGCCGCCGCTCATCTCTCCCGTCCGTCTCATCGATGCCGTCGTGCGCCACCGTCGAGGGTTGCCAGGCGCCAACGTGGCGACGTGCGAACGTCACCCAAATCGGCACGGCGTGTCGTCGTGCACACCTGCCTTGGGCACTATACGCTTGGAGCGACCTCATGGGCCTTCTCGAGCGTCAGGGCACGCAGCTCCAGGTGCCGCGGCCGTCCCGGTCACGGGTAAGACCATGAGACATGCCGGCGCCAGCGTGAATGCCGGCGCTATCGTGAAGGAGTAGCGACTTGGGCGGCGAGGCCCAGAAGCTCAGATTCCATCTCGAGCCCGGTGCGCCCGAACCGCCGCGTCCCGAGCCGCCCCGCGTCGGCCTGTGGAGCCTTGTAGCGCACATGGTGCTCATGGTCCCGCTCATACCGGCGACCATCCTCAACGCGGTCGTCACGGTCCTGACGGTGCCGTATGTCTTTCGTGCGCTGAGCTCGCCTGGGCATAAGGTCGCCACGAGCATCGGGACGGCTCCCGTGTCGGTCGTCGTGCTCGCCCTCTTTCTGGTCGTCATGATCCTGGGGCTGGCGCTGCTCACTGCGACGATGGTCCTGCTGGCTCGAACCATCATCGCGCATCGCCCGTGGCGGGTCATCCTGTTCGGCGCCGTCGGCATGCTCGCCGTGGGCGCGGCCGCGCTGGTCTTCACCAGCGACGGCACGGCGGCGACGGCGGCGGTGTTCGGGGTCTACGTCTACGTGGCGGCGGTCGCGCTCGGTCACTTGCTCTGGCCGGTTCAACGCAGTACGCCGTGACCTTGCCGTCGCGCCGCACCGGGGCTTTACTGGGGCGGTCGCCAACGCTGGTGAGACCACTCCTAGGGGGGTAGAACCAGGGGGCACGCGGTGGCCGCCGCCGCCGCGGCACGCAAGGGGGTATCGTGCCGGAACATGCAGCTGAGCCTGAGCGAGGCTTGCGCGATTTGCGCGCGCTGGGTGCGCTCACACCGCCCGGTGTGCAGTTCCCAGCCGTCGGAGGCGTTCGTCACCTCCTCGAGCGTGGGCGCCGTCGTCTGGCGCGGCTACGCTTTATGCCGCTCCTGCGCCCCGTCGGGCCGCTGCCGCTCATCGTCATCATCGCGCTGGCCCTGCCGTCGACGATCAGCCTGACGGTCAGTATGGGGATCAGCGTGGCGCGCTACCACGCGGCGTCAATACCGCCGCGGCTCGGTCAGGGCGCCCTCGAGACGTCGAGTAACTGGGCCGGCTACGTGGCCTCCCACGGCCGTTTCACCAGCGTGAGCGCCTCGTGGACGGTGCCGCTCGTCAAGGGTGGCCTCCAGCCGACCGAGGTCGCGGCGATGTGGGTCGGTCTCGACGGTCGCGGCACCTCGACCCTCGAGCAGATCGGCACGATCAGCGGCATGCTCGGCGGCAGCCCCGCCTACGAGGTCTGGTTCGAGATCGTCCCCAAGGCGCCCGAGTACGTGCAGATGACTCTCAAGCCCGGCGACTCGGTCACCGCGAGCGTCACCGCGAGCGGAAACGGCCAGTTCACCCTGTTCATCAGAGACAACACGACCCACACCGACTTCTCCACCGTGCAGCCGAGCGCCGGCGCCGAGCTGGTCACAGCCGAGGTGGTCGCCGAAGCGCCGGCCACCATATCGGGGCCGTCGCCGCTGCCCGACTTCGGCACGGTCCGCTTCACCAACGCGAGGGCCAACGGCCGGCCGATCGGCACCTTCACCTGGGATCGCCTGAGCATGAGCTCCGGGACCATTGCGCAAGCCGACACGTCGGCGCTGGCGCGCGACGCCGGCAGCTTCTCGGTGACCTGGCGGCACGAGTAGATCCGCACCACCCGGGAACAGTCTCCCTGTTGACTCACGCGCGTGGCGGGCACGGACCCGTGCCGGTCACGTCGACCAACAGAGAAGACGGACGATCATGGCAGACGATCACGACCCGGGCGTCGCCGCGGGGCCCCCTGGTTCCCCAGCGCCCATCTCGAATCTGCCGCGGCCTCGGTTGCCGCTCTGGCCGGTGCTCGCGGCGCTGCTGCTGATCGTGGCGATCGCCACGGGTCTCACCATCCACCTCGCCCGCAGCGGCGCGCTCACACTCATGGGGATCACGAACGGTGACACCGAGAGCTCGCTCAACTGGTCCGGGTATCTGGTTTCGCACGCCCGCTTCACGAGCGTCACGGCGACCTGGACGGTGCCGGCCGTGCTGTCGACCTCCGACTCCAGAGCCACGGCGAGCTTCTGGGTCGGGCTCGACGGTCGCGACGGTCGCAGCCTGCAACAGATCGGCACGACAAGCGGTGCGACGGGCTCCATGACGGGCCCCGCGGCGCGGTATGGCGCCTGGTGGGAGATGCTGCCCGGGCCGGCGGTCGACGTGCCCGTGACGATCGCGCCGGGCGACTCGATCACTGCCAGTGTCGTGGCCGACGGCCACGGCACGTTTCTTTTGAGCCTGAGCGACAACACGAACGGTCAGCGGTTCACGACCAGGCAGGTCGACGCCGCGGCGACTCTGTCGTCGGCCGAGGTCGTCGCCGAGGCGCCCTCGTCGGCGGACGGGCTGCTGCCGCTGGCCGACTTCGGCGTGGTCCATTTCGTCGGCGCGCGGGCCAACGGCAAGCCGCTCGCGACGTTCGCTCTGAGCAGGGTGATCATGACCTCGGGCCCGCGGACCGTCGCCGCGGCGTCGCCGCTGTCACGCACAGGTACGGACTTCACTGTGGCCTGGGAACGGCCCTAGCCGGTCCCATCTGCTCGCCGCCACCAACCTGGTGGCGCCCGTTACGCGTGTGCTAGGTTACGGCTGGAATTCCAGCGACCGCGGCCGGGGGGTGCGAGGCTCGACGCTTTGGTGGTCCGCCTCGTCATGCGCCGGTCGACACGCCAGCCGCTGATCCGCCCCGTATCGCAGAAACGACCGACAAGGAGGCTGACGTTGGCCACTGAAGAGCAGCAGCCGACGGCCGAGGAGCTCAAGGCCAAGGCCTACCAGCCCATGGACGACGCGATCAAGCTCCATCCGTTCTACCGCGGCAAGATCGAGACCACGCTCAAATGCTGCGTGCGCGACTTTCAGGACTTCGCCATCTGGTATACGCCGGGCGTCTCCAAGCCCTGCCTCGAGATTCAGGCCGACCCCGAGAAGGCCTACGAGTACACCAACAAGTGGAACACGGTGGCGGTCATCTCCGACGGCACCCGCGTGCTGGGCATGGGCGACATCGGTCCCAAGGCCGGCCTGCCGGTCATGGAAGGCAAGTCACTGCTCTACCGGTATCTCGGCGGGGTCGACGGCTTTCCGCTGATGGTCGACACCAAAGACCCCGACAAGTTCATCGAGTTCGTCAAGCTGGCGCAGCCCGGGCTGGGGGGCGTGAACCTCGAAGACATCGCCCAGCCCAAGTGCTTCCGCATCCTCGACACGCTGCGCGAGGAGTGCGAGATCCCGATCTGGCACGACGACCAGCAGGGCACCGCCTGCGTCACCCTGGCCGGCCTCATCAACGCTCTCAAGGTCGTCGGCCGCAACATGGCCGACGTGAAGATCGCGTTCATCGGCTGCGGCGCCGCCAACGTCGCCATCAGCCGCCTGATCTTTGCCTTCGGCGCCGACCCTGCCAAGGCCATGCTGGTCGACAGCAAAGGCATCCTGCACAAGGGCCGCGCCGACATCGAGGCCGTCAAGGACGAGTGGCGCGACAAGTACAAGTACTGCCAGATCACCAACGCAGAGCAGCGCACCGGCGGCATCGCCGACGCGCTCAAGGGCGCCGACGTCTGCATCGCCCTGTCCAAGCAGGGCCCCGACACGATCGACAAGGAATGGATCCGCGCCATGGCGCCCGACCCGATCGTCTTTCTGTGCTCCAACCCCATCCCCGAGATGTGGCCCTGGGACGCCAAAGAGGCCGGCGCCGCGGTCGTGGCCACCGGGCGCTCCGACTTTCCAAACCAGGTCAACAATTCGGTCGGGTTCCCCGGCATCTTCCGGGGCACGCTCGACGTGCGCGCCAAGACGATCACAGACGAGATGTGCATCGCCGCCGCGGTCGAGCTCGCCAAGGTGGCAGAGGACAAGGGACTCACGGCCGACTTCATCATGCCGACCATGGACGACTGGGAGGTCTTCCCGCGCGAGGCGGCGGCGGTGGCCACGAAGGCCATCGAGCAGGGCGTGGCGCTGCGCACAGACGTCACGTTCGAGCAGGAGGTCGCCGAGGCGACGGCGATCATCGCCCGGGCCCGCGGCCTGGTGCAGGACGCCGAGTCGCTGGGCTACATCAAGATGCCCGAAGGCAGCCCGCCGCCGCTGCCGAGCGCCGAGAGCATGAAGGCCCTCGGGCGCACGATCGCCGCGCAGGCCGCCGGCGCCGCCGGCGGGGCCGCCGACAAGGCGGGCGGCGCCGCGCAGAGGGCCGGCGACGCGGCGCAGAAGGCCGCCGAGACCATCCAGGAGTACGCTCGCAAGGCGGCCGAGGCCGCCCGCAAGGCGATGGAAGACCGGCGCAACAAGTAGGCGCGACAGCGCGGGACCGCGGGGCGCGGTGATCGTGAGCGACCAGGAGTGGCAGACTCGATCGGCATGGCGCTTCATGCTGCCCTGGGCGCTGCTGCCGCTGGCGCTCGCGATCATCACGGCGGCGGATTGGTTGAGCCATCGGCGTGGCCGGGGCAAGTGAGTCGCGTTCCGCGTCTGGTCGCCGACCGGCAGAAAGGGGGTTGACGTGGGGAGTGCCTTTCGCGAGGTCGACGTCGCGCTCATCACCGACGCCGTGCGCGCGATGTGTATCGAGGCCAATTACGACCTGCCCGACGACGTCTGCGAGGCGCTCCAGCGGGGTGCACGCGACGAGCAGTCGCCGGCGGGCAAGGCGGTCTTCGCCCAGCTCACGGAGAACGCCGCCATCGCCCGGCGCGACCGCGTGCCGATCTGCCAGGACACCGGCTTTGCCGTGTTCTTCGTCGAGCTTGGCCAGGACGTGCACCTTGTCGGGGGTTCGTTCGAGGACGCGGTCAACGAGGGCGTGCGACGCGGCTACGGCGACGGCTTCCTGCGCAAGTCGATCGCCGAACAGCCGGCCCAGGCGCGCAGGAACACCACCGACAACACGCCCGCGGTGCTGCACACCAGCATCGTTGCCGGCGACAGGGTCGAGATCTGGATGATGGCCAAGGGCGGCGGCGCCGAGAACATGTCGTCGCTCAACATGCTCAAGCCCTCGCAGGGCTGGCCCGGCATGGTGCAGGCGGTTCTCGACACCGTCTCGCGGGCGGGCTCCAACCCCTGCCCGCCGATCATCCTCGGTGTGGGCATCGGCGGCACCATCGACATGGTGACCGTGCTGGCCAAGAAAGCCCTGCTGCGCGACGTCGGCTCCGCGCACCCGGACGCGCGCCTGGCCGCCATGGAGACCGAGCTGCTCGACAAGGTCAACGCGCTCGGCATAGGCCCGCAGGGGCTGGGCGGCACGCAGACCTGCCTCGCGGTCTTCATCGAGGAGATGCCCTGCCACATCGCCAGCATGCCGCTGGCCGTCAACGTGCAGTGTCACGCCCAGCGCCACCGTCATGTGGCGCTCTAGGCAAGGGGGACGAGATGGCGGTCAAGCAGATCACGACGCCCCTCTCAGACGAGGTCGTGCGCAGCCTGCGGGCCGGCGACGAGGTGGCCATCACGGGGGTTGTCTACCAGGCTCGCGACGCCGCCCACAAGCGGCTCGTGGCGTTGCTCGACGCGGGTCAGCCTCTGCCGTTCGAGCTGCAGGGCGCCGTCGTCTACTACATGGGGCCGTCGCCGGCCAAGCCGGGCAAGGTCATCGGCTCGGCCGGACCCACCACGTCCGGTCGCATGGACGCCTACGCACCACGGCTCATGCGGCATGGGCTCAAAGGCATGATCGGCAAGGGGCTGCGCAGCGCCGAGGTAAAAGAGACCATGGTCGACACGACGGCGGTCTACTTCGCCGCCACCGGCGGCGCTGGGGCGCTGCTTGCCCAGCGCATCGTCGGCAACGAGGTGATCGCTTACCCTGAGCTCGGCGCCGAGGCGATCGCCCGGCTCGATGTCGTCGATTTTCCGGCGATCGTCGTGAACGACTGCTACGGCGCCGACCTGTATGAAGAGGGACGCGCGAAGTACGCGCGCCAGACGTAGGCGGCAGGCTGATCCGCGCCGGCCGGGTCGTCGGCGACTACTCCGCGCTCGCCGGGTCGTCGGCGTCGCTCTCCCGTTGGGCGCGCACCATGTCGGCAAGGAGCGCAAAGACCGCGTCGCGGTCGACTCCGTCGGGATCGACCGCGACCTGCAGCGAGAGCCCGTCGATGACCGCGATGATCAGGCTGGCCAGCGTCTCGAGGCGTGCGGCGCGGGTCGCTTCGTCTGGCCGCAGTCCCGTGACTTCGAGCGTGCTGGCGCGCGCCATGTCGTAGTCGTCGGCGAGCTTCTCGCGCACGACCGGGTCGCGAAACCCGTGGGCGGCGAGCTCGACGAGTCCCACCGCCACGAGCGGGTCGGCGATCAGGTCGCCCAGCCCGCTGATGTAGGCGTGCAGGCGCTCGTCGAGCGGCTCGACGTGCCTCACCCGCTCGACGAGGGCCTCCCAGGGCTCGATCTGCAGACGATCCCAGACGGCGTGGAGCAAGCCGGCCTTGCTGGCGAAGAGGCGGCGCACGGTGGCGGGGGCGACGTTCGCTTCGAGCGCGACGTTCTCGATGGTGAGCGCGTCGAAGCCACGCTCGATCAGAAGCTGCCGGGCAACGTTGACGATGTGCAGTGCGGTCGGCGACAGATCGTTCAGCCACTGGTCGGGCGGCCCCTGGGGGTGCGAGTAGCGTCGCGGGCGACCAGGGCGTGCGGGGCGTGGCGCTTTGTCAGGACTCACGGCTACTCACGCGTCACGCGCCTCCGGCATTTCATGGCCTTGACAGATGCCCCCGGCACTCTAGCGTCGCCAGTGTAGCGCACAAGCCGCGGCGCGGCTGGGGCGGCCACGCTGTTTCCGAGCAGGGGGTGGGTCATGAAGAAGAAGGTCCGTCTGTCACGGGTCGGTGTGGTGCTCGTGCTCACGGCGATGCTGGCTGCCGGTGTCGTGTGGGGCGTGGTCTCCGCTCTGGCGTCGAGCACGGCGCCGTCGCCTGCTGCCGGCACGATCACCCTGCACGTGGGCTGGACGGCCGAGCCCGACAACCTGAACCCGTTCATCGGCTACGAGTCGTCGGCGCTCGAGATCTTCCACCTGAACTACGACTTCCTGGTCGGCTTTCGGGCGAGCGACCTGCAGCCCGTGCCCGAGCTGGCCACAAGCTGGTCGCACTCGCCCGACGGCAAGACCTGGACGTTCGACCTGCGCCACGGCGTCACCTGGCAGGACGGCGTGCCGTTCACGGCCAAAGATGTGGTCTTCACGTTCGACTACATCATCAAGAACCAGATGACGAACTTCACGACCTATACGGACTTCATCAAGGACGTGGTCGCGGTCAACGACTACACCGTCCGGTTCGACTGCACGAAGCCCAAGTCCAACATGCTCGGCATGGTCGTCTACATCCTGCCGGCACACATCTGGTCGAAGATCCCGCCCAAGGCGGCGGCCAACAGCTTTGCCAACAGTGCGCCGATCGTCGGCACCGGGCCCTTTCAGACCGTCCAGTGGGTCAAGGGCAACTACGTGCGCATGGTCGCCAACAAGCACTACTGGCGGGGCGCTCCCAGGATCGACCAGATCATCTTCCAGTTCTACTCGAACGCCGACACGATGGCCTCCGACCTCAAGTCCGGCGCGCTGCAGCTCGCCTGGGACATACCGCAGGCGCAGTTCTCGAGCTTGAACGGGACGAACGGCCTGACCGCGATCGGCGGCGTGCTGAACGGCTTCGACGAGCTGGGCTTCAACTGTTACTCAGGGCCGACATCGCTCGGCAACCACGTGCTCACGGACTGGCGCTTTCGCCAGGCCCTGCAATACGCGGTCGACAGGAACAAGATCGTGCAGATCGGCTACGAGGGGCACGGCACGCCGGCGACGACCATCATCCGCTCCGACTACTACAAGGCGCCGCTGGACTGGCACTGGCAGCCGCCGGCCGACCAGACCTACGCGTTCGACCTGACCAAGGCCGGCCAGATGCTGACGGCCGCCGGCTACCCCCTGAAGAACGGTGTGCGCATCGACAGGCAGGGCAAGCCGATCACCTTGCGGCTGTTCGCCCGCAGCCAGTCGTCCACAGACCAGACGGTCGCCAAGCTCATCGCCGGCTGGTTCGGGCAACTCGGCCTGAAGATCGATCTCACCGTCATGGACGAAGGCGCCATGACGGCGAAGATGTACAACACCAACAGTGCCGGCGACTACGCGCCCGACTACGACCTGTTCCTCTGGTACTGGTACTCGGACCCCGACCAGGACTTCATGCTCTCGGTGCTGACCAAAAGCCAGATCAACGGCTGGAGCGACACCGGCTTCGACGACCCTGCCTACGACGCGCTGTACGCCCGGCAGCAGGTCACGGTCGACCCGCAGGCGCGCAAGGCCATCGTGTGGCGTATGCAGCAGCTCATCTACCAGCAGTCGCCCTACGTGCCGCTCGTCTATCCGCAGTGGCTCGAGGCCTACAACACCAAAGACTGGACGGGCTGGGTGCGCTCGCCGGCCGGCGACGGGCCGGTGTTCTACGCCGAGTACAACATCGACACCTTCCTGAACGTGCATCCCGTGCCGGCTGCGGCCGGCTCGGGCGGCGGCTCCAGGGGCGTCGTGATCGCGCTCGTCGCGGTCGCTGTGATCGTCGTGGCCGGCGCCGTTCTGATCGTCACGAGACGCCGGTCGCGAGCCGTGGAGGAGTCGTGAGGGCGGCCCCGGAGACCGCGCAAGAACGGAGGGCGACGTGCGCACGCTGAGCTGGAGCGAGATCGAGGACATCCTTGCCGGGGCGACCATCCTGGGCTGCGGCGGGGGTGGCGAGCTCGCCGAAGGTCGCGACTTCATGCGGAGCGTCTACGACCAGGGCCGCGCCGTGACCCTGGCCGGGCCCGACGAGCTCGCCGCCGAGGCGCTCGTCGCCTGTCCGTATGGGGTCGGCGCCATGACGGTCGGCGACGAGAGCGAGTACGGCGGGCGACCGTTCACCGACGAGCATCCCGGGGTGCTGGCCCTCGAGGCGCTCTCCGCGCATCTCGGCCGCGAGTTCTCGGCGCTGATCTGTGGCGAGCTCGGCGGCACCAGCATCGCCGACGCCTTCGTGCCGGCGGCGTTGCTCGGACTGCCGGTGGTCGACGCCGACCCGGTCGGCCGCGCCGTGCCCGAGATCGAGCACTCGATGTACTGCGTCCACGGCCTGCCCATAGCGCCCCAGGCCGTGGTGAACGAGATCGGCGACACCGTGTTGATCACCCGTGTCGCCGACGACGCGCGCTCCGAGTCTCTGGTGCGGGCGCTGGCGATCGCCAGCCGCAACCTCGTCTGGGTGGCCGACCACGCCCTGCCGTGGAGCCGGCTGCGCCACGTCGTGGTGACCGGCACGATCGGCCTTGCCGAACGCGTCGGACGCGCGCAGCGCGAGGTGCTTGCGGGCGGCGGCGACGTCGCCGCCGCGGTGGCCGCGGCGGGCGGCGGCCTCGTCGTGTTCGCCGGTTCGGTCGCCTCGTATGAGTGGCGCGACGCCGAGGGTTTCACCGTCGGCGAGACCGTGCTGCGCGGCCTCGACGAGCACGCCGGCTCGAGCTACCGCCTCTGGTTCAAGAACGAGAACCTCCTGAGCTGGCGCGACGGCGCCCCAGACGTGCTTGCTCCCGACCTCGTCTGCCTCATCGATCAGGCCACTGGCGCCGCGGCGACGAACCCGTACGTGACGGTCGGGTCGCGCGTGACGGTCGTGGCCTTTCCGAGCGCCGCGCAGTGGCGGACCGCCAAGGCGATCGCGACGCTCGGGCCGCGGCACTTCGGTTTCGACATCGACTTCGTGCCGGTCGAGCGTCGCCTTACCGCGGCGCCACCGGCCTGAGGCGCCGAGCGGCGCTGCCCGAACGCCGCTGCCCGAGCGGCGCTGTCGGAGCGGCGCTGTCGGAGCGGCGCTGCCCGAGCGCGGCGGCCCGAGCGCCGCGGCCTCAGGGGGTCTGGCGTGGCGCCTCGTCGGCGCCCTCGGCCGCGGGTGGCGTCGCGTGGCGCTCGAGGTGGCGGCGCACCATCGCCCGGCTGACGAAGGTCTCGCCGCAGAAGGCGCAGCGATACGTCACCGGGTTCCAGCGCTTACGAAACCACAGGGGGGCTTCGGCGTCGCTGTCGCCGTCACCGCCCTCGTGGTGCACCAGGTCTTCGAAGTCGCCGAGCCACTCGCCCATGCGCGGCTGGCCTCGGCCGAGTCTGCCCTCATCCATCTCGCCGCGTCTCCCCGCTTGACAGGTTGGTCTGCCCGCCCGTCTTCATGCACACACCGTTGACACGGGCGGTTTCGCGGCCCTGCGTTCCTTGCTATCGTGTGAGGCCGACCAGCGCGGCGGCGACTCGTGCCGCTGCCTTCGATCCCAGGGATGGTGATGCCGCTTGCTCGAGCACGACGTGCTCATCGTGGGCGCCGGCCTGGCCGGTCTGCGGGCCGCCATCGCGGCCTCCGATGCCGGCGCCGACGTCGCGCTCGTCACCAAGGTGCACCCCGTGCGCAGCCATACCTGCTGCGCCCAGGGCGGCATCAACGGCGCCCTGGGCGACGACGACTCCTGGGAAGCGCACATGTTCGACACCGTCAAGGGGTCGGACTACCTCGGCGACCAGGACGCGATCGAGGTCATGACCCGCGAAGCGCCGCGCGACCTGATCGCCCTCGAGCACATGGGCTGCCCCTTCAGCCGCAACGACGACGGCACGATCGCCCAGCGACCGTTCGGCGGGGCCGGGTTTCCGCGTACCGCCTACGCGGCCGACATCTCGGGCTTCGTCATCCTCCATACGCTTTACGAGCAGTGCCTCAAGCGCGGCATCAAAGTCTACGAGGAGTGGTTTCTCGCGCGCCTCGTCGTGACCGACGGGCAGGCCGCCGGGGTGGTCGCCATCGACATCCGCGACGGTCGCCTGCACGAGCTCAGCGCCAGGGCCGTGATCTTTGCGACCGGCCCCACCAGCCGCGTCTACGAAGGCTCGTCGAACTCGGTCGACTGCACCGGCGACGGCACGGCGCTGGCCTACCGTGCCGGCCTGCCGCTCATGGACCTCGAGTTCGTGCAGTTCCACCCTACGGGCCTGCGCAACGGCGTGCTGGTCACCGAAGGCTGCCGCGGCGAGGGCGCCATCCTGGTCAATGCCGAAGGCGAGCGGTTCATGGCCCGCTACGCGCCCAACAAGATGGAGCTTGCCAGCCGCGACGTGGTCTCGCGGGCCGAGGCCGAAGAGTTGGACGCGGGCCGCGGTGTCGACGGCTTCATCCTGCTCGACCTGCGACCCATCGGCGCCGAGAAGATCCGCACGCGGCTGCTGCAGGTACGCGAGCTTTCCATGGACATAGCCGGCGTCGACCCCTGCGACGAGCCCATCCCGGTGCGGCCCACGCCGCACTACTTCATGGGCGGCATCAAGGCCGACATCGACGGACGTTCGCCGCGGGTGGCGAACTTCTTCGCCGCCGGTGAGTGCAGCTGCATCTCGGTACACGGCGCCAACCGCCTGGGCGGCAACTCGCTGCTCGACGGCTTGCTGTTCGGGCGGCGGGCGGGCGAGGCGGCGGCGGCGTGGGCCGCGGCCCACGCCGCCGCCGCGTTCCCGCCCGCCGCCCTGCGCGACGTGCAAGGCGAGATCAGCGGCCTCCTCGAACGTCCCGACGGCGAGCGCCAGGCGCCGCTGCGGCGAGAGCTGCAACAACTGATGCTGCGTGAGGTCGGCATCTACCGCGAGCGCGCCGGGCTGCAGGCGGCCGTCGCTCAGATCGGCGAGCTGAAGGAGCGCTACACCCGCGTGCGCGTCGACGACAAGGGACGCCGCTTCAACACCGATCTGCTGCAGACGCTCGAGACGAGCCACCTGCTCGACATCGCCGAGTGCATCGCCCTTGGGGCGCTCAATCGCGAGGAGAGTCGCGGCAGCCACGCGCGCCGCGACTTTCCGGAGCGCGACGACGCGACCTGGCTGCGTCACAGCGTCTTCACCCGCACAGACGACGGGCCGGCCTGCTCCTTTGCGCCGGTCGCGATCACCCGCTTTCAGCCCGAACAGAGGAGCTACTGATGCGGGCGGTGCTCGACGTGGCGCGCTGCGAACCGCAGGCTGGGCGGCGCGCCGAGGGGGCGGAGCGCGCCGAGGGGGCGGAGCGCGTCGAGGGGGCGGAGCGCGTCGAGCGGGCCGAAGCGGCCGAGCGGGCCGAGGCGGCCGATCGGTCTGGGGCCCGGCGCCTGCAGCGCTACGAGATCGAGCTGCCCGAGGGTTCGACCGTGCTCGAGGCGCTGATGGCCGTGCAGGACGAGCTCGACGGCACCCTGGCGTTCAGGCGCGCCTGCCGGCACGCCATCTGCGGCTCGTGCGGCATGCGCATCAACGGCTGTGCCAGGCTCGCCTGCAACACCCAGGTGTCGGTCGCCATGGCGCAGGCCGCCGAGATGGCGAGCTCGCCGGGTCATGCGGCGCCGATCTCGGCCGGTCACGACGCCGCGCGCCGCACCGCCGCCGCCGGTCGCGGCGGCGAGCCCGGCATCCTGATCGAGCCGCTCGGCAACATGACGGTCGTGAAGGACCTGGTCACCGACATGGACGGCTTCTGGACCAAGCTGCGCGAGCGCCGTCCGTGGCTCTTCGCGCCGGCAGCGCAGCCTGGGCCCGACGACGAGTTCCGCGTCTCGCCGGCCGAGGCCGACGTGCTGGCCCAGGGCGTGCTCTGCCTCGAGTGCGGTATCTGCTACTCGGATTGCAACGCCGTCGAAGCCGAGCCCCAGTTCGTCGGTCCGGCGGCTCTGGTCAAGGCGCACCGCTACTCGTTCGACCCTCGCGACGACAACGTCCACGAGCGCGCCGTCGACCTGGCCGGCGAGCATGGCCTCTGGGAGTGCATGCGCTGCTACTTCTGCACGCAGCGCTGTCCCAAGCACATCCGCGTGCGCGAGCTGATCGCCCAGCTCGGCGAGCTCGGCGTGCGCGAGGGCCTGGACGCCGACCCCGGCGCTCGCCATGCGCAGGCCTTTGTCGACTCGCTACGCCGCAGCGGTCGGCTGAACGAGACCGACCTTGCCCTCAAGAGCCAGGGCTGGAGCTGGACGCTCCGGCGTCTGCCACTCGCCGTGCGCGTGGCGCTGGCCGGCAAGCTGACGCTGCCGCCGCGACCGATCGACTCACACGACGCGCTGCTCTCCGTCATGGCGTGCGCCGAGCAGGACGAACAAGACGAGCAGTACGAACGCAACGGGGGGCAGTCGTGAGCGGCTCGAACGGATCACGCCGCGACTCGAACGGCTCCCGGCCCGGCGCAGGCGGCGACGCCGGCACACAACCCCGGCTGAGCTACGCGTACTACACCGGTTGCGTGCCCAAGCAAAGCAGCCGCGAGCTCGACGTGGCCACCCGCCTCGTCTGCGAACGGCTCGGTGTCGAGCTGCACGAGATGACCGGCGCGCCCTGCTGTGGCGCCGGCGATGTCGACCAGGCGAGGCCGGCCCTCAACCGGGCCGTCAACGCCGTGACCCTGGCCCAGGCCGAACGCGCGGGGCTCGACATCCTCACGATCTGCAACGTCTGCACGCTGAACCTGCGGGCCGTGAACGCCACGCTGCGCGGCGACGGGGCCGAGCTGGCTCGCGCCAACCGCGCCCTGCAGGCCGGCGGCTACAGTTACGGCGGCTCAGTCGAGGTGACTCACCTGCTGTGGGTGCTGTACCGCGAGCTTGGCGCCGAGAGGCTTGCGGCGGCGGTGCGCAGGCCGCTGCGCGGCCTGCGCACCGCCGCCTTCTATGGCTGCCAGGTACTGCGTCCCGACGACCTGAACGGCGTTGACGACCCCGACGACCCGCGCTCGCTCGAGACGATCATCGCGGCCTGTGGCGCTACCCCGGTCGCCTACGAAGGCCGCACGAAGTGCTGCGGCTGGCCCATCGTCGTGGCCCGCGAAGACACCGCCACCAGCGCCTCGGGGGCGATCGTGGCGGCGGCCGGCGCGGCCGGCGCCCAGCTCATCGTCACCCCCTGTCCGCTCTGTCACATCTCGCTCGACGGCTATCAGGCTCTGGCGGCGCGGCGGCGTGGCGATCCCGAGCCGCGCCTGCCCGTCCTGCATCTCTCGCAGCTCGTCGGTCTGGCGCTCGGTTTGAGCCCGCTCGAACTGCGCTTGCACCGCCACATCGTTTCGACGCGCGCGGTGCTGGCCCGCCTCGGTCTTGCGCTGACGTAGAATGCGGGCGGGTAGAACATAAGATCATGGGAGCTGTGTCGTGACGAGTTGGATCTGGGCCGTCGGCCGCCTGTGTGGCCTGTCGATCTCCGCCGGGGTGCGGGCCGCCATGACGCTGCTCATCATGGGCGTGCTGTCGCGCGAGGGCTGGGGCTTTCATGTGGCGCCCGGTTTCACATGGCTCGAGTCGTCTATCGCCATCGCCGTGCTCGTCGTGCTGGTCATCATCGAGATCGCCGTCGACAAGATCCCCTCGTTCGACCGTCTCTACGAGCGCCTGTCGGCGCCCTGGCACCTGGCCGCTGGGGCGATCGCCGGCGGTGCGGCCATGGCGCACGGCGTGCCGGGGCTGATCGTGGGTCTCGTGGCCGGGGTCGGTCTCGCCTGGCTTGGCATCAACGCCAAGCGCCTCTGGCGGCCGCGTTCGACGACGAGCACCGTGACGATGCCGCTCCTCAGTCTGGTCGAAGACCTCGCCGCCTTCGCGGCAGCCGTGCTGTCGGCCACCCTGCCGCCGATCGGTTACGCGGTCGTCGCCTGGACGTCGTGGTTCGACCTGCGGCTCCGTCGCCGGCGGGTCGCCAAGTACAAGGGCCTGCGAGTCCTGAGCCGCTGACGTGGTCTCGAGCACTGACATGATCCCGAGCCGCTGACATGGTCCCGCGAGGCCCGCAGGAGACTGTCGAACACGCCCAGACCGAGCGTCGTCACGCCATGGTCGAAGGGCAGATCGAGACGCGCGGCGTGCACGACTCCGACGTGCTCTCGGCGCTGCGCACGGTGCCGCGCCACCTGTTCGTCCCCGCCGAGGTCGAAGACCGTGCCTACGACGACGCCGCCCTCGCGATCGGCTACGGGCAGACGATCTCGCAGCCCTACATCGTCGCTCTCATGACGGTGCTCGCCGAGGTCAACGTGCGCAGCCGCGTGCTCGAGGTGGGCAGCGGTTCGGGCTACCAGACGGCCATCCTCGCCGAACTGGCCGACCGGGTCTATACGATCGAGCGCCGTCGCGAGCTCGAGGAACGCGCCCGGCTCGTGCTGGCCAAGCTGGGCTACCACAACGTGACCACCGTGCTGGGCGACGGCAGCCTGGGGCTGCCCGAGCAGGCGCCGTTCGATCGGATCGTGGTGACGGCGGCGGCGCCCGCGCCGCCGCCGCCGCTGCTTGAACAATTGGCCGAAGGCGGCCGCCTGGTGGTGCCGATCGGCCCGGTGGGCGGCGATCAGGTCCTGGTCGTGGTCACCCGGACGGCGGCCGGGCTGCACGCGGTCGAGAGCATTCCCTGCCGCTTCGTGCCCCTGGTGGGTGAGAGCGGCTACCGCGACGTCGAGGACGAAGAGTCGTCGTGAGCGACGCCGGGTCGGCTCGCCACGACGCCCGGCCGGAGCTCACCGCCGTGCGGTTTCGTGTGACGGGGCGCGTGCAGGGTGTGTTCTTCCGCGCGTCCGCGCGCCAGGCCGGCGAGAGCCTCGGCCTGCGCGGCTGGGTGCGCAACCGCGGCGACGGCGCGGTCGAAGGTTTCATCCAGGGCGGCGACGCCGCCGTCGCCGCCATGCTCGACTGGTGTCGCGAGGGCCCGCCCGACGCCGTGGTCGAGCGACTCACGTGGGAGCCCGCGCCTGTCGATATGGTCCTGACCGGCTTCGGCATCCGGCCGTAGCCGCCGCGACAAGCGCTCAAGGCCCATCGCCACAAGGAGAGTGCGCACACCAATGACAGACACCACGAACGCCCCGATCACACTCGACGACGTGCGCCGCAACCCCGAGGTGGCCGTCTTCGTCCACAAGGCCGACCACAACCTCGAGGTGCTGGGCTACACCGAGCACGCCGAGCGGCACGCCGGCATCGTCGCCACGACCGCGCGCGACATACTGCTCGAGCTGCACCGCCCGGCGCGCATCGCCGAGCTGGCCGCGATCGCCGGTTACCTGCACGACGTCGGCAACGCCATCTCGAGGCTCGACCACGGCATCGCCGCCGCCCTCATGGCCCGCGACCTGCTGCGCCACATGGGCATGCCGGTCGAGGAGTACGCCGAGGTCATGGCCGCCATCGGCAACCACGAGGAGCAGTACGGCGAGGCCATCTCCGACATCGCCGCCGCGCTCATCCTGGGCGACAAGTCCGACGTGAACCGCGACCGCGTGCGCAATCCCGACCCGCACACCTTCGACATACACGACCGGGTCAACCTGGCGTCGCAGAACGCGGCCGTCAAGGTCGACGCCGCGGCGCGCACCATCAGCCTCTCGCTCGACATCGACACCACCGTGTCGCAGGTCATGGAGTACTTCGAGATCTTCCTGTCGCGTATGCTGATGTGCCGCCGGGCCGCGGCTTTTCTGGGTTGCGACTTCATCCTCGTGATCAACGGCAACCGGCTGCTGTAGGTCGGCGCTTCCGGCGGGCGATCCGCGTCGGGCGCCGCTCACGGATGGGCGGGCGCCGGTCGCAGACGGGTGGCCGGCGACCGCGCCGTACCCGCCGCCGACCGCGCCGTGACCGAGCGCACTGGCCGAAGGGCCGAGGCTTGTTAGAATAGGCGTCCGAGAGACGCTGAAACGAATGACGAAGCGAGGTGGTCGTCGTGAAGTTAGCGGGGTTCGTGGTCGGCGCGGCGCTCGGCGCCGGCGTCGCCGTGCTGCTGGCGCCCAAGACGGGCAAGGAGATGCGCAACCAGCTGTTCACCGGCACCGACTGGAGCGAGCAGCGTGAGCGGCTCAGCGGGGCGGTCAGCGCCGGCAAGGAGCAGGCGATGGGCCGCTCCGACGACCTCAAGCGCAAGATCGAAGAGACCAGGGCCCGTCTGCGCAAGCAGATGGAGGACGAACCCCAGCAGTCTTGACGGGATCTGGGCGAGGGGCGAGGGCGGCGGCTGCGCTGGGCGCAGCCGCCGCCCTCGCCCTGTGCTACCTCCTCTATGAGTCGCAGTGGCTGCGCGTGGTCGAGCACGTGCTCGAGCTGCCCGACCTCCCGCCCGACCTCGACGGCTTCACCGTCGTGCAGCTCTCCGACATCCATGCCGGCTCGCGACCCAGCTTCAACATGCGCGCCGTGCGCAAGGCCGTCGACGAGACGCGGCGTATCGGTCCCGACCTGATCGTCATCACCGGCGACCTCGTCACCGGCGCCTCGCGACTCGACGAGCTGTGCGGAGAGCTGCGCCGGCTGCCCGAGTCGCGCGGCGTGTTCGCGGTGCTGGGCAATCACGACCACGGCGTGATGAAGCTGGTCAAGGCGCCGCCGGTCGACCTGGGCGGGCTCGGCGCGGCGGGCGTGCGTCTGCTCACCGACGAGTGCGTCTCGGTGCCGGTCGGCGCGGCCACCCTGCAGGTCTGCGGCGTCGACGACGTGGTGAACGGCTACGGCCACATCGAGCCCGTGCTCGGCGCCCTCGACCGCACGGACGGCACGCTGCGCCTGCTGCTCAGCCACTACGGCGAGGTCGCCGCGTCGCTCGCTCCAGACGACTTCGCCCTCGTCCTTTCGGGCGACACTCACGGCGGTCAGATCTGCCTGCCCTGCCCGGGAGTCGCGGGGGGACGCATCATGCTGAGCCAGCCCCGAGCCCGGTTCCGCGAGGGCTTCTACGACGAGGCCGGTGTGCGCGTCTTCGTCAGCCGCGGCATCGGCACGAGCTTTCTGCCGTTCCGGCTGCTGTGCCGCCCCGAGATCGTCGTCTTTCGCCTGCGGCGGGCCGCGTGAGCGGTCGGCGGCCGCGGCCTGCCGCCGCCGACCGCAGAGCCGGTGGCGACGGCGACGGCTTCTCAGCCCGGGGCGACGTGGCCGGCCCCACGTGGCGAGCCCTTCTTGTGGCCGTGTGCCGGCCGTTCGCCGGGCGCCGTTCACGGGTGCCGCTCACCCCGCGTGCGATCCGGCGGCGGGTGGTCATGAGGCGCCGTCTTGTGGCGCTCGCCGCCGTCGTCGGGGTGGCCGCCGTCGTGGTGGCGGTCATGATGCTCGGGCACAGCTCGCGTGATCGATTCGCCGGAACCTGGGGCGCCGCCGGCACAGCTCGTCTCGTCATCACTCACGTGAGCGGCGCCGACTACACGGTCGTGGTCGGCGGCAGCCACAAGGCCCGAGCGGCGCTGTGCAGCGGCGACCGGCTGACGATCGCTGCCGCCGCGGGCGCCGCGCACCGGGGAGCGGTGGCGGCAACGGGAGCCGCCGGCGCCGCTGCGGCCGAGGCAGCGAGCGCCGCCCCGACTGCCACCACGAACGCCGCCGTAAACGGCGTGTCGGACACGGGTCTGGGAGCGGCGGACGCGCCGCAGGATTCGAGCTCAGGCGCGATCGTCCTGAAGCCCGGACCCGCCCGGGACACGCTCGAGGAGTGCTTCGCCGACGGTACCAGCGCCGTCCTGACGCGCAACTAGGCGCGCGACGCAGTCACGCACGCCTGAGCGGTGACGACGAAGTCGACCACCGGCCTGAGCGCGCGACGCAGTCACGCCAGCCTGAGCGGCCCTGCCTACCGGCGTACGTTGAACAGGCGCAGCGTGAGCGGACTGACATCCTGGATGGCGGCGGTCGGGCAGATCTCAGTGCAGGCGTAGCAGCGTACGCATTTGTCGTCGTCGTAGACCGGGAGCGGCGACAGCGTGATGGCCCCGGCGCCGCAGATCTGGGCGCAGTCGCCGCAGCGGGTGCAGGCCTGCTCGTTCACGAGGCGCGGCCGCGAGGTGAGCAGGCCCCGAGCGGCGTTGCGCACGACCGGCGGCAGACGGTCCTGGGCGTCGCGTGGGGCGTGCTGAAAACCGCGGTCGGGCACGATGGGATCGTTATCGAGGCTGTAGGGGTCGTCGAGGTCGATCAGTCCGCGACGCTCGGCGGCGGCCAGGGTGTAGATGGAGCGGCGCTCGTGGACGGTCAGGTCGGCGAGCGCCGCGTCTAAGGCGCTGCCATCGGTGGCGGCAAACAGCGAGCCCATGGCGCGCGGCGTGCCGTTGCCCGGCCCCTTGCCCTGCATGGCGACGATGG
Organism: uncultured Actinomycetes bacterium; assembly: GCA_963845355.1. GTDB lineage: Bacteria > Actinomycetota > Thermoleophilia > UBA2241 > UBA2241 > Bog-752. The sequence continues at coordinate 88,936 of CAWJRV010000038.1, forward strand.
CGTCGATCACGGTCAGGCGCGGTGCCAGCGCCAGGTGCAGGTCGAGCAGCATGTCCGCGAAGTCGGCGCGCTCGCTGGCGCGCACGTGGAGCTGTCCCTTGCGCAGGCCGGTGACGCAGCCGAACGTGAGCTTGACGGCGCCGGTGAGGCGCATGAGCCCGTGAGTCTTGAGCGGTCCGACCTGGATGATGCCGTCGGCCTGCGTCCAGCAGCGCCCGACCGGAAAGCTGCGAAACAGGCGTCCGGCGGGCGTCGCGAGCTCGACCACGTCGAGATCGGGCACGAGCAGCTCGACGTCTTCGTCGCGGCAGACCGCCGCCATGCCGCTCATCTCATAGGCGCGTCGTACCAGGCGCTCGCGGCCGGGACCCCCCGGGCTGTCGCCGACGAACGGCGTGGCGCCGGCGGCCTTGACGGCGAGCAGCACGGCGCGCAGCGTCTCGGGGTGGGTGGTGACGACCTTCTCGGGGGCCGCCGCGCGCAACAGGTTGACCTTGATTCCGATGCGCTCGCCGGGGTGGACGAGGGCGCCGAAGCCCCCGAAGGGCGCGCAGGCGCGCTCGAGGGCCTCCGGCAGGCCGGGGCCGTACTGCGCCTTGACGTGACTGACGAGCGACGGTGTCATGCGGCCGTCCTTTCCGTCGGTTGGTCCGGGGCTCTGGGCTTTCCGGGCTGCCCTACGCCCGCGGCCGGGCGACGATCGCGTAGTGGTACGGAAACATCGTGCCCGCCGGACGGACCACGTCGGCTACCAGACCCATCGAGTCGGTCACATAGAGCGCCTGGTCGACGCTCAGCACGTGGGCGGCCGATGGTCCGACGGGTCGTTCGACGATCGCCCAGTCGACGATGGCGAGACGACCGTCGGGTGCGAGCAGCCGCCGCAGCTCGTCGAGGGCCGGCCGCTCGTCGTAGATCTCGTGCCAGAGATTGACGGCGACGATCGCCTTGGCCGAGCCGTCGGGCAGCGGCACCCGGTTGTCGGTGGTGTGGATGAGGTCGACCCGCGTGTCGGCGGGCGTCGTGCCGTCGTCGCCCGCCGCCGGGGCGTCGCCGCCCTCCGCCGAGGTGCCGCCGCTCTCCGCCGAGGCGCCGCTCGCCTGAGCGCGCAGGCGTTCGCGCAGCTCCGCGAGAAGCTCAGCGCTCATGTCGACGGCGACCACGTGGCCGCGCGGCAATGCGGCCGCCAGCGGCAGGGTGAGGTAGCCGACACCGGCACCGTAGTCGACGACGGTCTCGTCGCCGGTCAACGCGAGCAGGCCGAGTACGGCCCTCACCGGCTGATAGTCGAGGCGCGCCGGATCGTCGAGGCGGGCGATGTTCTTGGGATCGAACTTCTGGCCCATCGTGTCGCGCTCCCTAGCGACGGTCGGCGCCGGCAGGCCCGACGACACCGGAGCGCGGATCGACACCGGGGAGCGGATCGGCGCCGGGGAGCGTCTGCAGGTGCTGGGCGTAGCGTTGGAAGGTCTCGAGGGCGCGCTCGATCGCCGCCTCGGACGAGGCATCACTTTCGTCTCGCAGGCACTCGCGCACCTTGTGGGTGATGAGGAGGATGCCGACGCGGTCGAGCGCCGCTCGGGTCGCCGAAAGCTGCGTCAGGATGTCTTCGCACGGTGCGCGACCGGCGACCATGCGCTGCAGGCCGCGCGCCTGGCCTTCGATGCGCTTGAGCCGGTTGAGGACCTTGTCGACGTCGGCATTGGGCGGCACGGGCCGTTGCCCGGGTGTGGCCGCCCGCTGGGGTGCGGGCTGCGGAGCAGGCTTGGGCGTGGGCTGTGCACCAAGCTGGTGTGCGGGCTGTGAGGCGGGCTTGGTCATGGTTTGAGTATACCGGAGGGGGTACTCAGCGAACACCGTGTCGGGGCGGCGGCGTTAGGCATGGCCGCGGCGATGGTATCCTTCGCGGGAATGCATTCGCTCCTTCTTACTCTGGCGCCGCACGTCTCGTTCTTCAGCAACCTCTTCAACAACGTCGAGACGGCCTTTCGCCACTACGGCTACCTGATCATCTTCTTGCCGATCCTCGGCGAGAGCGCCGGCATCCCACTGCCCGGCGAGACGGTGCTGCTGGCCGGCGGCCTCGCGGCCTCGCGCGGCATCCTGTCGCTGCCCCTGGTGATCGCGGTCGGCGCATCGGCTGCCATCATCGGCGACAACCTCGGCTACCTCGTCGGCCGCCGCGGCGGGCGGCCGCTGCTGCTGCGCTACGGTCAGATCCTCCACGTCAAAGACCGCCAGATCGCCATCCTGGACAGCTTCTTTGCCAAGCATGGGCCCAAGACCGTGTTCTTCGGTCGCTGGGTCATCTTTCTGCGGGTCTGGGCGGCGCTGTTCGCCGGCGCCTCGCGTATGCACTGGCGCCAGTTCTTCTTCTGGAATGCGCTCGGGGGCGTGGCCTGGGCGACCACGATGAGTTCGCTGGCCTACGTGTTCGCCGCCAGCGTGGCCCGCATCAGCAAGGTCTTCGGCGTGCTGGCCTGGGTACTGGCCATCGCGGTCGGCATCGCCGTGGCGATCTTCATCAACCGCATGCAGAAGCGCGCCGAGAACCGCGCCCAGGTCGAGGCGGCCGAGGAGCGCATCCGCCTCGAGCGCGCCGAGTTCGACGAGCGCCGCGCGGCCCGTAAGGCGCAGCGCAGCTCGTCGTAGAGCCGGTCGCGGAGCGCTCCTTCAGTCGCGGCGAACGGACTGTGTATCCGGCGCGCGCCCGGTCAGCAGGCGGGCTCGGGCTCACCAGCGGTGCGCGCGGCGTGCCGCACGGCCCAGCGTGCCTTGAGGCCGGCGAGGACCGCGTCGGGCACCGGCCGGCCGGCGTTGGCCTGCCCGAGCCGCACGTCGGGTTTCGTCTCCCCATGAAAGTCGGAGCCGCCGGTCGGCACGAGGTCGTTGGTGGCCGCCAGCACGAGGCATCGCGCCACCGTCTTTTCGTCGTGTTCAGGGTAGAAGCACTCGAGACCGTCGACGCCGCAGCGGCGGGCCTCGCCGACGAGGCGAGCGAGGCCCTCGGCGTCGGTGCGGATGATGCCGGGGTGGGCGATGACGGCGATGCCGTCGGCGCGGGCGACCAGGCGAACGGCCTCGCGCAGCGAGAGGCGCAGACGGTCGACCCAGGCCGGCGCGCCACGCGCCAGGAAGCGCTGAAAGGCCTCGGTGATCGACTCGACGTGACCGTGACGGCGCAGGGCCTCGCCGATGTGCGGGCGGCCCACCGCGCCGCTCCCGGCGATGTCGGCGAGCTCCTCGGCGCTGACCGGGTAGCCGAGCTCGCGCAGCCGCTCGAGGATCTGTGCATTGCGCACGTCGCGAGCCTGGCGCAGCTCGGCCAGCGCCGTACTCAGGGGCTCGCCGCTCGGCAGGCCGCCGGGAAAGTAGCCGAGCAGGTCCACCGTCATCTGATCGTGGAACAGATTGATCTCGACGCCCGCCACGACCTCGATGTCGAGCTTGCGGCCGGCGGCGACGGCCTCGGCGACGCCGTCGATCGAGTCGTGGTCGGTGATGCCCACTGCGCTCAAGCCGATCTGTGCGGCGAGCTCGACGATCTGTCGCGGCGAGAACGTACCGTCCGAGTAGGTGGTGTGCGTGTGAAGATCGATCATCCGCCGGTACGATAGCACGGTCCAAAGCGACCGCGTTTGTGGCGGCTGCGGGAGCGGGAAGAGTCCGCGAGAACCACGCACACCTACCACCTGGAGGGACCTCACATGAGGATCGGCATGATCGCCCCGCCCTGGTTTCCGCTGCCGCCCAAGGGCTACGGGGGCATCGAGCTCGTCGTTCACCTGCTGACCGAAGGCCTCGTCGCGCGTGGTCACGACGTGACCCTCTTCGCGAGCGGCGACTCCGAGACGCTGGCGCGGCTGTCGTTCGTCTACAGCCGCGCCCCCAGCGAGAAGATCGCCACTCACGGCCACATCGAGATCGTCCACGGTCTCGAGGCCTACTCACGCGCCCGCGACTTCGACGTGATCCACGACCACGATGGCCTCGCTTCGCGCGCCATGGGCGTCCTGGTGCACCGCCTGGTCGGCACGCCGGTGGTCGCCACCCTGCACGGGCCCGCCGACCCCCTCACGCAGGAGATCCTGAGCAGCATGCGCCACGGCCTCAAGTTCATCGCCATCTCCGAATACCAGCGTGGCGGCCTGCCGGAGCTGCCGTTCGTGGCCACCATCCCCAACGCGATCGACACCGACGCGCGCCCGTTCTCGACCGAAAAGGACGACTACCTGCTGTTCATCGGTCGCATGATCGCCGACAAGGGGGCCCACAACGCGATCGAGGTCGCGCGCCGGCTCGAGAGCCGGCTCATTTTGGGCGGCAAGCTGAACGAGCAGGCCGAGCACGAGTACTTCACCGAGATGGTCGAGCCGTTCCTGTCGGACCGCATCTACTTTCGCGGCGAGGTCGACATCGAGACCAAGGACGAGCTCTACCGGCGCGCCAGGTGCACGCTGTTTCCCATCCAGTGGCCCGAGCCGTTCGGCCTCGTGATGATCGAGTCGATGGCCGCCGGCACGCCAGTAGTGGCCTTCCGCAAGGGCTCGGTGCCCGAGGTTATCGAACACGGTCGCACGGGCTTCATCGTCGACACCATCGACGAGATGGTCGACGCCGTGCGCCACATCGGCGAGATCGATCCGGCCGAATGCCGGCGCGCGGCCGAGGAGCGCTTCGGTGTGCGGCAGTTCGTCGAGGCTCACGAGCGCGCTTACCTCGAGCTGCTGAACGAGGGTCCGAGCTGGAACACCGGCAGCCTGACGGGGCCGCTGAACATCTGAGTCCGCGGGGCGGCCGCGACGCGTCGCCGGCGCCAAAGCCCGCGGCGGTCGCGCGTCGGCATCGACCAGCAGGCGGCGCCGCGACGCCTTGCCCGAGCGCCCCGTCACGCTCAGGTGGTATGTTTGCGTCATGGCCCTGCCGTACGACGAGATCCACCTCATCGCCGACCCCCTGTACGGCTACCTGCGCATCACCGTGCCGCGCGACGAGGCCGAGGTCGCCGAGGCGACGGTGATCGACGACCCGTGGGTGCAGCGCCTCAAACGCATCCACCAGCTGCAGAGCTCGTGGTGGGCCTTTCCCACCGCCGAGCACAGTCGCTTCGCTCACAGCCTCGGCGTCATGCACCTGTCCGGCGAGTTCGCCGAGCACCTCTACGACACGCTGGCAGACGAAGCTCCCGACACGCCCTCGCGGCCCCTGGTCGAAGAGACCCTGCGCATGGCCGGCCTGCTGCACGACGTCGGCCACGGCCCGTTCAGCCACTTCTTCGACGACCAGTACCTGCACCCCAGGTTCGGGCTCGACCACGAACGGATCTCGCAGCACCTCATCGTCAACGAACTCGGAGAGCTGCTGCGCGGCCTGACGCGCTCGCCGCACGGGGGCTTCGCCCCCGGCGAGCGCGTCGACCCCGTGCATGTCGCCTGGCTGATCTGCGCTCACGACACCGGCCTTGGGCCGGTTCCGCGCTGGGTCGGCCTGCTGCACTCCGTGCTCTCGGGCGCGGTGACCGCCGACAACATGGACTACGTGCGCCGCGACGCCTACCTGTGCGGCGTCTCCCTGTCGGCGGTCGACGTGCCGCGCCTCATCTACTACAGCTTCTGTACGGCCGACGGGCTCACGTTTCACAAGCGCGCGCTGAACGCCCTGCGGGCGTTCCTGAACGCGCGCTTCTACATGTACGAAAACGTCTACTTTCACCGCATCGGCCACGCCATCGACATCCACATGCGCGAATTCTTTGCCGAGACCATGGCAGTCGTGCTGCCCAAGAGCCCGCTCGACGACCTGCGCGCCTATCGCCATCTCACTGAATGGTCGCTGTTCACCGAAGTCGAGCGCTGGCTCGACGACCCCGGCTCCTCGCCGCGCCGCCGCCGCCTGTCCGAAGAATGGCAGCGCATCATCCACCGCGACGTGAAGTATCGCATGGTCTACGAGCAGGCGATCGAGCGCGTCGCGCTGCCGCCCGGCGCCAGCGAATGGAGCAGCCGGCAGTTCCACGAGCGCATCGTCGAACGCCTGCCGGCCGGCTTGCGCGACATCGCCTTTGTCTGCGACGTCGCCTCGCAGGACCCGCGGCCGCTCAACCCCATGGTGGGCCCCAAGCGCATCCCGGTCTTCGATCCCGCCAGCGGCCGGGTCGAAGAAGAGCTGCTGACCGGCATCCTCGCCTTCGTGCCGGCCAAAGCCCATCTCTACCGGGTCTTTGCCACTACCCACGAGTACGACCGCGACCTCGGCGAGGCCGCCCGCCGGGCGCTCACCGAGGGTCTCGACGAGGCCAGCCTGACCAACCTGTAGGTCGGGGCGGCGGGGCAGCGCGGTATCCGGGGAATGCTTGAGGGAGCCATGGATCCCGACCTCCTGATCTCCGACGCCATCCGCACGATTCGCCGCGAGCTGACTGACATTCACGATTCGATGCCGCGCTGCAGCCGGTGCGAGAACTACCTCACGGTGGTGGCTCAGGTGCGCAGCGACCTCGAGGGTGTCGGCACGCCCGACGCCGCGGACGCCCGGGAACAGCTCGCCGGCTGGCTTGCCGAGTCGGCGGGCCGGATCAAGACGACCAACCACTGCGAGGTCTGCGTGCCCGCCGGCCCCTACGAACGCTTCTCGGCGGCGCTGGCGACGGCGCGCGGGGAACTCCTGTCGTCCGAGTAGGGCGCCGTGACAGGGCGCTGAGACCCCTTGCTATCCGGTCCTCGGCCGGGCCGCGCAGAGCCGGCCCGTTGCGCCCGCGCGAGGCCAGTCGAGACGGCAAGCGCCCGTAGGCATGTCGTTCGCGCACGGTTGAACAATTGGCCAAGATCCTGGCCAATTGTTCAACGTTGGGCATACGAGCACTCCCTTTGCGAGCACAAATCGTTGAGCTGGGGAGGGGGCGGGTTGACGACCGATGCGCCGACGCACCGTCCTTAGCGCCGACGCACCGTCCTCAGCGCTTCAGCGTTCGCGCGATGATCGTCCAGAAGCTCGGGTCTTCGTGGTAGAGCTGCCAGATCGCGATGCCGCCGATGTCGGGGAAGGCCGACTCCATCAGGTCGAGCTTGGTGGTCAGCGCTTTGCCGTCGATGAAGTAGAGGACGTGCTTGACGCCGCTCGGGTCGGTGTAGCTCAGGTCGGCCTCGCCGGAGGCCGGGTCGTGGGCGACCTTGAAGTGGTGGGCGGCGATCAGCGTGGCGGCGTCGGTGGCCTGCACGGCAGTCGCGCCGCCGGCGTGCCAGTCGTAGCCGTAGAACGGCAGCCCCATGTAGATCTTGCGAGCCGGCACTATGGTCTTGGCGAAGTCGATCACCGCGCGCGTCCAGGCGAGCGGCGCCTGCGGGCCGGCGCCGCTCCACGGTCCGCTGTAGCTGTAGGTCATGATCTTGAGCTCGTCGACGACCTTGCCGAGCGCGCGGTAGTCGGTGGCTTGCTGCGAGGGCCAGCGGCCCGGCTCTGAGGTCTTGGCGAAGACGGCGACCGAGAGCAGGCGGTGGTGGGCGTGCAGCGCACCGGCGAGCTCGGCCATGAAGCCGCTGAAGGCGTCGCGCTCGCCGGCCGGGATGAGCTCCCAGTCGATGTCGATCCCGTCGTAGCCCTCGCCGACCGCGAGCTGCACTAACGCGTCGACGGCGCGCTTGCGTGCCGCGGGCGACGAAAGGATGGCCCGCGGGATCGCGCTCGTGAACGAACCCCTGCTGCTTAGTCGGTTGGTCACCGTGGCAAAGGCCTGCACGCCGTGGGCACGCGCCGTGGCGACGAGGGCGAGGTTCTGGGGGCCGGCGCTCACCGTACCGTCGGCGGCGATCGTGTACCAGTCACAGTCGACTTCGTCGATCGCCTTGGCCGCGAGGGCCCTGTCGATCGTGCGCGAGGTGCCCGTGAGCCACGCCGTGACACGCTGGCGGCGGCCACCGGCGGGAGCGTTGAGATGCCCCGTGAACGACGGCTCGCCGCCGCTATGGCGGGTAGCGAGTGCGATGGCCGCCAAACCGATGACGATGAGCGCTGCGACGAGGATCAGGATGAGCAGCGGCCGGCGCCGGGCGCCGCGCGTGGGAGGCCGGTCGCCGGACGAGCGGCGTGAAGCCGCAGGCGGTCCCGCGGGCGCAGCGTCTGGGTGTCGCTGAGCCGCATCGGCCTGCTGCGGCGTGGCTGCCGGCGGCGTTTCGGCCGGCGGCGGCGTGGCGTCGATTGCCGGGGGCTGATCGTCGGGGGGCGGCGCGGGCGTGGGTTCGGGCGAGGAGTCCATCGGGCGTCAGTGTAGCAGCCCGAGCGCAAGCCCACCCGGTTCGCGCCCTATCGTGTGATCAGGCTCGCGGCGGCGGTGCGCTGCTCATGTTCCACGTCTTCGGCCACGAGGCAGCCGGCCGCGTGGTCGTTGACCAGGCCGGCGGCCTGCATCGTGGCGTAGGCGGTCGTCGGTCCGACAAAGCGAAAGCCGCGGCGACGCAGTTCGGCGGCGAGGGCGGTCGATTCGGCCGTGACGGCCGGCCAATCGCCGCGCGCGCGGATCGGGGCGGGCGGCGTCGAGGGCCGAAAGCGCCACAGGAGAGCCGCCAGCGAGCCGCACTCCTCGATCGTCTCGAGGCAGCGTGCGGCGTTGTGAACTGCGGCTTCGATCTTGCGGCGGTTGCGCACTATGCCGGCGTCGCTCATGAGACGCTCGACGTCGGCCGGCCCAAAGGCGGCCACGTCAGCCACGCGAAACTCGGCGAAAGCGGCCCGGAACGCCGCCCGCTTGCGCAGGATCGTGAGCCACGACAGGCCCGACTGGAACGCCTCGAGGCAGAGGCGCTCGAAGAAGCCGTCGTCGCTCAGGACCGGACGGCCCCATTCGGTGTCGTGATAAGCGAGGTACTCGGGCGCGCTCACCGCCCAGAAGCAGCGCAGGCGACCGTCGGGCCCGGCTGCGAGGGCGTCCGCCTGTGGCGCCGCCGTCAGGACGCGGTCACCGTGAAATACCCGTCGGAGTAGTCGGTGATGGTGTAGGCAGTCCCGGCCATGACACCGTAGCTCACGCGAATGCGGTAGCTGCCGGCGGGCGCCTTGACGTTCCAGGCCTTGCTGTAGGACACGGCGCCGTTGGCGTTGACCGTGCCGATGTTGTAGTAGGTGCCACCCTGGGAGAGCGCCCAGACCGTGAAGACGCCGTAGCTCACCGGTGGGCTCGTCCAGGTCACCGTCACCGGAATGCCGGTCGGCAGGCTCTCGCCGCCGTTGGGCCAGGTCACGGTGGCACCCTGCGTCACGGTGAAGTAGGCGTCGGAGTAGTCGGTGATGGTGTAAGTCGTGCCGGCTGTCACGGCCCGTAGCTCACGCGAAGGCGGTAGCTGCCCGGCGGCGCGTTGACGCTCCAGGTCGCGCTGTAGACGCCGTGCCGCCGTTGGCGTTGACCGTGCCGATGTTGTAGTAGGTGCCGCCTGCGAGAGCGCCCAGACGGTGAACACGCCGCTCGCCACCGGTGGGCTCGACCAGGTGACCGTCACCGGAATGCCGGCCGGCAGGCTCTCGCCGCCGTTGGGCCAGGTCACGGTGGCACCCTGCGTCACCGTGAAGGCGGCGTCGGAGTAGTCGGTCGTCGTGTAGGTGCCGGCCGTGAGCCCGTAGCTCACGCGGATCCGGTAGCTGCCGGTGGGCACGTTGACGTTCCATGTGGCGTGGTAGGCGCTGCCGCCGTTGGCGTTGACGGTGCCGAGGCTGTAGGTAGCTGCCGTCTGAGGAGACCGCCCAGACGGCGAACACGCCGGTCGCCACCGAGGGGCTGCGACCAGGTCACTGTCACCGGGATGCCGGCCGGCAGGCTTTCGCCGCCATTGGGCGAGGTCACCGCGAGAACGGCGACCGGGTCGGCCGCGAAGGAGGCCACGATGGTGTGGTCGGCGCTGAGGTTGTCGAACTGAAGAGCTTGCCACCGCCCCGATCGAGGCTACCGTCAACCAGGACGTCGGCGATGTGGTAGCCCGTGATGGCGGTGATCGCGTAGCTCGCGCTCGAGCCGGCGCTCAGCGTCTGGGCGCCACTCGGCGAGATGCCGCCGCCGGTGCCGGCGCTGGCCGTGATCGTAAAGGTGTTCACCGCAAACGACGCGGCGATCGTGTGGTCGGCGGCCAGGTTGTCGAACTTAGAAGTTCGTCACCGCGCCGACCGACGACCCGTCGACCAGAACGTCGGCGATATGGTAGCCGCTGTTCGGCGTGATCGCGTAGCTCGCGCTCGAGCCGGCGTTCAGCGTCTGGGCGTCGCTCGGCGAGATGCCGCCGCCGGCGCCGGCCGTGGCGGTGACCGCAAAGGTGTTCACCGCAAACGAGGCCGCGATGGTGTGGTCGGCGGCTGAGGTTGTCGAACTCAGAGCTTGCCACCGCCCCGATCGAGCTACCGTCAACCAGGACGTCGGCGATGTGGTAGCCCGTGATGGGAGTGATCGTGAAGCTTTGACTGGAGCCGGCGTTCAGCGTTTGCGCGCCTGCCGGCGAGATGTTGCCGCCGGCGCCGGCCGTGGCGGTGACCGTGTACGTGACCACCTGGTCGAGCGCAAACGACGCGGCGATCGTGTGGTCGGCGCTGAGGTTGTCGAACTCATAGCTCGTCACCGCTCCGACCGAGCTACCGTCGACCAGGACGTCGGCGATGTGGTAGCCCGTGTTGGGAGTGATCGTGAAGCTTTGACTGGAACCGGCGTTCAGCGTCTGGGTGCCGCTCGGCGCGATCTGGCCGTTGGCTCCGGCCGACGCTGTGATCGTGAAAGTGGTCACCGCGTCGGCCGCAAACGATGCCGCGATTGTGTGATTGGCGCTCAGGGCCGTGAACGCGTAGCTGCGTGACGGCTCCGACAGAGAGGCCGTCGACCAGCACATCGGCCACGTGGTAGCCGGCGTCGGGAGTGATCGTGAAGCTCTGACTCGAGCCGGCGTTCAGCGTCTGGGCGCCGCTCGGCGAGATCTGGCCGTTCGCTCCGGCGGACGCGGTGATGGTGAAGGTGGACCCTATGTTGACCTGGGCGGTCCTGGCTGTCTCGACGTTGCCCGCGTTGTCGTGCGAGCGGTAAGCCACTGTGTGTGCGCCGACGGCCGACACCGTGAGCGTAGTGCCCCGGGTCCAACTGCCGCCGTCGAGCTGATACTCAGTGAAGGCGACGCCCGACAGCGCGTCGGTGGCCTTGAAGGTGACGGTGACCGGGGTGGCGTGCCAGGCGTTGTCGGCGCCCGACTGCGTCGTTACCGGCGCCTTCGTGTCGATGCGCACCGGCAGGGTGCTCGTCGGTCCCCAGTTGCCGCCGCGATCGAGTGCGCGGATGTGGAGGTACCAGATGCCGTCGGCCTTGCCGGTGTAGGAGATCGTGGTCTCGAAGTGGGGATAGGCGATCGGTACCTGGGTACCCGCCGTCTGATCGAAGAGGTAACGGTAGCCACCGACACCGGAGGGGTCGGTGGCACTCCAGGTGAACGTGGGGTTGCTGTTGGAATACCAGGTGGCGGGGTCGGGATGCGTCGGGGAGGCCAGAGAGGCGACCGCCGGAGCCGTCGTGTCGCCGATGAAGAAGGCGAAGGTGGCTGTGCTGCGGTTGACGAAATCCGCCAGGCTCAGCGCGCCGCAGGAGTTGTTGCCCGAAGTCCACAGGCTGCCGTCCTGTTTGAGTGCCATCGTGGTGTCGTCGGCGCAGGCCGCGCTCACCCAGTCGGTATCGGTCCCTACGCGGGTCAGCAGCGAGCGCGCCGTAGTGTCGCCCTGGCCGAGCTGGCCGTACGTGTTGTCGCCGCAGGCCCACAGGCTGCCGTCGGTCTTGATGGCGACGACATGGTCGTCGCCGCGTGCCAACGATGCCCAGTCGGCGTCCTGACCGACGCGCGTGGGCACAGTCCGGGTGACGGTGTCGCCCTGACCGAGCTGACCATAGTCGTTGTACCCCCAGCTCCACAGGCTACCGTTCCCCTTGAGTGCGTGGGCGTCCCCGTCGCCGCAGGCCACAGTGGTCCAGTCCGTGTCGGAGCCGACCTGCACCGGAGACAGCCGCGTGACGGTGTCTCCCAGTCCCAGCTGCCCGCGGCTGTTGTTGCCCCAGGCCCACAGGCTGCCGTCGGTCTTGAGGGCCAGCGTGAACTGGGCGCCGCAGCTCACGGCGGCCCAGTCGGTGGCCGTGCCGACGCGGGTCGGTGACGCGCGAGTGACGAAGTCGCCGAGGCCAAGCTGTCCGGACGCGTTTGCCCCCAGGCCCACAAGCTGCCGTCGGTCTTGATGGCCATCGAGTACGTGTCGCCGCACGCCATGGTCGCCCAGCCGCCGGTCGTGCCGACCAGTACCGGTGACGTCCGGTCGGTCGTGTCGCCCAGGCCAAGCTCGCCGGAGGCGTTCAACCCCCAGGCCCACAAGGTACCGTCGGTCTTGATGGCGAGCGCGTGGTTGTCGCCGCAAGCGACGGTCGCCCAGTCGTTGGTCGTACCGACGCGCCAAGCCACCGGACGAAGCGTCAGGTCCCCGACACCCAATTGACCGTGCAGGTTGTATCCCCAGGACCACAGGCTGCCGTCGGGCTTGATGAGAAGCGCGAACTCCCCGCCGCCGGCGATACGGGGACTGGGATGGACGGCGCCGACCGCGTCGGCTTTGCCTCCGGCGATCGCGCCGACGAGGATCAGAGAAGACAGGAACAGCACGGTAGGCAAGATGTGCCACGAAGCCCGCGAATGATGCCCGATGATATTCACGACTGCCCCCCGTTGCTGTCGCACCACAACTGCGACGCTACGACTGTCACCACGCTACGACTGCGACGCTACGACTGCGACCAAGTTACCACTGGGCGAGGCTGCCATTGTCAACGTTGTCAACATTGGCAACCTGCGCCCGGAACCTGCCATGAGAAGGAGAGTCCGTCGCCGGCGGCGTGCGCCGGCCAGCCGAGCTCCCTTACTACCAGTATTATCGCAGGCCGGCCGTCGTGAGCCAAATCCGGCGCGCCGCGGGCGTGCCCGGGAGGCGCCGCGGCGTGCTCCGGATACGTCGCGGGCGTGCTCCGGATACGCCGCTCATGGGCCCCCTCAGCTCGTGCGCCGGTACACCCAGATCGCCAGCGGGGCGCAGACGAGCACGATGCCCACGCACCAGGCGATCGACTGCAGGACCCACGAGAGCGTCGGCCCGCCGAGCATCAGGGCGCGGGCGGCGTTGGCTGTCACCGAGACCGGCTGGTAGGTGGCAAAGCCCTGCAGCCAGCTCGGCATGCTGCTCACCGGCACGAACACCGATGAGGCAAAGACGAGCGGCGCCAGCACCGGGAAGGTCGCCGCCTGGGCGCTCTCCGGGTCGCCGATCGCCAAGCCGACCGTGGCGAAGATCCACGAGAAGGCGTAGGCGAACATGAGCACGACCAGGATGCCGGCCAGAAAGAGGAGCGCGTTGGTCTGCACCCGAAAGCCGACGAGGTAGCCGACCACGGCCATCAGGATCACCACCAGCACGTTGCGCACGAGGTCGGCGCCGGTGCGGCCGGCGAGCACCGCCGACCGCGTCATGGGCAGGGCGTGAAAGCGTTCGAGCATGCCGCTCTTCACGTCGGTCGCCAGGCCGATCGCGGTGTTGGTCGCCCCAAAGGCGACCGTCTGCACGAAGATGCCGGGCATGAGGTAGTCGACATACGGCACGCCGCCGGGCACCTTGATCGCGCCGCCGAACACGTAGCGAAACAGCAGCACGAACACGACCGGCTGGATCAGCGTGAACACGACCAGCGTGGGCACGCGACGGTAGACGATGAGATTGCGCCGCGCGACGGCCCAAGCGTCGCGGAAGGCGGAGAAGGGCGCGTGCCGCTGGGGCAGGTAACCCGACTTGGGGCTGGTCACTGTGGCGCTCATGACACCCTCCTGCGCAGCCATTCGCTGGTCGCCTCTGCCGTCGCGCCGCTGGCCGTCGCGCCGGCTTCGCGGTCGGCGTAGAAGTCCTCGTCGTCAGAGCCGCCGGCGCTGGTGCCTGCGGAGCCTTGACCGCCCGCAGACCCTTCACCGCCCGCGGAACTCTCGCTGCCCTCGCCGCGACTCTCCTCGTCGCCGCCCTCGGGCCGTCGCCCCGTGAGTGCCAGGAAGGCGTCATCGAGGGTCGGCTCGTGGACTTTGAGCGTGGCAGGCGACAGCGAATTCGCATCGAGCGACCGCAGCGCTTCGATCAGTGAGCGCGGCCCGTTGATGGCGGTGAGGTGGACCAGCGTGCCGTCGCGCCGGGGGTGGTCGGAACAGACGCGCACGAGCAGCTCGTGGGCCTGGCGGGCCTGCTCCTCGGTCTCCATGCCGATCTCGATCACGGTGTCGGCCAGGTGCGACTTGAGGCCCGCCGATGTGTCATTGGCGACGATGTGACCGTGGTCGACCACCGCGATGCGGTCGGCCAGGCGGTCGGCCTCCTCCAGGTACTGCGTCGTCAGCAGCACCGTCGAGCCTTCGGCGACCAGCTCGCGGATGACCGCCCACAGCTCGGTGCGGCTCTGGATGTCGAGGCCGGTGGTGGGTTCGTCCAGGTAGAGAACGGGCGGGCGCTGTACGAGGGCGGCGGCGACGTCGAGCCGCCGCCGCATGCCGCCGGAGTAGGTGCGCACCGGTCTGTCGGCGGCGTCGCTCAGGTCGAAGCGTTCGAGCAGCTCGGCGGCGCGCGGCGCGACGTCGCGGCGGCGCATCTGGGCGAGCGTGCCTATGAGACGCAGGTTCTCGCGGCCGGTGAGGTTAGGGTCGACGGCCGCGCTTTGACCAGCGAGACCGATCTGAAAGCGCACCGCGGCGGCCTGGCGCACGACGTCGCGGCCCATCACCTCGACGCGGCCGGCGTCGGGCCGCAGGATGGTGGCCAGCACGCGCACGGCGGTCGTCTTGCCGGCGCCGTTGGGCCCCAGCAGGCCGAACACGCTGCCCGCCCGGACCTCGAAATCGATGCCGTCGAGGGCGACGACCGTGTCGAACTTCTTGACCAGCCCCTCGACGACGATGGCGGCATCAGACATTGGGCTCCTTTGGGGGTGAACGGTGGCTCATGCTTTGGTGCCCAGAAGCCGGACGGTTTTAATCCTTTTTCTGGTCGCCGGGAGTGCTCTGTGCCCAGGCGCGGTCAGAAGTGCCCAGGCGCGGTCGGGCTGCGAGCGTCGCCCGTCGCGGCGTCCCGCCGGGCGACCGCAATGGTTTGCGGCTGATCAGCCCGGCAACCCTCTGAAGAACCAGTGAACTCACTCAGGGAGGGTCATCATGGACCGTCAGCAGGTTCGCACGCCGCGCACGCCGCCGGTGCCGCGGGTGGCCGGGGTCGCCTGTCTTGCCGTCTGTGCAGTCGTCGCGTTTCTGAGTGTCATCCCAATGGCGAGCGCCGCCTCGGGCGACCTCGCCTGGCAGCGCCAGGTCGTCGGGCCCAGCAACGGCTCCGCGGCGTTCACGACGGCCGTCGCCGCGCCGAAGGGCGGCGTGTACGCGGGCGGCTGGATCTTCAACGCCACCGGGGACTACCTCTCCACCCGCTACGGCGTCGGCGGCGGGCGCTCATGGCTGCGTTCCCTCGACTTCTCTCTGCACGCCTACGACGCGGTCGCGGCGGCGGCGTCCGACCGCCGCGGCGACCTCATCGTGGCCGGCGAGGTGAACTACCCGTCGTCGTCCCAGGCCGAAGCCATCGTGAAGTACGGTCCCGGTGG
The DNA here is from genome assembly GCA_963845355.1 of uncultured Actinomycetes bacterium. Lineage (GTDB taxonomy): Bacteria > Actinomycetota > Thermoleophilia > UBA2241 > UBA2241 > Bog-752. The sequence goes on from CAWJRV010000038.1 coordinate 104,600, forward strand.
GCACCTCGCGTGGATCCGGTACTTCAACGACCCGGTCGCCGGTCAGGCCACCCGGCTCGCCACCGACGCTCACGACAACGTCTATGTCACGAGCCGCACAGAGACCAACGAGATCGCCGTCATCAAGTACTCGTCGTCGGGTGCGCGGCGCTGGGTGCGGCGCTACGGAGGGCCGGGCGACACGCAGCCAAGGGGGATCGCTGTGGACGCGGCCGGCAACGTCTACATCGCCGGCTTCCGCTATGGCACCGTCTCGCACTACGACATCGTGACCCTCAAATACGATGCCGCCGGGCATCGCCGCTGGGCGCGCCTCTGGGACGGACCGGCCAGCGGCGACGACGAGGGCTTCGGCATCGCGGTCACGCGTGCGGGCGCGGTCTACGTGGCCGGCGTCAGCACTGGAGCGACGTCCGGTCGCGACGCGGTCGTGCTCAAGTACGGCACCGGTGGAGCGCTGGCGTGGGCACGGTCGTTCTCCAGCGCCGGCGCCTTCGACGACGAGTTCGCCGGCATCGCCCTGCTCCCGGGCGGCGACGTGGCGGCCACGGGCTTCACGTCGCCCGGCGGCGCGCAGGACGTGCTGACGGCACGCCTGTCGCCGGGCGGCCACACTCGCTGGAGCCGCACGTACAACGGCCCCGATAACCTCGCCGACCAGGGCGCGTTCGTGGCCGCCGGCCCGGGCGGCGCCGTCTACGTCGCCGGCACCAGCGACGGCGCCACCACCGCCACCGACATCCTGACGCTCAAGTACAGCAAGGCCGGCCACCGGCGCTGGGCGCAGCGCTTCACGAGCGCGGGCGCCGTCGACGATCTCCCGGCAGGCCTGGTCGTGACGAGCGCCAGCGTCTACGTGGCCGGGCAGGAGTCAGCGACGCCGAACGTGGCTGTGCTGCTGAAATACAGGCCATAGGGGGCGGCGGGTCGCAGAGGGAGACTGTGGCGGCGAGGCGCGGGCTGCGGGCAGCAGACCGCGCCTCGCCGCTCGCCGCTCTGCTCGCCGAGCTGCATTAGCCCGCGCGGGCCGTGCCTCCACTCAGCGGCGAGCGCTATACTGAGGCCCTCGTGGGCCGCTAGCTCAGTTGGGAGAGCGCCGCCTTTGCACGGCGGAGGTCAGCGGTTCGACCCCGCTGCGGTCCACCAGCCTTTTACGCTTTTTTGCAGGGATTTCGTGATTCGGTGAAGTCGCTTATAGCGCCCTCAGAGGCCCCTCTGCAAACCTTTTGCAAACGAACGGGTTGGCAAAAGGTGACGCTAGACGGCTCCTGATAGCCCTCGATGGCAGTTGCGGCCGCTGCTGAGATCTCGCTTTTGCCGGTAGCGACCCGTCTTGCCAACACTTGCGCAAACCACCCTCCGGGCGTAGACCGGTGCTCATACGAGACTCCTTAGAGGTAGTGCATCGTACGGGAGGCTCTGATCCGCCGGCGGCACGTTGCGGCCACCTGAAGACCGGCGGGGAGCCACTGGTGAGACCGGCCCGCGGGCCGGTCTTCGTGCTTCTTGGGGCGATCGGTTACCCGAGTGGTGTGGGGCCTGGTGTAGGGGGGCCTATGGCACAGCCGATCCTCTCATGCAGCATGCCCTGCACGGCCACGCGTCCTCACCCCAATCACCCGATTCAGGTGAAGCGTCTTCACACCGTCACCCCTAGAGTGCCCGCACAAGAACTGGCACGGCGACTTACGGGGAGGCAGACGATGAACCTCGACTTTCGCAGCGAGACAGCAGTGGCCGCGGCACGCGCCTTCGCGGCGGGCTGCAAGGCCAGCCCCAGCGACACCCAGTGCGGTTGCGCTCCGGCGCAGGTGGCCGACGACACCACGGTGGCCGAGACAGTCCCGACCATGGCCACCGAGCCGGCGAAACTGCTCGCACGTGCCAGCTAGAGCAGCCGGCGTCCCTGCGGACGCTGCCTGCACCAACCAAGGAGGAGCCTATGACACGGGGGATCGTTGCAGACCTGCCGGGGCGTCGCTGGTAGTGACCACCCCGGCGCACGGAAAAGGAGGGGTTCCGTGAAGAAGCTCATCCCGCTCGTCGTCGGCGGCCTGCTGCTCACGCTGCTCGCCCTCACCCTGACGGCCTGTGGCAGCAAGGCGACGTCGAGCAGCACACCGGCGGCGGCGGCCAGCAGCCCGACCGCCGCCGCGATGGTCACGACTCCAGCCGGCAAAGCCGGCGTCAAGGGCAGCACTGACGGCACCGGGGCTGCGGCGCGCTTCGACGTTCCCCAGGCCATCGCCTTAGATGCGGCTGGCAATCTCTACGTCGCCGACTACTACGCCGTGCGCAAGGTCACCCCGGCCGGGGCGGTCACCACCATCGCCGGCAAGGGTGGCGTGAAGGGCAGCGCGAACGGCAGCGGCTCGGCGGCGCGCTTCGACGACCTCTGCGGCATCGTCCGAAACGCCGCCGGGAACCTCTACGTGACCGACTGCCACAACCACACGATCCGCAAGATCACACCGGCCGCCGTGGCCACGACGATCGCCGGCAAGGCCGGCGTGGCGGGCAGCGCCAACGGAAGCCTCACTACGGCGCGCTTCGACTACCCCGTCGGCATCGCCATCAACGCCGCCGGCGACATCTACATAAGCGACTGGGGCGCCAACACGATCCGCAAGATCACACCGGCGGGTCAGGTCACCACGCTGGCCGGCAAGGCGGGCAAGAGCGGCTTTGCCGACGGCACCGGTGCCGCGGCGCGCTTCGACAATCCTGCTGGCATCTGTCTTGACGCCGCCGGTGACCTCTACGTCGCAGACAACGGCAACTGCACGATCCGCAAGATCACGCCGGTCGGGGTGGTCACGACCTTCGCCGGTCAGGCCACCAAGTCGGGCAGCGTCGACGGCATGGGCAGCGCCGCAGTCTTCTACTCTCCCAACGCCATCTGCTGCGACGCCAGCGGCGACTTCTACGTGGCCGACACCGGAAACGACACGATCCGCAAGATCACGCCGGTCGGGATGGTCACCACGGTGGCAGGCGCACCCAGCTACAAGGGCAGTAGCGACGGCAACGGTCTCACCACGGCGAGCTTCTACTATCCCTGCGGCATCGCCGTCGACGCAGCCGGCGACCTCTACGTCGCCGACGCCGGCAACAACACCATCCGCCAGATCACCTTCAGCAAATGAGAGTGCCGTCGAGGCACGCTCGAAGGGGGGATTGCCATGAAGAAACCGCTTCTCGTCCCCGTGCTGGCCATCGGCCTGCTCGGCCTGTTCGCCACCCCGGCCTTGGCCAGCCCGAAGACCTTCTATGTCCATCCCAGCGGCGGTAACGACACGCACAACATCCAGGCGGCCTTCAACGCCGCCGTCAAGGCCGGGCCGGGCAGTACCGTCGAGCTTGGTGCCGGTCACTTCTACACCAACACCGTCCTCGTCAAGAACTTCGACGGCTACTTCAGGGGCGCCGGCGAGGGCCAGACGGTGATCGACTGCCTGCGCGGCCTCGACCCGAGCCTGCCGGGCGTGACCGTGATGCCTGCTATCGTCTACTTCCCGTTCCTTGTTGGCTTCGACGGCGGCGACGTGAGGGCCTCCGACATGAGCTTCGACATCACCCCGTTTCACCCGGCAGAGCCCTGGGACAATGGCGACCCGGCCAACTTGGCCGACTTGCTCATGGTCACTGTCCTTGTGACCGGCAACGCCAGCTCGTCCTTCGACCATGTCAGTTTCACCGCCGGCGCCGGCAACGACAGCGGCTATGACACCGATGAAGGCATCGTCGTTGAGGGTCTAGGGCAGTTGACGAACTACGTTCCGACCACCCTCTGGGAGACGAGCGGTGTCGACTCCATCTGCGGCTGCTCCTTTACCGGGCCGCCTGACGGCGTCCAGGTCCTAGGACTCACGAAAGGCAGAGCGACGATCACAGGAAACGTCTTCGATGACTCAGATTTTGCCTGCATGTTCAATGACAGCAGCGCCTCGCAGGTCACCGTCTCCCATAACCAGATGAGTTCAGCGTGGTGGGACGACATCGTCCTTTGGCAGGGTTTTCAGGCCGGCTTCGGCGCAGGCGCTCCCCTGCCGTCGCTGCCTGCGCCCCACTACCTCATCACCGACAATCACGTGCTCGCCACGACTTACGCCGGCGGCGTCGAGGTGAGGGACGACTCCCCCCTCTACAGCGCCCCCAACCGCCTCGCTGCCACCATCGCCGACAACAACATCAGCCTCGACAACGATGGCTGGGACGGCGGCATCGACGGCGTCTACGCGAAGGGCGTCCGGGTCTCGGACAACCATATCTCGGGCACTGGGCTCGCCGGCATCGACGTGGGAGCCGTTGCCTCCCTCTGGGGCATGCAATCCGCACCTGACAGCGGCTGGCAACTCATCAACAACGACGTCAGCCATCTGACGCTCGCGACCCAGTACACGGACGCTTCCGGAGCACCGGTCTGGGGAGCACCGATCTGGCTCGGTCCGGATGCCGACCACTGCCTGGTCGTCGGCGGCAAAGCGCCGACCCAGGTGCTCGACCAGGGCACCGACGACACGCTGATCAACGTCACCCAGCTTCCGTTGCCGGCGAGCGCCTCTGCTTCGTCCATAGGGCAGGCCAAGCGCGTGCTCATGAAGGAGGTTCTGCCATGAGGAAGCCCTTACTCGTCTTCGTGCTTGCTGTCGCCCTGCTGGGCCTGCTCGCGGCGCCGGCCTTGGCCAGAGCGCAGACCTTCTATGTCCATCCCAGCGGTGGCAACGACACCCACAACATCCAGGCGGCCTTCAACGCCGCCGTCAAGGCCGGGCCGGGCAGCACCGTGCAACTCGGGCCCGGCCACTTCTACACCGACACCATCGTCGTCAACGGCTTCGACGGCTACTTCAAGGGTGCCGGCGAGGGCAGGACCGTGATCGACACCGTGCGGGGCTGGAACCCGAGCGCCGCGCCGCTCGGCCCGGTCACGCTCGACAACTCCGGCAACCTGGTCGCACCCTGGCCCTCGCTGTACGGCTTCGAGGGCGGCAGCGTCTGCGTCTCCGACATGACGGCCGCCATCAGCGACCCCACCCCGGGGCTGGGGTGGAACAACTACGGCACCCCGACCACAGCCCTGGGGACCGTCTTCCAGGTCACGGACGAAAGAAGCGCCACCTTTACCCGCGTCGCCGTCCATGACGGCGCTGGCGACTTCGACGGCTTCAACGTCACCAGTGACATCGGTATCACCGGCCGCCAGGAGCTCGACGCAGATGGCCTGCCGAACAACCTGGGGACCACCGGAGGCAGCTTCACGATCACGGGCTGCTCGTTCGTCGGCGAGAACGGCCTCTTCTGCTCGGGACTGACGCACGGGAGCCTGACCGTCAGCGGCAACGTCTTCTCGTCGTCGGTCTGCATCTACGGCTGGGACGCGAGCGACTCCCGGATTGCTGTGACCGCCAACCGGCTGGACGGCAGCGACTGCGCTCTCGTGCTGGAGCAGGGCGGCGCTGCCAGCTTTGGTGCCGGGGCCCCTCTGCCGGCGACGCCGGCGCCGCGCTACCTCATCTCCGCCAACCATTTCGTCTGCGGGACGGACGGCCAGGGGGTGTTTCTTGACGACAACTGCCCCTGGTTCGGTGCGCCCAGCTGTCTTGCCGCCACCATCTGCGGCAACCACTTCGACTGCGGCTCTCCCCAGGGTCCGGCAGGCAGCGTCATCGGCGAGTACGCGACGCAGGGCATCAACTGTTGGGGCAACTGCTTCACCGGCAGCGCCTACACGGGCCTCTACCTAGGCGACGACGGGACTGCCGCCGATGGCAGCCCGATCTTGGTCAGCCGCTGGAACATCGTCGGCAACGACTTCCACAGCCTGACCACCTCGGTGGCCTCGATCATCCTGGGCAACGGCACCACCCACTGCCTGGTCGTCGGCGGCCCGCCGCCGACCACAGTGCTCAATGAGGGCGTCAGCAACACCCTCGTCAACGTCACTCCGGTAAGCGACCCGCCCGCTGCGGCGGCCACAGCGACGCACGCGCTGAAGCAGATGAAGCAACTGAAGGGGATGATGCGGCCCTGAGGTGAGCTGACACGCTATCACGCGAGAGTCTGACCCTTGATCGCAGGGCCTCACCCTTGCCACTTCCGGCCCGCCGCT
>CAWJRV010000039.1:0-48382 GCA_963845355.1 uncultured Actinomycetes bacterium
GTGGAGGCCCTGAACGGCGCCGTCGCCTACGCGAAGAAGCACAAGGGCGAGTCGGCCAAGTCGGGCGCCGTGTACGGCTTCGGCGGCAACCCCAAGGGCGACGAGCTGGTCACATCGGTGATGTTCAAGGTGCTCGACGCCATGCACGACGTCGCGCCCGGCGGAAAGGTGTCCTGACATGGGCGCGCGCTGGATCCTGGCGATCGACCTCGGCAACGGCGGTCCCAAGGTCGGCGTGGTCTCCCTCGAGGGTGAGGTGCGCCACACGGCGATGCGCCCCGTCCACGTGAACATCGGGCTTGACGGAGCGGCGACCCAGGACGCCGGCGAGTGGTGGACCGGCCTTCGCGAGGCGGCCCGCGAGGCGATCGCGGGCGCCGGCGCCGACCGCGACGAGCTGCACGCGGTCGCCATCACGGGACAATGGGCGTCGTCGGTGCCGGTCGGGGCCGACGGTCAGCCCGTCGGCGAAGTCCTGCTGTGGTCCGACACCCGCGCCCGCGACCTCGTGCGCGAGGTCATCGGCGGACCGGTCAACATCTCGGGGTTCGCGCCGCAGAAGGTGTGGCCGTTCCTGCGCCTCACCGGGGGAGCGCCAACGCCGAGCGGCGCCGACCCCACCGGCCACTCGCTGCTGCTGCAGCGCGCGGCTGCCCGAGGTGTACGCCAAGACCGCCGTCATCCTCGAGCCGGTCGACTATCTGGGCCTGCGGTTCACAGGCCGGGCCGCCGCGACGCCGGCTTCGATGATCGCGTCGTGGCTCACCGACAACCGTCTCGGCGCGCCTCTGGGCTACGTCGATTCGCTCGTCGAAAGAACCCGGCGCGACCGCGCGCGGTTACCCGAGCTCCTCCCACAGGCTCCGTGCTCGGCCCGCTGCTGCCCGACGTCGCGTCGGATCTCGGCGTCGCCCCCGGGGCGCCCGTGGTCTGCGGCATCCCCGACCTGCACGCCGCGATCGTAGGCTCGGGCGCGGTCGCGCCGTACGAGACCCATATCGCCGTGTCGACCACGTCGTGGGTCGGCGCCCGCGTACCGTTCAAGCGCACCGACGTCCTGCACCAGATCGCGACCGTGCCCGGGCTCGACCCGGCGCACCCCATCGTCGCCAACAACCAGGAGACCGGCGGAGCCTGTCTGCACTGGCTGCGCGAACAGATCGTCGCACCACCCGACGGCCTGCTCGGCGGCGGCAGCGGCATCGGCGACAGCGGTGCCGCCGCCGAGGCGCCGGCACCGTCGTTCGAGGATCTCCTGCGCTTGGCCGAACGTGCGCCGGCGGGCTGCGAGGGCCTCCTGTTCATGCCCTGGTTGAACGGCGAGCGCAGCCCGATCGAAGACAAGATCGCCCGCGCCGGGTGGCTGAACCTCTCGCTGCGCACCGACCGGGCGATGCTCGTGCGCTCCGTCCTGGAGGGTGTCGCCTACAACTCGCGCTGGCTGTTCGACGCCTACGAGAAGTTCCTCAAGCAACCCGTCCCGAAGGTGCGCATCCTCGGCGGCGGCGCGCAGAGCGATCTCTGGTGTCAGATCTACGCCGACGTCCTCGGGCGCCCCGTCGAACAGGTGGCCGATCCCCGTCACGCGCAGCTTCGCGGCGTCGCCCTGTGGGCCCGGGTCTGCCTCGGCGAGCTCACCTTCGACGACGTGCCCGCGTTCGCGCCGGCGGCGGCGACGTTCATACCGTCGGACGACTCCCGCATGTACGCCGACGGCTACGCCGAGTACCGCAAGCTCTACGGCAAGCTCAAGGGGCTCTACCACCGGCTGAACTCGGCGAACGCGACGTGACCAGGCGCTGAGACGTTCAGGCGAGGAGCCGGGGGCGAGGTGCAGGCTGTATACATCTGAGTCGGCACTCGCTGTCGCCGCCGACGCCGCAACGCGCTGCGCGACGGCCGCACCACCTTCGAGGAGGAGATCCGGATGGCGACGATCGTCGAGGACAGCACCGTTCAAGAACGACAGTGGTCGTCGCGCGTGAGCGCGGGCATGCTCGCGCGCCTTGCGGCGCGCGTCGCTACGGCCGCGCCGGTCGCGTGGATCCCCGATCGAGGCGCCGTTCACCGGCGAAGTGCTTGCCGAGGTGCCGGCCGGCACCTCGGCCGACGTGGCGGCCGCCATCGCCGCCGCGCGCGCGGCCCAGGTCGCGCTGGGCGCGGCGCCCGCTCGACGAGCGCGCGGCCGTCCTGCTGCGTTTTCACGACCTGTTCATCGCGCACGCATCCGAGATCCTCGACATCATCCAGCTCGAGACGGGCAAGTCGCGGCACCACGCCTTCGAAGAGGTCGAAGACATCGCCATTCAGGCCCGCTACTACGCCCACAGCGCCGAGGACCACCTGCAGGCGCGGCGGCGCCAAGGCGCCCTGCCGCTCCTGACCCGCACGACCGAGCACCATCGCCCACTTGGCGTGATCGGCATCATCGCCCCCTGGAACTACCCGCTGTCGCTCAGCATCGGCGACGCCATACCGGCACTTCTCGCGGGCAACGGGGTGGTCCTCAAACCCGATGCCCAGACGCCCTTCAGCGCCCTGTGGGCGTCGTCTCTCCTGGCCGAGGCCGGCCTGCCGGGCGGCCTGCTGCAGATCGTCACCGGTCGCGGCGCCGAGCTTGGCACGCCGCTCATAGACGGCAGCGACTTTCTCATGTTCACGGGCTCCACGGCGACCGGCAAGATCGTTGCCGCGCAGGCCGGGGCGCAACTCAAGGACTGCTCCATGGAGCTCGGCGGCAAGAACCCGCTGCTGGTGCTGCCCGGCGCCCGGCTCGGGGCGACGGTACGCGGCGCCGTGCGCGGCATCTGCGCCAACAGCGGCCAGCTTTGCATCAGCATCGAACGCCTCTACGTGCACTCCGACCTCTACGACGTCTTCGTGCCGCGGCTCGCCCGCGCGCTGGGCGACGTGCGCCTCGGCGCCGAGCTCGACTTCGGCCCCGACATGGGTTCGCTGGCCAGCGCCGACCAGCTCGAGAAGGTCGGCGCCCACGTCGCCGAGGCCGTCGGCAAGGGCGCCGAGCTGCTGGCCGGCGGCCGCACCCGGCCCGATCTGGGCCCGTACTTCTATGAACCGACGTTGCTCGCCGGCGTCACCGAGGACATGGGGTTGTGCCGAGAGGAGACCTTCGGACCGGTCGCGGCGGTCTACCGCTGCGACTCGGTCGACGAGATGGTGGAGCGCGCCAACGATACGCGCTACGGCCTGAACGCGAGCGTCTGGGCGGCCAGCGCCGGCGCCGGCCGCGCCGTGGCCGCGCGGCTGCAGGCCGGCACGGTCAACGTCAACGAGGCCTACGCCGCCGCCTGGGGTTCGGCCGACGCCCCCATGGGCGGCTTCAAGGAGTCGGGCATGGGCCGCCGGCACGGTGCCCAGGGCATCCTCAAGTACACCGAGCCCCAGACGATCGCCGAGGAGCGCCTGCTCGGCATCGACGCACCGCCGTTGCTCACGCACCAGCAGTACGCCGTCGCGATGACCGCCGCGCTGCGTGTGCTGCGACGCCTGCCCGGCATCGACTGAGGAAGCATTCGACCACACCGAAGGCGCGTCTCCAGCGAGACGCCCATCGCCTGCCGGTCGCCAGCGCAGCTATCAATCCCGCCTGAACGGCGACCGAGACGGCAATGATGCCCCACGCCTCGTGAAGATGGGCGACAGCTTCAGTCACGCCGACCACGAGCGCCGCGACCAGCAGGCCGATCGCTGCGTTGACGGGTGCCGGCCTGACCGGTTGCTCGGCCGCTCTCGTGGTGCCGTTCATCCCAGGGGCGCCGGATCTCCCTCGGCGGCAGCCAGCGCTTCGCCGGGCGCCTGGAGCACGTCGCTCGCCACCACCGGAGCCATGACGGCTGGTCCCGCCCCGAGCGCGGCCGCATCTTTGAGGCGCGACACGGCCACCGCGCAGCCGACGAGCAGGACGGCCGACAACATCAGTGACACGGTGAACGAGCCGTTCGATGTACGCAGCAGCGCCATGATGTAGACGGAGACCACGGAGACCTGCCCGCAGAGCTGGATGAGGCCGTTGGAGGTGCCCTCCGGCGTAGGGTTGGTGATCTCGGCTGAGTACTGCATGCCGATCGGCAGCACGGCGACTAGGAAGAAGCCCAGGACGGCGGCGAAGGCGTAGAGCAGCCAGAGAGAGGAGATGAACGCGACACCCACTATCCCGGGCACCGCCGCCACCAGGGCGATGACCATGAAGCGCACGCGCTTGCCCCGGCGATCGGAGAGGGCCGAAAGCACCACCGCGCCGATGATACCGGCCAGGAGCATCACGCCCCCCATGATGCCCGCCTCGGTCGAGCTGAAGCCGCGGGGCTTCAAGATCTGCTCCTCCCAGGTGGTCACGCCGTTGAAGGCGCTCATGACAAGGAAGGCCACGCCCAGCATGACGAGGAACGGCTTGACCGTGAGGGCGTGCTTCAAGCCGTCGAGCATGAGAGCGCGCTCGTCCATGCCCGCCGGACACGGCGGCGTCGCCGGCCGCTCGCGGGCCAGCGCGAGGAACGCGACCGCCGTGACGGCCGCGAACAGGCCGTAGACGAGCTGCACCCGGGCGATCGACATGGCGTCGGCAAGGATCGGCGTGAGCACGGAGCCCACCGCGATGCCGAGCATGCTGGCGAGCGTGATGAGACCGACGGCGGTCGCCCGCTCGCCTTGGGCGAACCAGTTGGCCGGCACCTTGGTCCAGGCGTCCAGCAGGAACGGCTGAGCGATGGCAAGGCCGATCGTGGTGATCAGCACCAGCGTGTAGTTCGCGCCGGCCAGACCGCGGGCGACACCGAAGACTGCCATCATCACGACGCCGAAACCTACCGCCAGACGGAACCCGCGGGTGTCGATCACCCAGGCCGCCGGCAGCGACAGGGGGATGAAGGCGATCATGAAGGTCATCGCCAGGATGCCGATCGCAAGAGACGAGACGCCGTAGTAGCTGGCCGCCTGACTTGTGATCGGCGCGTAGCTGATCCACAGCATCTGGATCGCGAGGTTGACCAGCATGAAGACCGCCAGTACGACCCAGCGGTAGCCGTACACGCGATAGGCGTCGGTCGCGCCGTCAACCTGCATGTCGTCCTCCCCTTCCCCGATGGCGCATCTCATGATGCACCCGCCGTCCCCAAAAGGCGAGTCACCCCGGCGGCGGCGACCCTGGGTCGCCTGCGGGGTCTGCCGCACGCGCCGCTTTCATGGGCGGCGCTGCTGGCGGCGCGGCCGGCACGACCGGCGGCGCGTCGCGGTTGAGCCGCCGGTAGAGCGTGCGCATGCGCTTGTGGATCTCGACGAAGGCGGCGAAGCGCTCGTCGTAGACGGCGTGAGCCGCGGCCTGCGGCAGGTAGACCTCCTCGATGCCAACCAGACCGGGAACGTCGCGAAACTCGATCTCGCCCAGGCCGACCGCCGCAATCCAGGCCGCGCCCCGGGCGTTGGCCTGGATCGGGTCGCGCACCTGACGCACCTCGACCCCGAGGGTGTCGGCGAAGATCTGGCTCCAGACCCCCGACTGACCGCCGCCGCCTACCAGGTTGATGGCTTTCACGGGCCGGCCGAGGAACTTCTCGACCGGCTTCATGAGCCAACGCGTGTTCAGGGCCACGCCCTCGAGGAAGGCGCGCACGATGTCCTCGCGGGTGTTGTCCAGCGAGAGGTTGTAGAGGCCGGCGCGCAGCGTGCGATCGTCGACCGGAGCGCGCTCGCCGAAGATCCAGGGCGTGTAGATGACCCCGTTGGCGCCCGCCGGCACGCGCCCGGCCATGCGGTCGAAGATCTTGAAGACGTCGGGCAGGCGCTCCTCGGTGAGCAGCTCGTCGTGGTGGTAGAGGACGTTGTCGCGCAGGAACGTGAGGTTGACGCCGGCGGCCGCCTGCAACGCCGTCAGCAACCAGCGCCCGGGCACCGCGCAGGGCACCGAGGCGATGCCCGAGAAGATGTCGGTCTTCTTGTAGGGGACGTGGGTGGCAAGCCACGACGACGTGCCGACGTAGAGGTGCGTGGCGAAGTCGTCGACGGCGCCCGAGCCTACGGCGGCGGCGGTGTTGTCGATGGCGCCGGCGACCACAGGCGTGCTCTCCGGCAGGCCCAGGGCCGCCGCCGCCTCGGCGGTGAGCGTGCCCAGCACGTCGGTGCACCTGACGATCTCGGGCAGCTTGTCGGAGTCGATGCCGCAGCCCGCCACGAGCCCCTCGTGATAGTGGACCGTGTCGGCGTGCCGGTTGTCGGTCACCCACGAGGTGAGGATCGAGTCGCACGTGGCGGTGTAGCGACCGGTCAGGCGCAGGTTCAGGTAGTCGAGCACGTTCAGAAACTTGAACGTGTGCTCGTAGACCTCGGGAAACGCCTCGCGCACGAGCAGCATGTGGGCGGCCGGATCTTTTCCGGTCGGCGAGGGCATGCCGCCGGTGAGGCGGATCCAGCGCTGAATGCGCGCCACGCTGAAGCCCGAGTAGTTGAGGGCGCCGCGAAAGTGGCGGCGCAGCGGCTCGGCGCCGCGCATGTCCATCCAGAGGATGCAGTCCATGAGCGGCCGCCCCGCGCGGTCGACCGCCACCGTGCCCTCGCCCTGGGTGGAGCAGCAGACCGCCGCGATATCGAGGGCGGCGGCCGGGCGGCTGCGCAGCAGCCGCCCGGCCGCCGCCACCAGGCCGTTCCACCAGTCGTCGGGGTGCTGCTCGGCGCCGCCGCCGGGCAGCACGTGCAGGGCCACCGGCTCGTTCTCCCAGCCGGCCACGCGCCCGTCGACAGATATCAGCGCGACCTTGACGCCCGACGTGCCGAGGTCGACGGCAAGGATGTGCCTTTCCGTCTGCTTGCGGGCGAAGGTCGCCTGTCGCATCATGCGCGAAAGCATAGCACCGAGCCGCCGCTGTACGATGGGCGGCGTACGGGCGACAGACGCGAGAGCCGGAATGCCAAGGAGCGCTGGATGATCCAGGGAAACGAGACGATCGACCTGCTGAACGCTCGCGCTTCGACGCGCGCCTATGCGCCGACGCCGCTCACGGATGACGAAAGGCAGACCATCCTTCATGCCGCCATGCGAGCGCCGACGGCCGGCAACCTGATGCTCTACTCGATCATCGAGGTCGAAGACCAGGGGCTCAAAGACAGGCTCGCCGTCACCTGTGACGATCAGCCGTTCATCGCGCGCGCCCCCTGGGTGCTGGTGTTCGTCGCCGACTTCCAGAAATGGATGGACCTGTTCGCCGTCGCCGGCGTCGAGCGCATCGCGGGACGCCCTCACGACGTCACGCCGGAGCTCGCCGATCTCATGCTGGCCTGCTGCGACGCGCTGATCGCCGCCCAGAACGCGGTCGTCGCGGCCGAGTCGCTGGGTATCGGCTCCTGCTACATCGGCGACATCATGGAGCTCGGCGAGACCCATGCCGAGCTGCTGGGGCTGCCGCGCCACACGTTCCCCATCGCCATGCTGTGCTTCGGGCGGCCCAAAAGCCGGCCGCGCGTCACCGCGCACTTCGAGAAGCACATGGTCCACAAGAACACCTACCAGCGACTGTCGGCCACGGAGCTGCGCGACGTGTCGGACGAGCTCGACCGCCACTACGGCGAGCGCGCCGTCGGCAACGGCCACGAGAACGCCGTACAGTACGTCTACCGGCGCAAGTTCACGGCCGACTTTGCGGCCGAGGCGAACCGCTCGGTCGCCTGGTGGATCGAGCGCTGGATGGCGCGCGACTAGTCCAGGTCGGCGTGGCAGCGCAGCATGTACCTGTCGAACTGGGGCACCGTGAAGGCCGCCAGGCCGTGGCCCGGCGTGTAGAGTAGGCCCTTGTCGATCAGTCGCGAGCGGATCGGTCCCGCCTGCTCCACCGTGCGTCCCACGCCGCGAGCGACCTCGCTCGCTCGATGCGCCTCGGGACCAAGGCGCGCCATGGCGTGCAGGTAGCGCAGCTCGAGCTCGGTGGTGCGTTCGGCGCGCACCCTGAAGAAGCTCTCGTCGAGCCTGGCTTCGATCAGCGGCAGCAGTGAGGCGACATCGTCGCGGCCTACGGGCGAGGCGGACGCCTCGTCCCAGATGATGCGGCCGTATTCCTGCAGGAAGTACGGGTAGCCCTGCGTGTGCTCGACGACCAGGTCGACGGCCTCTGCCTCGAACTCGACCCCCAGCTCGCCCGCCGGAAGGGTGAGGGCGTCGCGGGCGTCGCTCCCCTGGTCGAGCCGGCCGATCGTCACAAAGCGAAACAGCCGCTCGCTGTAGGACTTGGCCTCGCCGGCCAGCCGTGGGATCTGCGGCAAGCCGGCGCCCACGAGGGTGATCAGCAACGAGCGGCGCGCGCATCGGTGCAGCGCCACGATCAGCGCCTCGAGATCCGCGGGTCTGAGGAACTGGATCTCGTCGAGCAACAAGACGACACCCACGCCCTTTTCGGCGGCGGCGTCACCGACCGCGACGAACAGATCGCTCAGGTCTTCGGACAGCGCGCCGCTGTCGGCCACGCCGGCCAGCGCGTCGACGTCGAGGCCCGCCGTCAGCTTGCCGTCGGGGCTGAACGTCAGCGTGAACGATTTGAGGACGGCCGCCGCCTGGAGCGCCCGCCTGGTCCAGCGCGCCTTGGGCGCGAGCTGCAGCAGGGCGCGGCGCACCAGGGACGCCATCTTGGCGGCGAAGGGAGCGTTCCTTTCGGCCTCCCATTCGACCGTCGCCCAGTTGCGCGCCTCGGCCTTATCGCGCAATACATCGAGGAGCACCGTCTTGCCGACGCCGCGCAGCCCGGTGACGATCTCGGACTGCGCCGTGTAGCCGCGTTCGAGCCGCTCGAGCAGTATGTCGAAGGCCTCGATCTGCTCATCGCGGCCGACGAGCGCCGGCGGCTTGGTGCCGGCGCCGGGCGCGTAGGGGTTTCGGCGCGGGTCCATTACGGGCTTGGGCTCGGGTCCATCAGCTTCCCTTTACAGACTAGACGTAACTTACTGTCATCCGATAAGTCGTGTCTAGTTTGTAAAGGTCAGGCGACAAGCTTCTGCTCGACGCGCGGTCGACGCAGCGCTCCGGCCTCGCACACCGCTTCCTACGCCCCTTCGACGCTCGACAACACGCGCTCGAAGCGTTCGAGAGCGTCGTCGACCACCTCGTCGGTGTCGGCCATCGAGGTGTACATGCGTGAGCCGGCCAGCGTGATGATGCCGTTCGCCGTGTAGGCGGCGCCCATTTCCTCCATCATGTGCTTGCGCGGGCTCATGCCCTTCGCGAACCGCAGCGGGTGATGCAGGTCGAGCAGCATCACGCCCGACGTCTCGAGGTGCACGATCGAGCCCTGGTTGAAAGCGACGTAGGGCAGGCCGAGGCGCGTGATGATCTCGTTCAGGCCCTTCGTGAGCCGGTCGCCGGCGCGACCGGCCAGCACCGGCGCGTTCGTGCGTTCCATCTCGAGCAGGGCGTAGTACCCGGCCGCGCACGAGAGCGGATTGGCGCTCAGGGTGCCACCGATGTAGGCCCGCTCGCCGCTCTTGCCGCCGATCCCCGACGCGAAGCTCATCATCACGTCGCTGCGCCCGCCGACGCCCCCGGCCATGGGGTAGCCGCCGCTGATGCACTTGCCGAACACGGTCAGGTCGGGCTTGACGCCGAAGTAGCCCTGGGCGCCGCCCAGCCCCAGCCTGAAGCCGGTCACGACCTCGTCGAAGATCAGCAGCGCGCCGAACTCGTCGCAGAGCTCGCGCACGTGGGCATTGAAGTCGAACGGCACCGGCCGAGTGCCGCTCTCGGGGCCGATCGGCTCGACGATGACGGCCGCCGTGCCGCCCAGCAGCTTGTTCTGGGTCAGCTTGCGGCGCAGCGCCTTCAGGTCGTTCGGATAGAACTCGCGGGTGCGCCCGGTCGCGCCCATTGGTATGCCCTTGGCCTCGAAGCGCCACGTGCCGGGCACGTGCAGCCCGTAGACCATCTGGTCGCTCCAGCCGTGGTAGGCGCCGCCGACCTTGATCACGTACTTCTTGCCCGTGAACGTGCGCGCCCCGCGGATGGCCGCCATGACCGACTCGGTACCGGAACCCAGCATGCGGAACATCTCGACGGCCGGCATGAAGCGGTTAACGAGCGCTGCCAGCTTGAGCTCGTACTCGTGGAACAGACCGGTCACCGGACCGCATTCGTCGAGCAGCTCGACAATCCTGTCGCGCAGCGGCGGGTAGTTGCTGCCCAGCACGGTCGGACCGCCGGCTTGCAGGAAGTCGATGTAGCGGTTGCCGTCGGCGTCCCACAGGTGGGCGCCTTCGGCCTTCTCGATGGCGATCGGGAACGGGTAGTTGAAGGCCAGGTTGTGCTGCACGCCGCCGGGGATGTACTCGTTGGCCTCGCTCGACAGCGCCTTGGAGCGGCTGCAGCGGGTCTCGAAGTAGTCGAGGTACTGCTGCATGACCTTCGGCTTTACCACGCGAAGCGGCCGGCTCACGAGGTTCTCGAGGCCGGCGTAGACGGCCGCGACGTCGGGATACTCGCTGATGGCATACTTCTGGTCGGCCGGCGGAGCCGACGCGCCGGCTGCGGGCTCCGCCGACGGCGCCGCACCGCCGGCCTCGGCCTCGGCGCTCCCTGCTTCGGCGCCCCCGGCTTCGGTCGGAGCGGTCGAAACTGCGGCCGCCGCGTCGGCGGTCGACGCCGCGTCGTCGGCGGCCGCCGCCTCGAGGGCCGCCTCGTGCTCCCGTGCGGCCAGCTTCTTTTCGTCGGCGCGCAGCTTGTTGAAGGCGATCTCGCGGATCGGCAGCGGGATGCCGGCCGCCTTCTCGCCGGCCAGCAGCGTGAGCAGGTAATCGAGCGCCACCTTCTCGAGCAGGGCCATGTTGTGGATGGCGTGCTCCGTGTCGCGGCCCAGAACGAGCACGCCGTGATTGGCGAGGATGTAGGCGTTGTCGCCGTTTCTTACCTTCGCCTTGACGCGGTTCTTCAGAAACGAGGTGCCCGACGGCGCATAGCCGACGATCTGGACGCCGCGCCCCAGAAAGCGCACCTGCTCGTCGAACAGCGCCGGGATGGGCTTGTTCATGAGCGCCAGGGCGCTCGCGTACGGCTGATGGGTATGGAGGATGACGCTCACGTCGGGGCGGTTCTGGTAGACCGCCGCGTGCAGGCCCGCCTCGATCGAGGCCTTCATCGTGCCGGTGACGCGATGCAGGTCGTAGTCGAGCACGCAGATGTCGTCGGGCACCATCTTGCCGTAGTCGTAGTTCGAGGGCGTGACGGCAAACAGGGCCCGACCCGGCACGCGTACGGAGACGTTGCCTTCGGTGGCCTTCAGATAGCCGCGCTCGAGCAGGGTGCGGCAGATGGCCGCGACGAGCTCCCGGGATGCTGTGTACTGAGCCATGCGCCGTCCTTTCGCTGCCGGCCTTCAGGCCGGTCGTGTCCAACGTCCCCAGGCGCTCAGGAAGTCGCCCCAGTATGTCAGGCGAGTGAAGTTCAGGTCTGAGCAGTAGTAGTTGAAGTCGACCCACTGTTCGAAGCTCGAACCCTTCCCGGGGGGCGCCGGCGACGACGGCCAGAAGATGTCGATGCCGTGGACCGGGCCCTCGACCTTGATGTGCCCCTGCCACAGGACGACCTGGCGTTCGGCCTTGATGACCCTGGTGCAATCCTGCTTGATCGCCGGCGAAGCGACGTGCGAGCGCAACTCCAGGGCGACGTCGTAGAGGTCGCGATCCTCGGGATAGGTCTGCGGCGGAGAGGCGGCAAGGCGACGGGCCGCGGCAAATGCCCGGTGATATCTGGGCAGCCTGATCGCGAGATCCCAACCCAGGTCGCTCACGGCCGCGGTCAGAGCGTCCCAGCGGGTCCCCAGGCCGACCGCCGACGCCGCCCAGGTCCAGCGGTCGCGACTGCTCATCATACTTTTTGCCGCGACGACGGCCAGTGACGACGCGCTCATCGACGGAGCTGCCTCGAGCCGGTTCAGAATACGCTCATACGAGAAGCCGCTGTAGCCGATCGCGTCCTGCGAGCCGGCCATGGCGTCGGCGCAGCCGCGCAACTCGCCTTCGACTTCGATCGTCTGGCTGAGACAGGTGTCCCAGCCGACCATGTCGACGCCGTGCACGGTCTCGAGAGCGCCGCGCAGCTCGTCCATGTCGAGGTAGTCGTTGCTCGTCGCGTCTGCCATCGTGTTGCCGGGCCACCAGCCCCAGCCGTGGTCCCAGAGAAACAGCGCGTAATGTTGCGCCGGGTAGGCGGCTCGTGCCCAGTCGATGAAATCGACGAGCGTCTGGGGCGAGCCCATGTCGGTCGGCCCCCAGTCAGCTGCGGCGTTCTCGGCGGTGGCGGTCATGCCCTTCGTGACGTGAAAGATGCGGGCCCCGGTCCACGAGCCGTCGACCGCATTCGGGGTGGCCGCCCGCGATCGGCCAGAGCCACCACCTGCACGTCGGCGTCGGAGCCGACCGCCGCCATCTCCTTGTCGATGTCGTGGGTGACCCACGGCTCGAGGTTGGAGTCGGCAGGCGTGAGGTCTTGATCGCCGTCCATGTAGACCATGACGGTCCATGCCGCCGTCGGCGCGGGGCTCGGCGTGGGCGCCGGGTCGGCCGTGGCGACGCGCGGGACGGCAGCGACCACGAGCAGCGCCGCAGCAGCAGCGGCGAGGCAGAAGACGCTGGCGCCAAGACCGGCCGCCCACCGGCGATGCTTTGCGACAGCTCGTCGGTCGTCGACCGCGCCGTGTGCTTCAGAAACCATCGCCCCTCCTTTGGTCTGCCCCCCACTCGTGACGACCCGTCCCAAGGTCGACGCGACCACGGTGGTCACGATAGTCCAACCGCTTGCGAGAGTGAAGTCTGGCCCTCAGGCCTGCGGGGGTGGGCCGGACGACGGGGGTGGGCCGGACGACGGGGGCGGGCCGGACGACGGGGGCGGGCCGGACGGCCGCCCTGGGCCGCGTCGCGACCGAGAGCATCGCTTCGAACGCACAGAGCGCCGGGCTGCTCCATCGGCCCTGCGCACGAGCTCACGCGCTACGACGCCACCGAAGCCCTGCACCACGACAGTGCGCGCCGAGCGCCGGAGCCCAGTGCGGTGGTCGAGATACGACGGCGACAGGGGCACGTAGCGCGCCTCGAGCTCAGCGCGTGTGGCGCACACCTCGACCCGCTCGATCTCGGCCAGCACATCGCGGGTCAGGTCCTCAAGCCAGGCAGGTCGCGGGACGGGCCGGGCGGCTGTGGGCTGAGCGGCTGTGGGCTGGGCGGCGGGCCCGGCGACCGGGCGATCAACAAGACCATCGACGGGGTCTTCGGCACGGCGCGAAGCGGGGCGCAGACCTTGGCCCAGCCGCATTCGCGCCCGGGCGGCCCTGTCGCGTTTCATGGCAAGCAGCGCGGTCGCCGTCCAGCCCTGCGGCTCGTCGGGCACCATCTCCGTCGGCAGTCCAGGCACCAGTCGGCCGAACAGCTCGGCGGCCGCGGCGGCCGGCAGACGTGGATCGATCACGCGGCCGTCGTTGTCGACCGGCACGAACTCGAACGCGCCACCCAGCATGTTGGCGACGTTCAACAGGCGCGCTTCGAGCTGATCGGCAAGCTCGTCGAGGCCGTGACGGCGCAGCCCCCTGGCGATGATCGCCGAGTCGAACGGCCAGACGTTCTCGTGGTAGCTGCGAAAGTCGGGGTTGTTCTGGCTCAGGGCGCGGCCGCGGATACCGGCGACAGTCAGCATGTCGGCCGAAAAGAGCGTGCGCACGACGCCGCCGACGAGCGCCGCGCGTTGCTCCTCGGGCAGTCCGTCGAAGAAGCTCGTGGCCAGCGTCCAGCCGGCGTTCGACTGTAGCGCGCGCAGCGGTCGCGGGCGCCCCTCGGCATCGCGGTCGATGGCGTGTGCGAAGTAGCGCTGCTCGGGCAGCCAGAAGCTCGCGATGGTGGCGTCGCGAATGGTGCGCGACAGCGCCAGCAGACGCTCGGGCGACAAGGGCTCGGGCCAAGAGCGCTTGGGCGGGCGGCGCGCTTGCCGGCACGCCGGCAAGCGCGCCGCCCGCCCAAGCGCCTCGGCCGCCAGCACCTGCACGTCGAGGTAGGCCATCGGACCGGCCAGATTGGGCATGCGGCCGTGCTCGTCGAAGTTCGAGGTCGGTCCGTCCTTCCAGACCTGCTGCAGGGCCAGGATGTTCGACTGCTCGAGCCAGACGAGGCCGTCGGCGTTCACGTGTGCCGCGATCCAGCCGCACGCCTCGGCTACGCTGTCGCGCACGGTAGCCACGCGCCCGTCCTTGCGCGTCACCGCGGCATCGAGGATGCCCGGCTCGCGGTCGGCCAGCGCCGCCACGAGGATGACGAACAGCGGGGTCGAGTCCGACGCGAAGTAGGTCGTGTAGCCGGCCGGCGTGCCGCCCCAGATGCTCGACAGGCCGATCCCGAACAGGAGCTTGAGCCAGAGCGGCGCCCGCCAGCCGAGCAGGTTGCGCTGCTCGCTGTGGATGCGACCCGGCTCTTCTTCGGAGCGCACGGTGCGTCGCGTTCCCTGCAAGGCCGCCAGGGCAAGTACCGTCTCGACGGCCGGCTGAGAGGTCTTGTCGAGCAGGTCGAGCGCGGTGAGGACGCGGTCGCGCGCCCAGAGCGTGTGGTTGAACAGCAGCCCGGCGCTCGTGTCGACGCCGTGCCCGCGGCCGTTCTCGCGAAGCCTGTCGACGAGGACCAGCAGTGCGGGCGGAGAGGCCGTCCGATGCGCTACACCCATCGCGTGCTCCTCTCGCCTCGGCGCTTGCGGTGGCCGAGCGACGACCGGCCTTTGCCTAGTATCCCACAGCGCCGAGGCGTGCTCACACCGCCGCACCTCGCCGGCTTGACCGTGTCGCGAACCCCCGTTGGCAGTCGCCGCGCCTTCAAGCCTTGGTAGGGGTCGGCGCCCGTTTGGGGTACGAAGGACGTGAGATGGACGTGTTTTGGGCGCTGATCGCAGTCGCGGTGCTCGCGGTCTTCGTCGTGCCGATGCTGGCGCGGCGACGGCGCGCGCGCCGTCGCCGCAGCCTGCTGCGGCGCCTTGAACAGGACCGCGGCTCGCGCGTCGTGACCATGATCCATCGTCAGGACTCGCGTCGTATCCTGGGCCTGCCGTTCGGCGGCATGATCGACATCGACGACGCCGAGCAGGTGCTGCGCGCCGTCCGCCTGACCCCCGACGAGATGCCGATCGACCTCATCCTGCACACGCCCGGCGGGCTCGTGCTGGCCTCGGACCAGATCGCCTACGCCCTCAAGCGCCATCGCGGCCGGGTCACGGTGATGGTGCCCCACTATGCCATGTCGGGCGGCACCCTGGTCGCCCTGGCCGCCGACGAGATCGTCATGGACCGCGATGCGGTCCTGGGGCCCGTCGACCCGCAGCTCGGCAATCTGCCGCGCGGGTTCTGGCCGGCGGTCTCGATCCTCGCGGCACTCGAGACGCCCAACGACAACCGCGACGACCAGACGCTGATCCTCG
Organism: uncultured Actinomycetes bacterium; assembly: GCA_963845355.1. Classification (GTDB taxonomy): domain Bacteria; phylum Actinomycetota; class Thermoleophilia; order UBA2241; family UBA2241; genus Bog-752. Next base: position 15,428 of record CAWJRV010000039.1, read on the forward strand.
GCGACATGGCCCGCAAGGCCGTAGATCAGGTACACGACACCGTCTGCGAGTTGCTCCTCGAGACCCACGGGGCGGCCGACGCCGAGCGCCTCGCGACGCTGCTCAGCCACGGACGCTGGACCCACGACTTTCCGATCCGCTTTGACTACGCCATCGAGATCGGCCTGCCAGTGAGCGGGGAGCTCCCCGATATCGTCTACGAGCTCATGGCGCTCTACTCGCAGCGCGGCCAGCGGCGACCGTCGGTCGAGTACGTGCCCGTGCCATACCACGAGGGCGGCTCCTGAACGGGCGCCGTGATCGGCTCGACAAAAAAGGGCGCCCGGCGGACGGCTGATCGCCGCCCGCCGGGCGCCCCGGGTTCGACTAGCTAAAGTCAGACAGGCCGAACGTTCACGGCCTGCGGGCCCTTCTGAGCCTGCTGGACCTCGAACTCGACCGCCTGGTTCTCGGACAGCGTGCCCACACCCGGCGCGAGTTCAGCCACGTGCACGAAGACGTCCTTGCCGCCGTCGGCCTGCTCGATGAAGCCGTAGCCCTTCTGAGCGTTGAACCACTTTACTGTTCCTTTGGCCACTACTTTCTCCTGGTCTAACGAGCGTCCGTGACGACTGACGAAGCAACGAAATCGCTCAACTTGTGGAACCTGCGACCAGCGGCGCCGGTCACAGACTTCTACTTGTACAGCTTGTTGGGGCAAATTGAAACCCCTTCGGCCGATGTCGAGCCTGAGAGCCGGCTGAATGCGGCTGTGGCATGCCGTCGACGCAGTCGAACCACGCGGTCGGCCCGGCGGTGCGAACGCCAGCGGTGTTGCACCCGCGCGCCAACGGTTTGCCGCAGCCCGATCGCGGTCAAGGAGCGATCGATGAGGACGGCCGGCGGCGACTGGCGGCGGGCGACGACGAGCGGCGGCGACTGGCGGCCACCGGCGACCGATCCTCGCGGAGTCGGGAGAGTCTGGGCGCAAGCGCGCAGACGGACGTTACCGGGGAAGGGAGATCCGCCATGGCATTCGACGAGAATCGGGCAAAGGTCCTGCGGGCAGCGGGTGCCGCGAGCGCGGCAGCGCCCTACGTGCGGCGCATCATGCGCGACGACGAGCTGCGCAGCGACCTGCGCACGCTGGTGACCGCAGGTCAGCACCTCTATGAAGGACTCACCGAGAACGGCGTGTCGAAGCTCCTCGAAGACGACGTGCGCACCGACCTCGATCGCATCGTGTCTTCGCTTCAGGCAGCGAGCGAGCGGGTGATACGCCCGCGCCGCAGCAACCGTCTGGCGGCCTGGGTGATCGGCGGCACGCTGATCGGCGCCGCCGTGGCGGGGTTGCTGATCTACCCGGGCACCCGCCAGCCGATCCTGCGCAGTATCGGCATGAGCGACGGCGCTCCGTGGATCGACGCCGCCGCTCACGACGGCGGCCCCGAGGGTGACGTCGAACAGCAGATGGCAGCCTGACGCAAGCCGCGAACAGAAGAAGAGCCGGGTCGCCGGCGCGCCGGCGACCCGTCAGCGCGCCACCATCAGCTTCTTGACGGCTGCCTGCAGGCCGTCGAGCGACAACTCGTACATCGGCATGACCTCACGGACCAGCCCTATGGTGCGGGCGCCGTAGGCCCATTCCCACTGGTCCTGCGGGATCGTGTTGAGCCAGACGGCGTGATCGAAGTGCCGTCGCAGCCCGCGCAGCCAGTCGATACCAGGTTGCTCGTTGGACGAACCCCACCAGACGATGCCGTTGCGGCTGAGCAGCTCGCTGGGCGCCATCGCCGCGTCGCCCACGACGATGAGCTTGTAGTCGGACGGCAGCTCATGCAGGATGCGATTGGTCGACACTGCCCGCCGGGTACTCATCTCGGTGTCGAGATACAGCCAGTCGTAGATGCAGTTGTGAAAGTAGAAGGTCTGCAGGTCCCGGAAGTGGGTCTGGCTGTTGACGGCGCTGAAGAGCTGGCTGCAGAGGCGGATGTAGGGGTGCATCGAGCCGCCCACGTCCATCGCGAGCAGCACCCGGACCGCGTTCTTTCGGCTCTTGTGCCAGACGAGTGACAGACGGCCGGCGTGGTCGGCCGTCTCTTCAACCGTCTCGTCCAGATCGAGCTCGTCGGGCAGGCCTTCGTTGCGGCTGGTGAGCTGGCGCAGGCGGCGCAGGGCCAGCTCGAACTGCCGCACGCCGACCTTCACGTCGGTGCGATAGCCGCGGTAGCGACGCTCGCCGGCGACCTTCACAGCGCTGCGGCTGCGGCTCTCACCGCCGACGCGAATGCCGCCCGGGTGGACACCGGAGTGGCCGAACGGCGAGGTGCCGCCGGTGCCGACCCAGCGGTTGCCGCCGTGGTGCGCCTCGTCCTGCTCGGCGAGGCGCTCCTCGAACAGCTTCTGCAGCGCCTCGAGGTCGAGATCTGTGAGGAGGGCCGCGAGGGCCTGTCGTTCGGTCTCGGTCAGGCCCGGCAGGGCGAGCGGGTCGGAGAGCCAGTCCCAGACCTCGTCGGCGATCTCGAGCGGCGTTTCGACACCCTCGAAGCAGGCCGCGAACGCCTGGTCGTACTGGTCGTAGAAGGTCTCGGACTTGACCAGGATGGCGCGCGCCAGCGAGTAGAAACGGTCGAGGCTCGAGAGCGCGAGGCCTTCGGAAAGCGCGACCATGAGCATCATCCACTCGGTGATCGTGACCGGCACCCCGTAGGCGCGCAGCAAAAAGAAGAAGCGCGTGAACACGTCAGTCGCCCGCCACCGCGCTGGGGGCCGCGTCGCCCGGGGCCGGCACGCTACCTGGGTCGCCGCTTGGCGCGCGAGCCACTGCCGGACCTGGAGGAGCCGTGCGGTTTGGCGGCGGAGCCACCGGCCCTGGCGGCACGGCGACGCTGCCTGTCTTCGGCGGCGCGCTGGCTCCTGACCCGGGAGCGCCAGGTCAGCGCCACCACCACGACGGCGATCACCGAGGGCAGCAGAAGGAGAAGCAGGTAGCTCACATTCACGTGGCCCGCCGCAAGCACAGCCGCCGCCTATCGCCGGCCGCGGCCGGCGCGTAGCGCGTCGACGGCCACGTCGACGTCGTGGTCCTTTTTGAGCAGCACGCCGATGAAGGGCAGCGCCGCGGCGATGTCGTCGTACGGCACGCCGCCCACCTGCAGCGCCTGCACCCAGTCGATCAGCTCGCTGGTCGACGGCTTCTTCTGCAGGCCGGCAACGCCGCGCAGCCAGTAGAAGGCCTGCAGGGCGAGCGCCAACAGCCGCTCATCGAGATGCGGATGGTGCACCCGGACGATGCGCTCCATCATCGCGGCATCGGGGAACTCGATGAAATGGAAGATGCAGCGCCGCAGGAAGGCGTCGGGCAACTCCTTTTCGGCGTTGGACGTGATGATCACGACCGGCCGCTGGGTCGCCTTGATCGTCTCGTGCGTCTCAGGGATGAAGAACTCCATCTGGTCGAGCTCCCAGAGAAGGTCGTTGGGAAACTCGATGTCGGCCTTGTCGACCTCGTCGATCAGCAGCACACAGCGCCGCGTCGAGGTGAATGCCTCGCCCAGCTTGCCGAGCCTGATGTAGTGGGCGATGTCGCTCACGTTCCCGTCGCCGAACTGGCCATCGTAGAGGCGCTGTACCGTGTCGTAGACGTACAAGCCGTCCTGGGCTTTGGTCGTCGACTTGATGTTCCAGGCGATGAGCGGCATGTCGAGGCCCCGGGCGATGCTCTGGGCGAGCATCGTCTTGCCCGTGCCGGGCTCGCCTTTGATGAGCAGGGGGCGCGAGAGGGTCATGGCGACGTTGACCGTCTGCATGAGCTCGGGCGCGGCGATGTAGTCGGCGGTGCCGGTATAGCCCGCGGTGGTGTCCGCCGCGGTGGTGCGTCGGCGGCGGCGGTGGAACCGGGATCAGAAGGTGACTGGCTGCTCATGAGCGTCGCGATTCGCTTTCGTCGGCGGGGAAGTACCGGCTCCGAGTCTACCAAGGAGGGTGCCGAGCCGAAAGCGGGCAGGATCGACCGGGCGCACGCGGCCCGTCCCGGCCACAGAAAACGCGACCGGCGGCGAGCTCTCCTCTCGCCGCCGGTCGCCGGGCGATGATGCTATGGAGCTGTCGGGCTTGTGTGAGCCCGCGCAGCACGGTGGTCGACCGATCCCGCCCTTGCCTTGCCTGCCATGCAAAAGCGGATTATCATTCGTATATACGAACGACAGCCACAGTCTAGACCGTGACGCGCAGAGGTGTCAACCGACGTACGGGGACAGACGAGAAGGGTGGCGGCCACGAGCGACCAGCAGCACAAGCGCACGAGAGACCCGGCGCGTGCCTCGACGACGGCCGACCGTCTCGTCGCCGCGGCCCGCAGCGTCCTGACCCGCGGCGGTCCGCAGGCGCTCACGGTGCAGGCCGTGGCCGAAGAGGCCGGCACTTACCCCGACGCGGTCCGCTACCACTTCGGCGGCAAGGCCGGGCTGATCTCGGCCACGGTCGAATCGCTGGCCAACGACCAGGGCTTCCGGGCGATCGCCCGCATGAGCGGCTCGGCGCCGCGGGCCGACGTGGTCCATCGCCTAGTCGAGGCCGACCACGACCTGCTCCGGGACGACGACTCCTATCGCGACTTCTACGCGCTGCTCTCAGGCATCGTGCTGGACGACGAGCTGCGCGAACGTGTGGCAGTGCTCTACCGGGGCTATCGCGCCATGTACGGCGGCGTGGTCGGCAGTGAGGGTGGCTTCAGCGCCGACGAGCTGCACGCCCTCGAGACCCTCATGATCGCCGTGGTCGACGGACTCGCCGTCCAGAAGCTGCTCGACCCCGACAGCGTCAGGCTCGACGTGGTCGTACCCTTTTGGGAGGACATGCTGCAGCTCGCCTTTGAGCGCCGCAGCCGCGGCGGCCGCGAACGCACCGGGGCCCTCTAGCCGGTCTCTCAGCGCGGGCCGACCAGCTCGACCCTAGGCCAGCTCCTCGCGGATCGTGCACTCGGCGCCCGGCCCGGCGATGATCAGCAACTGGTCGCCGGGCTCGACGACCGTCTCGGGCTTGGGCATGATGATCTCGTTGCCGTGCAGCAGGGCCGCCACCGCGCAGCCTTCCGGCAGGCCGAGCTGGCGCATCGTCTTGCCGGCCGCCCAGTGGTCGGCGTTGATCGTCATGGACGACACAGTGACCTCGCCCTCGCGCAAGTCGAGAAGGGTGACGACGTCGGCGAGCGTGGCCTCTTCTTCGATCAGCTTGGTGACGATCTCGGCCGAGTCGATGGCCACGTCGACGCCCCAGCTACGATTGTAGAGCCAGCGGTTGCGCGGGTTGCGCACCGCGGCGATGACCTTGCGGACCTTGTACTCGTTCTTGGCCAGGAAGCTCGCGACCAGGTTGTCTTCGTCGTGCCCCGTCGAGGCCACAAAGACGTCGGCGCGGTCGACGCCGCCTTCGTAGAGCACGGCAGGCTCGTCGGCGTCGCCGACCAGCACCTGCACGCCCAGCTCCTCTTCGACCGCGTGCGCACGCGCACGCGACTGCTCGATGACCAGCACGTCGTGCTCGCTGCGCGTGTAGTTCGCCACGCGACGACCAAGGGTGCCGGCTCCGGCGATGACGATCCTCATGACTTCCACCCCATCATCTTCTGGAACTTCTCGACGGCCGACTGGTGGATGACCACGTACACCTGGTCGTCCTTTTCGAGAGCTGTGCCCGACACCGGAACGATGCCCTGGCCCATGCGCACGATGAGCGCCACACGGATCTCGCCGGGTATCGCCAGGTCCTTGACCGGCTTGCCGACGAGATGGGCCGGCACCCAGGCGGCCAGGAGCTGGACTTCGCCGTTGCCAAAGGCCATCTCGCGCTCGAGGCTCGGACTCACGATCAGCTCGACGATCTTGCTCACGCTCCAGGCGGTGGGGGCGAAGGTCTGGATGCCGTAGTGCCGGTAGATGTCGGCACGCCGCGGGTCGAAGATGCGGGCCACGACGTCGGGTACACGGTAGACCTCTTTGGCGACACGCGCAGCGACGGCATTGGTGTTGTCGCCGCCGGTGGACGCGACGAGCGCGTCGGCCTCGCGGATGCCGGCCGCTTCGAGTATGTCGCGGTCGAAGCCGGTGCCGACCAGCGTGCGGCCGTTGAAGTTGGACGGCAGCAGGCGAAACGCGTCGGGGTTGCGATCGATGACGACCACCTCGTGGCCGGCCCGCGCGAGCTCGGCCGCGGTCGATGCTCCGACGCGGCCGCACCCCACGATGATCACGTGCATGGCCTCACCCTCCTTGAGGCGCCGTCTCACGGCGACGCGCGAACCATTTTCTCGCTTCTTCGGCAAAGAACAAAGAGACGGCCGCGACCACGAGCAGCGCCCAGTCGACTACGCTGAGCGGACCTGTCTTAAAGATATCCTGCATGAAGGGCACGTACGAAATCGAGGCCATGATGAGGATGCCGACGATCTGGCTGTAGACCAGCCACATGTTGCTGAAGACGCCGATCTTGAACAGCGACTCGCGCTCGGTGCGGCAGGCGAAGCCGTTGGCGACCTGACACATGACGATCGCCGCCTGGGTCATGGTGATCGCCTCGCGCCAGTACATGTAGTGCGGGCTCAGGGGGTTCATCCAGGTGCCGTTGCCCCAGTTCCAGCCGTGCGAGTACAGGACGTAGAGAAAACCAGCGACGGCCCAGAACGACTCGATGGCGCCGATGAACACGACGCGCCTGAGGGTCTTGGGGGAGAGCAGGCGCTCGGAGCGGGGGCGTGGCGGCAGTTTCATGACCCCGGGCTCGGGGTGCTCGGTGCCCAGGGCCAGGCCGGGCAGCACGTCGGAACCGAGGTCGATCGAGAGAACCTGCAGGGCGCCGAGCGGCACCAGCCTGACACCGCCAAGGGCTGCGAAGATGAACGGGAACAGCTCGGCCATGTTGTGCGAGAAAATGTAGGTGATCATCTTCTTGACGTTGGCGTAGACGCCGCGGCCCTGCTCGACCGCCTTGATGATGCTGGCGAAGCTGTCGTCGAGCAGGATCATGATGGCGGCCTCGCGCGCGACGTCGGTGCCCGACAGGCCCATGGCCACGCCGATGTCGGCCTTCTTGAGGGCAGGTGCGTCGTTCACGCCGTCGCCGGTCACCGCGACGATCTGCTTCATCTCCTTGAGCGCCGACACGACCTGCATCTTGTGCTCGGGGGCGACCCTCGCGAAGATCACGTCCTGGGGCTTGCCGAGCTCGCCTTTGAGGTCGTCTTCGCTCATGTCCACCAGGTCGGTGCCGGTGATCACCCGCACGTTGCGATCGCCGCGCACGATACCGATGCGACGCGCGATCGCTTCGGCCGTGAGGCCGTAGTCACCGGTCACCATGATGATGCGGATGCCGGCGGTGAGGGCGTGCTCGACCGCCTCGCTGACCTCGGGCCGCGGCGGGTCGATCATGCCGACGAGGCCGAGGAACGTGAGCTCGGTCTCGACCGAGTCGGGCGTGTAGTCGGTCTGGTCGGCCGGCAGCTCGCGTTCGGCTACCGCCAGCACGCGCAGCGCCTGGCGCGACATGTCGTCGTTGCGCTCGATGATCTGGGCGCGCAGCTCGTCGGTCATGGGCACGACCTTGCCGCCGAGGCGGGCGGCCGTGCAACGCGGGATGGTCTCGGACGGCGCGCCCTTGACGTAGGCCTTCTGGCCGTCGCCTTCGACGTGCACGACCGACATGCGCTTGCGCACCGACTCGAAGGGCAGCTCGTAGATCTTGGGGCGCTCGATGAGCTCGTCGGAGAGGTCGAAGCCGACCTTCTGGGCCGCCACCAGCAGGCAGCCTTCGGTGGGATCGCCGATCACCCGCCAGCCCTTGTCGTCGCTCGGCGCCAGGACCTTGGCGTCGTTGGCGAAGCTCATCGCGCGCAGCAACAGCTCGAGGCGCTTGCGGGCCTCGTCTTTGGGCAGCGTCGTGTCTCCCACGACGAACTCGCCGACCGGCTCGTAGCCGGCGCCGGTGACTTCGACCACGGTGTCGCCGGCGAACATCTCTTTGACGGTCATTTCGGCCTTGGTGAGCGTGCCGGTCTTGTCGGTGCAGATCACATTGGTCGAGCCCAGCGTCTCGACGCCCATCAGCTTCTTGATGAGGGCGTTCTCTTTGGCCATGCGCTGCACGCCGATGGCCAGGGCGACCGACAGGGTGGCCGGCAGGCCTTCGGGCACGAGGGCGACCATGACACCGAGAGCGAAGAGCAGCGCCTTGACGTCGCCGAAGTGGAAGACGGACAGCGCCGCGAAGAAGAGGGCGATGCCGCAGATGACGGCGATGATCGACACCGTGCGGGCCATGACGTCGATCTCTTTTTGCAGCGGCGACTTTTCGTCGGACACGCCGCCGGTGAGCGTGAAGATGTGACCGAACTCGGTGTTCAGGCCGGTGGCGAAGACGATCGCCTGGCCGGTGCCCGAGGCGACGCTCGTACCCATGAACACAAGGTTGGGCATGTTGATGGTGGCAAGCTCTTCTTCGACGATCGGGTCGGCGGTCTTGCGTACGGCGTCGGACTCGCCGGTGAGGGCGATGTTGATGGTGGACATCTCGTACTGGCGGATGAGCCGGGCGTCGGCCGAGATGCTGTCACCCTCTTCGAGCTGCACGACGTCGCCGGGCACCAGGTCGGCGACGGCGACGATCGTCACCTCGCCGTCGCGCACCACCTTGGCGTTGGCAGGCACCATCTTCTGCAGCGCCTCGGTGGCCTTCTCGGCGCGGTACTCCTGAAAGAAGCCGATGGTAGCGTTGAGTAAGACGACGCCGACGATGGCGATGGCGACGTTGATCTGATCTTGACGGTCCGAGCCATGGGACAGCACCGCGGCGAGCACGCAGAGCAGCGCCGCCACCTCGAGCATGATCGCAAAGAGCGTCTTGAACTGATCGAAGAAGCGGAAGATGATCGGCCGCCCCACCTTGGCCGGCAGCACGTTGCGGCCGTACTGCTGGAGGCGCCGGAAGGCTTCGTCTTCGGTCAGGCCCCGGGGCGAGGTCTGCAGGCGGTCGAAGACATCCTCTGTCGCGAGACTCCAGATACCGTCCGCGAGCGATGATTGAGTGGCTTCGGTCGACGACGCCGTGCGGCCGTCGGTGGGAACTGTCGTCGCCTCGTCTCGAACCCGCGTCTCCACAGCGCCCACACACTCCCCGTAGCACTTGCAAGGTGGGATAGGCCCGCGAGAACACGAGCGCGAGCGCGCCCGTGGAAACGCCTGCCGAACGGCTTGGCCGCAAGCCACCGTCGTCGGCGACCAAGCCGACGCATCGGCCCCGAGGCCGACCGCAGCACGATACGCCGCCCGCCGTTAAGAATCAATAAAGATAGTCCCGACCCGTATAAAGAACGCGTAAAGGTGTAAAGAACCTGTGAAGGTCCCGCCACCGGCGCGGCCATCGATTCAGGCTCGACTTGCCTGCCGGTCCACACCGCCGGACCGGCCAACGCCCTCAGGTCTCGTCGACCTTGCTCGGGTCGGCAACGGCCAGCACATCGACGTATTCGGTCTCTCGCATGATGCGCGCGATCAGCGACGAGCCCCGCAGGATCTCCTGCGTGCGCGAGCGCCGCGACTGCCCCATGACGACAAAGGTCGCCCGGTGCTCGCGAGCGAAGTCGAGGATGACGTCGGCTTCGGAATCGCCCGAGAGCTCGACGACGTTGGCGCCAAGGTTGCGCGCCAGTTCGAACAGCTCGGCGAGCTCGTCGTGGTGCCGCCCGAGCGTCTCCCCCGGCGTGTGCACGTGCACGACCCAGAACTGCCCTTGCAGGCGCTTGGCCATCCGGTAGCCGCGGCGCACGAGCTTCTTGGCGACGGAGCCGGACTTGACGCACACGACCACGCGGTCCTCGGTGGCCCAGGGCGTCTCGATCTCGTGCTCGTCGATATAGTCCTGCAGGGTCTCGTCGACCTCTTCGGCGGTCTTGCGCAGGGCGAGTTCGCGCAAGGCCACGAGGTTGCCGCGCCGGAAGAAGTTGCTGAGGGCGCCGGGGATCTTGTCGAGGTCGTAAACGACGCCGCGGTTCAGGCGGTTGATGAGGGCGTCGGCGGTGAGGTCGACGAGCACGACCTCATCGGCTTTGTCGAGCACCGAGTCGGGCAGCGTCTCGCGGACCCGCACGCTGGTGATCTCGAAGACGGTGTCGTTCAGGCTCTCGAAATGCTGGACGTTGACGGTCGAGATGACGTTGATGCCGGCCGCCAGGATCTCGTCGACGCTCTGCCAGCGCTTCTCGTGGACGGTGCCCGGAACGTTGGTGTGAGCGAGCTCGTCGACCAGCACCCACTCGGGCTTGCGGGCGATCACCGCCGCAGTGTCCATCTCCTCGAAGGCCTTGCCGCGATAGTCGATCTCCTTGCGCGGCACGACCGGCAGGCCCTCGGCCATCTCCGCGGTTTCCTTGCGGCCATGAGTCTCGACGAAGCCGACGACCAGGTCCTCGCCGCGGCGGCAGCGGCGCTGCGCCTCGGCCAGCATGGTGAAGGTCTTGCCGACGCCGGGGGCGTAGCCCAGGAAGATCTTGTGGCGCCCGCGGTTGCGCAGGGTCTTCAGGGCGAAGGGCTCGCCCTCGACCGCCTTGTCGATGGGCGGACCTACGTCGGCCATCAGGGGCTTGTGCCGGCCTGCGCGGCGTCGAGAGCCAGGTTGAGCTGCAAAACATTGACGACCGGCTCACCGAGGAACCCGAGCTCCCGACCCGCGGTGTGCTGGGCGACCAGCGCCAGCACGCTTGCCACGCTCATGCCGCGGGCCGCCGCCACTCGCGGCGCCTGCACCCGGGCGTTGGCGATCGTGATGTCAGGGTCGAGTCCGCTACCGGAAGTCGTCACCATGTCGATCGGCACCTGACCGAATTTCAGCCCCGGGTCGGCGGCGATGTCGGCCTTGACTGAGGCCTTGACGCGATCGGCCAGTGTCCGGCTGGTGGGCCCCAGGTTCGAAAACGACGAGTCCATACCGTCATAGCCCGCGCCCGCCGCCGAAGGCCGCGGCTGAAAGTACTTGGCTGCCGTGAAGCTCTGCCCTATGAGGCTCGATCCGATCACCACGCCGTTCTTTTTGATCAGGCTGCCGTCGGCCCTGCCCGGAAAGATGACCTGGGCCAGACCGGTCATGGCAAGCGGATAGATGATCCCCGCGATGACCGCGGTGACGATCGTCATGCGTATCGCCGTCCACACGTACTTCACTTGGCGCCGGCTCCCTTAGGTCGTCAGGTGGAGGGCCACCAGAACGAGGTCGATGAGCTTGATACCGATGAACGGCGCGATCACGCCGCCGAGGCCGTAGACGAGAAGGTTGTAGCGCAGCAGCGCCGCGGCGCCTATGGGCCGGTACTTCACGCCGCGCAGCGCCAGAGGGATCAGCAGAACGATGATGATGGCGTTGAAGATCACCGCCGACAGCACGGCGCTGTGCGGTGAGTGAAGGCCCATGACATTGAGGGGACGCAACTGCGGAAAGGCGACCATGAACATGGCCGGGATGATGGCGAAGTACTTGGCCACGTCGTTGGCGATGCTGAAGGTGGTCAGGGCGCCGCGCGTGATCAGGAGCTGCTTGCCGATCGCCACGATCTCGATGAGCTTGGTCGGGTTGGAATCGAGGTCGACCATGTTGCCGGCCTCTTTGGCCGCGGATGTACCTGAGTTCATGGCCACGCCGACGTCGGCCTGGGCCAGGGCCGGGGCGTCGTTTGTACCGTCACCGGTCATGGCGACCAGCTTGCCCTGCTGCTGTTCGCTGCGGATCAGCTCCATCTTGGCTTCGGGCGTGGCTTCGGCCAGAAAGTCGTCGACGCCGGCTTCCTTGGCGATGACCGCCGCGGTCAGCGGATTGTCGCCGGTGATCATCACGGTGCGGATACCCATCGCCCGCAGCTCGTCGAAGCGCTCTCGAATGCCGCCTTTGACGATGTCCTTGAGGTGGATGACGCCGAGCACCTGGTCGTCGCGGGCCACGGCCAGCGGTGTGCCGCCCTGAAGCGAGACCTGCTCGATGGCAAGCTCGAGATCGGCCGGCACCGCGCCGCCGTGCTGACGGATCCAGTTGATCACGGCCTCGCCGGCGCCCTTGCGGATGGAGTGACCGTCGAGGTCGATGCCGCTCATGCGGGTCTGGGCGCTGAACTCGATAAAGCTTGCCTTTTCGGGATCGATGTGGCGCCCGCGAATGCCGAAGCTCTTGGCGAGCACGACGATCGAACGGCCCTCGGGGGTCTCGTCGGCAAGCGAGGCGAGCTGGGCGGCGTCGGCGAGCTCGGCCTCGGTCACGTTGGGCATGGGGATGAACTCGGCCGCCTGGCGGTTACCCAGGGTGATGGTGCCGGTCTTGTCGAGCAGCAGGGTGTCGACGTCGCCGGCGGCCTCGACCGCGCGGCCGCTCACGGCCAGCACATTGTGGCGCACGAGGCGGTCCATGCCGGCGATGCCGATCGCGGCAAGCAGACCGCCGATGGTGGTCGGGATGAGGCAGACGAGCAGCGCGATCAGCACCGTCGGCGACTGTGTGGCATGGTCATAGATGGCGAACGGCTCGAGTGTGAGGATGACGATCACGAAGATGATCGTGAGCGCCGCCAGGAGGATCGTCAGGGCGATCTCGTTGGGCGTCTTCTGGCGCTCGGCGCCCTCGACCAGGCCGATCATGCGATCGAGGAAGCTCTCGCCCGGGTTCGAGGTGATCTGCACTCTGATCTGGTCGGAGAGCACTTTGGTGCCGCCCGTCACAGCGCTACGGTCGCCACCGCTCTCGCGGATCACCGGCGCCGACTCGCCCGTGATGGCCGACTCGTCGACCGCGGCGATACCCTCGATCACCTCGCCGTCGCCGGGAATGATCTCGCCGGCGGAGACCATCACCAGGTGACCCTTGCGCAGCTCGGCCGCCGGCACCTGCTTGATACCGTCGTCGGTCACCAGGTTGGCGTAGGTCTCGGTGCGCATTCTGCGCAGCGCGTCGGCCTGTGCCTTGCCGCGGCCCTCGGCCATGGCCGTCGCGAAGTTGGCGAACAGCACCGTGAACCACAGCCAGCCCGATACGGCGCCCACGAAGGCCGTGTCGCCACGCGAGTGAATGAGGCCGGCCACGAAGTAGTACGTCGTGATCACGCTGCCTACTTCGACCACAAACATGACCGGGTTGCGGGCCACGTCGCGCGGATCGAGCTTACGGAACGAGCTCAGGACGGCCGGCCAGACGAGGCCCTTCATCGAGGCTTCGTTGCGGATCGTCGTACCACGCTCGCGCGGCGCGATCTCGGACTGAGCCTCCGGCGCGGGAGCGTCCGGTCGATCGTCGGGCGTTTCCGGTCGATCGTCGGGCGCGGGCGGATTCTGTCGTTCGTCAGTCATGGGTCACCCGAAGAGTTTGCCGGCGTACATCAGGAAGTGCTCGACGATCGGTCCCAGCGCCAGAGCCGGGAAGTAGGTCAGGGCGCCGACGATGAGGATGACGCCGACCAGCAGCACCACGAAGATGCCGCCGGTCGTGGGGAACGTGCCCGGCGACGGCGGCACCGTCTTCTTGCCGGCCAGCGAGCCTGCCAGGGCAAGGCAGGGGATGATGAAGAAGTAGCGGCCCCACATCATGCACAGGCCGCCGATCGTGCTCCAGAAGCGGCCGCTCGCCGTGAGCCCGGCGAAGGCGCTGCCGTTGTTGCCGGTCTGCGAGAGGGTGCCGTAGAGGATCTCGGAGAGGCCGTGGGGCCCTGAGTTCAAGACGGCGTCCTTGCCGGCCGGCACCACGGCGGCCAGGGCGGCAAAGCCCAGCGCCGTGACGCAGAAATACAGCACGGCCAGGGTGGCGAGCTTCATCTCGCGGCCCTCGATCTTCTTGCCCAGGTACTCCGGCGTTCGGCCCACCATGAGGCCGGCTATGAAGACTGCCAGGATGGCGTTGACCAGCAGCCCCATGATGCCGACTCCGACACCGCCGAAGACCACCTCGCCGAGGGCGATGTTGAGCATCGCCATGCCGCCGGCCAGCGGCGTCAGGCTGTCGTGGCCGTTGTTGACGGCGCCGGTCGAGGTGTCGGTCGTGACGTTGGCAAACAGGACCGAGTCGGCGATGCCGAAGCGCGCCTCTTTGCCCTCCATGTTGCCGCCGGACTGGGTCGAAGTCAGGGCCTCGTTAGCCCCGAGCTTGGCGAGGATCGGGTTGCCCTTCTGTTCGCTGGCGTACATCACCGTCACGCCCATCAGCAGGATCACCATGGCGGCCGCGAACACCGCCCACCCCTGGCGCTGGTTTCCGGCGAAGCGCCCGAACGTGTAGGTCAGGCTCACCGGGATGGCCAGGAGCGCCAGCATCTCGACCATGTTGGTCAGCGGCGAGGGATTCTCGTAGGGGTGCGCCGAGTTGGCGTTGTAGGAGCCACCGCCGTTGTTGCCCAGCTCCTTGATGATCTCCTGCGAGGCGAACGGCCCCTGGGCGATGGTCTGTACCGTGCCCTGCAGCGTCACGGCGCGAGTGGGTCCGTTGAAGTTCTGCACGACACCCTGGGAGACGAGGAACAGCCCGCCTATGATCGAGATCGGCAGCAGCACGTACAGGAAGCTGCGGGTCATGTCGACCCAGAAGTTGCCGAGCTCGCGGCCCGAGCGGCGCGTGATGCCGCGGATGAAGGCGATCCCTGCCGCCATGCCCACCGCGCCCGAGACGAAGTTCTCGCGGGCCAGGGCAAGCATCTGCGACAGGTAGCTCACCGCGGTCTCGGGCACGTAGACCTGCCAGTTGGTGTTGGTCGTGAAGCTCACGGCCGTGTTGAAAGCCACAGTCGGGCTCATGTCGGGAATGTGCGCCGGGTTGAGCGGCAGGTGGCCCTGCAGTCGCAGGATCAAGAAGATGAACAGCAGCACGGCCAGGTTGAAGACGAGCAGCGAGACCGCGTAGGCGGTGACCCCCATCTCGTGGGTCTCGTCGATGCCGCAGAGACGGTAGGTGAGGCGCTCGACGGGCCGCACGACGCGGTCCATGAAAGTGTGCTCGCCGCGAAAGACGTGCGCCATATAGGTGCCGAGCGGTTTGGCGATCAGCACCAGAAGTACGACGTACAACGCGATCTGCAGGATGCCCCAGCCCATCGTTTGTCAGACCCCCGCGGTTACCTAGAACTTTTCTGGGCGCAGCAGCGCGTAGAAGAGGTAGACGATGAGGGCCAGGCCGACGAGGCCGAGGACGAGATAGGCGACGTTCACGGCAACTCGTCCTAGAGCCGCGGCGCGATGCGCGCGTAGGCGATCGAGAGCGCGAAGAAGGCGACGACGATCAGCAGATAGACAAGATCACCCATGACTCCCCTATGACACCCCGGCCAAGCGTCGGTAGACTCCGGCGCCATGCCGACGAACCCTGCCTCGACCAGCGACCGACACCTTACCCCCAACTACATCGACTCTTGCCGTTACGCGACGGTCGCGAGATGCCCGCGACCGCATCGACGCGCCAGGCACACTACCCGTTTCGCCGTAACGGGCTCGTAAACAACCCGCGCCGCCTGGTGAAGATTGCGTGAAGGCTCCCCGGACGTGCGTGTGGCGGCGCGCTTTCAGCGCGCCGCCACATCGGCGGACACGACGGCCGAGAGGCCATGCGTGCGCTTCAGTCGTCCTAGGACGACGAAACGCGCTGGTGCACGGCGCTCGGCCGTAGGCTTCTCAAGGCTCTGCGGGCGCGGACCTCGTTCAGGTCGGCCACGGCGCCTGACGGCGCCCGCACGGCCGACTCCTGCCCGCCGTGCTCGCGGATGGTAACGTAGACCAGGTACGCGAGGGCCGACACGGCCGCCATCACAGCGACGGCGAACACGACGTCGATGGCGACGATCCCGATATCGGTCAGACTCATGGTCGCCTCCTCGCAAGCTACAGCCACCGTCTCCGGCGACACCTGAAAGCAGGCTACCCGCGAGGGCGTTAAGGGTCTGTGAAGGCCCGGCCGCCCGGCGTTAAGAACCTGTAAAGTCCGCGCCCGACAGGTGGAGGTCTTGGGACGGCTAGGCTGGGTCGGGCGACTCGGGGACGGACAGGCGAAAGCCGACCCCCGGTTCGGTGATGATGTAGCGCGGCCCGGCGGGCGAGGGCTCGATCTTCTTGCGCAGGTGACTCACGTGCACGCGCAGCGTCTGGGCGTCTTCGACCCACTCGGGTCCCCAGACGTGCTCCAGGATCATCTTCTGAGTGACGACCAGATCGACGTTGCGGGCCAGAAAGGCGAGGATGTCGAACTCGGTCGGGGTGAGCGCCACGTCGGCGCCGGCGAGCGTCACGCGACGTCGGGCGATGTCGATCTCGAGATCGCCCGCCGCCACCACCGGCGGTGGCGAGGTGAGCGCCGCCGCCCGGCGCAGCAGCGCCCGGATGCGGGCCAGCAGCTCGCCGGCCGAGAAGGGCTTGGTGAGGTAGTCGTCGGCGCCTTCGTCCAGAGCCTTGATCTTGTCGGCCTCGGCGGAGCGCACCGACAGGATGAGGATCGGCGCGGTCATCCAGGTGCGCAGCTCACGGCAGACTTCGATGCCGCTGCGGTCGGGCAGCATGAGGTCGAGTACGACCAGGTCGGGCGGTTCGTCGATGGCCTTCATGAGGGCCTCTTCGGCGGTCGACGCAAGCGCCAGAACATAGCCCCGCGAGCCGAGGATCGACTGCAACGCCCGGCGGATCTGCTCCTCGTCGTCGACCGCCAGGATGTGCGTCGGCCTCTCCGGGATGCTCATCGGTCCTCCTCGCTTCTGGTTGCATCGGGCGGCAGATCGATCACGAAGCGCGCCCCTCGGGGCACGACGTCTTCGACGCGGATACTGCCGCCGTGAGCCCGCACGATCTCACGCGTGATGGCCAAGCCGAGGCCCGTGCCCGACCGCACCTTCACGCCTGTCTGTCGTACGCGGTAGAACTTCTCGAACACCGCTTCGTGCTCGCCGGTCGGTACCCCCGGCCCCTCGTCTTCGACCCAGAGCCGCACACGACCGGCCCCATCCGCCTGGGCGCCGACCCGCAGGGGTCCCGCGCCAGCGTACAGCATGGCATTCTCGAGCAGGTTCTGGAATACCCTCACGAACTGCTCAAAGTCGACACGCAGCGGTGGCAGGTCGTCGGGCAGAGCGATCGTCACCTGGGCCCTCTGGTGGACCGGCAGGGCGCCGAGGCTCGCGGCCAGAATGTCGGGCAGTTCGTACAGCTCGCGGTGCGGCTCCCAGGCGCGAGCCTCGAGCCGCGACAGGTCGAGCAGCGCCCCGATGCTGTTGTTGAGACGGGCGACGTCGGCCACGATCGCTCGCAGTTCGTCGCGCACGCTCTTCTCGTTCCAGGGGACGTCGCCCTCGAGCAGGTTGCTGACCGTGGCGGTCAGGGCGGCCAGCGGTGTCTTGAGCTCGTGCGACACCGACGACAGCAGGCTCGACTTGAGACGGTCGGCTTCGCGCAGGGCTTCGGCCGAAGTGGCTGCCGCCTGCAGTCGCTGGCGATCGAGGAAGGTCGCGATCAGGTTGGCAAGCGACGCGAGCAGCCGGGCGTCGGCGGCGTCGTAGGCGCGCTGGTTCAACCTGCCGGCCACGCTGAGGACGCCGACGACGCCCGTCGCGCTGCGCAGCGGCAGAAAGACGCCGCCGCTGCCCTCGGGCACCTTGAACCCTTCGCTCGGGGGGGCTGCGTCCGTCGGGTCGAGCGCCGTGGCGTGGGGCAGGCCGACCGGCGCATCGTGCGCATAGACCCAGTGAGCCACCGTCGCCGTGCCGCTGTCGCTGTCGGGTGGGTCGACCGGCGGCGTGACGCAGAAGGTCGTGAGCACGTCGTCGTCGCCGACGAACAGGGTAGCCGATTTGGCGCCGAGGAGATCGATGATCTCGCCCAGGATGGTCTCGGCCATCTGGCCTGTCGAAGCTTCCGAGACGAGACTCGCCGACAGCCGGTTGAGGGCCGCCGTTTCGTGCTCGCGGGCCAGGGCGCGCGCCTCGCGGTCGCGCATGCGACCGGTCTGGACGCCCATCACGACGCCGACGGCCAGAAACGCCACGAGCGACAGCCAGTCCTTGGGGTCGTGCACCGTCAGGGTGTGATAGGGCGGCAGGAAGAAGAAGTCCCATGCAAAGAAGGCCAGCACCGCAGCCAGGACCGCCGGTCCGGCGCCGCTGGCGCCGGCCACCAGCACGACGAGCAACAGGTACAACAGCGCCCACTGGCCCTTGGCGAACGTGTCGCGCCCCGGCAGGAACAGCGCCGTCGACAGGGCGATCGCCAGGACGGCCAGCAGGTAACCGTGGCGGGGCCACCACTTGAGCGCGCGACGCAGCATTCGACCTCGAGGGTGAGAAGACGGAGATGTCGAGACGCGATTCTACGCCGCCGTCGACGCGAGATGCAGTGCGGGGCGATACATCGTTTGGGGGAAGCCGCAGGATGTCAGACGGCCTGCGCGGCCAGCCGCCGACGCCCCGGCCGCGACGCGCGCGAACGGAACCGGCAGGGAGGCTTGAAGAAGACGGAGCGAAGCCCTAGGGGTCCGTGAAGTCGCTCAAAGCGGGCACGGCGTTCCGGCCGCGATGCGGAGCATAACGGTCACGACCACGACGCCCACCCACGCCGTCGACGAGCGGTATGGCGTCGGGTCGTCGGGCCGGTGGCTCATGGATTTCGCACGAGACGCTCGACACGGCCGTCGGCATGGCCCACCACGACCTCGTCGGCCATGCCGAGAAAGAGACCGTGATCGACGACTCCGGGCAGTGACTTGAGGGCGGCGGCGAAGGCGGCGAGGGCCTGCCCGGCGCCCAAGTCGCCGCCGGCGCCGGCCTCGCGATCACCCGTGGCAAGCTGACAGTCGACGATGAAGTGCCCTTCGTCTGAGACGAAGGTCTGACCGTCCGGCCCGCGACGCAGCTGCGCGGCAGGCACGAGATCGAGCAGTGACCGGCGCGTCTCGCGCCAGCCGAAGCGCACGATCTCGACCGGCAGGGGGTGACGCTCACCCAGCCGAGTCACGACCTTGTCGTCTTCGACCACGATGAGAAAGCGCCTCGCGGCGCGCGCCACGAGCTTCTCGCGTAGCAGCGCGCCGCCACCGCCCTTGATCAAGTCGAGGCGCGGGTCGACCTCGTCGGCGCCGTCGACGGCGAGGTCCAGCAGCGCGGGTCGGCCGGCGGCGGCGCCAAGGTCGCGGCCGGCGACGATCCCGCCGGCGTCGTCCGCGCCGCCGCGCTTGAGGTCGAGCTCGTCGAGCGATACCACGGCGAATCCGGCGGCGCGCGCCAGAGCCTCGGTGGCAGACGAGGCGACCACGGCCAGAAGCGGCGGTCCGGACGGCCAGCGCTGCCCGGCGAGCTCGATCACCGCGGCGACCGCGCGCCCTGAGCCAAGGCCGATCGTCATGCCGCCGTGCAGCTCGGCGACGGCGGCGCGGGCCGCGGCCGTCCGAGCGGCGGCCGTCTGGTCAGCGTCTCTTTTGTCAGCGTCTCTCATGTCGCCGCCGTCTGATCGTTCTGCCGCAGTTCACGATGCTGCGCACGTATGATGCTGTGTACCCACGACGACTCCACGGGCCGCGATCTCAACCAAGCCGGCCCGCGGGCTGCAACTCCGCGCACGCCGAGCCCGAAGGCTGCGGTCTACTCGGATCTGTCACCGACGAAACCGCGGAGCGCGGCGAGAGCCGACTCGTGGCGTTCCCAGAGCCCGTCCCAGCGCAGCGACTCGTCCTCGCGCGGGGCGATGGTCTCGAGGGCCGCGGGCGAAGAGACGACCAGAGGACCGTCGCCGGTGGCCATGGCCGCGAGCGACGCGGCCCCGATCGCCGAATGCGCGGTCTCGCCATCGGCGGCGTAGACGACCCGACGCCGGCCGGCGTCGGCAAGCTGCTGGCGAAACACGGAATCGGCGCCGCTGCCGCCCGCCATGCGGATCTCGCCGCGCGGCAGACCGGCCTGCTCGAGTACCGACAGGCAGCGGCGTGACTCGAGCACCACGCCGTCGACCAAAGCCCGTGCCACGTCGGCCGCGCCGTGGCCGAGGCTCAGACCGAACAGCGCGCCGGGAATGGTCGGGTCCCAAAGGGCGCCCTGCTCGCCCGGCGAAAGGTACGGCAGAAACGACAGGCCACCGGCGCCGGGTTCGACGCCCGCGGCCAGCTTCATGAGGGCCGCCTCGTCGCCGCCGGCCTCGCGCAACAGGCCGGCCAGCCAGCGAAAGGCACTGCCCGTGGTGAGCAGGTCCATCTCGAAGCCCCAGCCGTCGATGCCGGCCAGCGGCGTGACGAGGTAGCGGTGCGCGGGGTCGGCGAGGAGCCGGTCGGCGACGCCCAGCAAGACGGTGCTGGTGCCGGCCACGCAGGCGACGTCGCCCGGCCGCCCGACGCCCAGCCCGAGGCAGCCCAGCACCGAGTCGGCGGCGCCGAGGCAGACCGGCAGACCGGCGGGCAGACCAAGCAGGGTCCCGACCTCGGTCGCCACGCGCCGCACCGTGAGCGAGGGCAGCACCGGCGGAAGAGCGGGCAAAGCGATCCCTTCGGCGGCGGTCTGTTCGGAGGTGCCCGAGGGGTTTCCACCTCGTTGAACAATTGGCCCAGAAGTTGGCCAATTGTTCAATGAGACGAGCAGGCCACCCGCCACCGCGGCGACGGCTTCGAGCCAGGCGCCAGCCTCGAGCCCGTAGCAGCCGAAGCCGCTGGCCGTGCTTGGGTCGGTCGCCGCTTCGCCGGTCAGGCGCCAGAACAGCCAGTCTTTGGCGCCGAGCAGCCGGCGCGCGCGTCGCGCCGCCTGCGGCGCGACGCGCGCCAGGCGCAGATACATAGGTAGAAGATAGCGCCCGTCGACCCATTGACCCGTAAGCTCGTAGAGCCGATCGCCGCCCACGCGAGCGCGCAGCGCGTCGCCTTCGGGCTCGGCGCGTCCGTCCTCCCAGGTGATCGCCGGCGCCACGGGCACGCCGTCGTCGTCGGTGGCCACCAGCGTCGGGATCATGGCCGACAGGCCGATCGCGGCCCAACGGCGGGTCGGCGCGCCGCCGTCGTGAAGCTGGGCGACGGCCGCTTCGACGGCCGACCACCAGTCGGCCGGCGACTGTTCGGCCGCGCCGGGTTCGGGCCGCGCGGTCGGGTAGCCGGCGTGAGCGCGGGCGACGATCTCGCCGCCCGCGCTCACAGCGACAGCCTTCAGGCTCGACGTGCCGAGGTCGAGCCCGATGAACAGAGCGTCGCTGCTCACAGGCCGAACCCCTCGCTCGGCGGCTCGGGATTGTCGAAGGCCGCCTCGACCTTGTCGCCGAAGCTCGTGGTCGGGTCGCTGTAGAACTTGGCGTGACCGACGGCCTTCGAAACGAAGGACAGCGGGATGGCGAGGAGCGCCAGACCGAAGCCCAAGGCGATCTCGACGCCGTCGAGCGCACCGGTCGCCAGCTCGTAGATGACGACGAACGCCATGAAGGCCGCGCCGAAGCCAGGCAGAATGCCGCCGAGGATGAAGTTGGCGGCGCTCTTCGTGATGGCCCTCCTGTAGTACCAGACGGCGGTAGCGGCCGTCAGGAAGTAGAAGGTGGCCGCCATCAGACCGAGCGTGCTGACGATGTTGTTGAGGGCCTTGCCGATCGTGCCCGAGAACAGCATCACGCCGCACAGGAAGACGATGTTGAGAAGACCCAGCAGGATGGTGGCATTCCAGGGAGTCCGATAGCGCTTGTGGACGTTGTCGAAGAACTTCGGAAACACGCGGTCGCGACCCATGGCAAACGAGATGCGCCCGGAGCTGACGATCGCAGCCTGCAGCGAAGCGAGCGTGCCGCCCAGCACGGCCACGATCATCAGGTTCTTCCAGAAGCCGCCACCGATCTTGTCGCCCACGAAGGCGAGGATGTTGGCCTGGTTGGCCGCCATGGTGCCGAACGGGGCGATGCCCTGGAAGGCGAAGATCACGAACGAGTAGATGAAGAAGAGGATGACGACGCTGAGAATGGCCGCGGATCCGGCCTGCTTGCCCTTGGCCTCTTCGCCGACGTAGGCGGCGGTGTCCCAGCCCGAGTACAGGAAGATGGCGATCAGGATGCCCGAGACGAGACCGGTCCGGGGCAGCGTGAACAGCGAGCTGATGGTGTGCACCGAGCCGGAGAGTCCCGTGAAGTAGATCATCACGATGGCCGCCACGGCGAAGCCGATCATGAGCGCGTACTCGAAGATCGCCCAGGCCCAGTTGAAACGCGCCGACAGCTTGATACCGAGGGCGGCGACGACGAGTACGAGGATGTCGAAGACGCTGCCCACAAGGACCACCCAATACTTGTTGTTGGCGGCGCTGTTCGAAAAGAAGCTCAGAAAGTAGGACCCCAGCGGGACGGTCAGACTGACCGTCCCCACCGTGTAGTACATGAGCATGATCCAGCCGGCGAAGAAGCCGGCGTGCGGATTGATCGCGCGGCCCACCCACGAGTAGGTGGCGCCGGCGCTGGGCTGCCAGGCGTTCAGGCGCTGGTAGCCGATGGCGATGCCGATCATCGGGATGAAGCAGATGAGGATCGCCATGAAGGTGTGGTAATACACGGCGATCATGAGGCTGACGATGCCGACGGCGATACTCTGCGTCGGCCCCGAGCTGGCCAGGGCCATGATCACCACGTCGCCGATGCGCAGGGCGCCGGCCTTGAGGCCTCCGGCGCCAGGGCCCGGCGCTACCGGGTCGCGCGGCGGGCGGGTCGCGACATCAGACATTGTCCTCCCCCTTTCAGGGACGTGCGGTTGGCCGGGAACGGGTGGGCTTGGAGTCGACCGGTCGGGTCGGCGCGGCTCGATCGACCGGCGTGACGCTCCAGTCGCGCAGGTCGGTGCCGCGAAACACATGGCGAGCCGTCTGCCCGGAGATCGAAAAGACGACCTCGGAAGCCGGGTAGACCTGCTGAAAGCAGTCGAATGCAAGGCCGTGGGGGGCGAAGCTCACGCCGCGCAGGCGCACGACCTGGGCGCCCTCGTCGAGCTCGAGCAGGCGGCGCTCGTCGGAACTCGGAGCGACCACCTCGAGGAACTGCTCCTCGTAGTCGTCTTCGAGCCCGAAGCGGCGCGCCAGCAGCCGGTAGAGCGAATCGGCCGCCTCGGCCGTGCGGGTATCGAGGCCGGGCGCCAGGGCGACCGGTATGACGGCCTGCTCGACGATCATCGGCCGGCCGTCGATCACGCGCAGGCGGCGGACCCTCCAGACCTCGTCGCCGGGGCCGAGTTGCAGGGCGTGGGCGACCGTCGCAGACGGTCGCCCACGCGTCACGTCGAGCACCCTCGTGAGGATCTCGTGGGCGCCGTGCTCTTCGGCCAGCGTGCCCAGCAGCCCGCCGGCGCGCCCGGGGGCGCTCACGATGCGCGGCCGGGCGACGAACGTGCCGACGCCCTGGTGACTATGCACGCGACCGTCCTGCTGGAGCTCGTCCAGGGCACGGCGCACGGTGATCAGGCTCACGCCGGCCATGGCTGCCAGGTCGGCGTGGCTGGGCAGCAGATCGCCGGGCCCGAGCTGCTCTTCGGCGATGAGGCGCTCGATCATCGCCATGACGTCCTGGTAGCGCAGGCGCCGGGGCGCCGGCCGGTCGCTCATCAGTCGATTCGCCTCCCCCACTCGTTCGTTCTGCCGTTCTACGGCGACTCGCGCGACGAATCCGCGCCTGCCGCGCTACCCTGCGGTCCGCTCGGCTGCGAGGATCGGGAACACCGCGGCCGCCGCGGCCAGGGTCTCGTCGATGTCGTTGGAGCTGTGCACGAGGCTCACGAAGAGGTTCTCGAACTGGCTCGGGTGGAAGATCACGCCGCGCAGCAGCATCTCCTGCCACCAGCGCGTGAAGAGGGCTTCGTCGGCGTAGGCATGGGCTTCGCGCCAGTTGTGGATCGGATGCTCGCTGAACCACATTTGAAAGACCGTGCCGAGGCCGTCGATCTGCACCGGGATGTGGTGCGCGGCGGCCAGGTCACGCAGGCCCTGGGCGAGCCGCTCGCCGAGCGCCCGCTGGCGCTCGTAGAGGCCCGGCTCGGCGAGCAGGTCCATCGTCGCCGACACCGCGGCGCACTGCACGACGTTGGCGTTGTAGGTGCCCGAATGCGAGTAGCGGCCCTCGTCGATCATGGCCATGACGGCGTGCGAGCCGCCGATGGCGGCGACCGGGAAGCCGCCGCCCAGGCCCTTGGCCAGGGTCGTCAGGTCGGGCATGACGCCGTACCACTCCTGGGCGCCGCCGCGACAAAAGCGAAATCCGGTGATGACCTCGTCGAAGATGAGCAGCGCGCCGTGCTTGCGCGTCTCTGAGCGCAGCAGCTCGAGATAGCCGGGGCGGGGCAGGATGCAGCCGGTGTTGAACACGGCGGGTTCGGTGATCACAGCGGCGATCTCGTCGCCGTGTTCGTCCATCACCCGCTTGAGGCTTTCGGGGTCGTTCCAGGAGAGCACGATCAGGGTGTCGGCGAGCTCCTGGGGCACACCGGGGCCCGAGGCGACGGGCCGCGGGTGGTCGGCCGGGCCGGCTTCGTCGGGATCGACGTGGTTGCTCCAGTAGACGACGTCCTGCCAGCCGTGGTAGTGGCCTTCGAAGCGCACCAGCAGGCGACGCCCGGTGACCGCCCGCGCCAAGCGCACGGCGGTACCGACTGCCTCGCTGCCCGAGTTGGTGAAGCGCACCGATTCGATGCTCGGCACGGCCTCGACGACCTTCTCGGCGGCCTCGATCTCGAGCTCGTAGGGCACGCCGAAACAGGTGCCCAACGAGGCTACGGCATCTTGCACCGCCCTGGTGATCACGGGGGGACGATGGCCGAGAATCATGGGCCCAAGGCCGAGCAGGTAGTCGATGTACTCGTGGCCGTCGACGTCGGTCATGCGCGAACCCGAACCCTGGGCGATGAACGGCGGGTAGGGCACCCAGCCGAACTTGAAGGTGCGAGCGCTGCTGCCGGCGCCGGCGGGTATGACGCGGCGGGCGCGGGCGAAAAGCTCGCGCGAACGCGGCATCCGCTCGTCGTAACGTGCTGCGAAGTCCATGGTCATCTGCTCCTCACGGGCCACTCGAGTGGCTGGCGAGCCACTGACGTACGACTGCCCAACGACTACCGATCGAACTTGGTATACTCTGTATGCTCAGTTCATCGCTCATCCTACCGAGTGGTGCAGCAGACGGCAACCGCGAAACCGAGGAGTCCATGAGCTTCATGCGCGACGAGATCTTCGCCCAGCCCGACATCGTGGCCCGGCTCGCCGCCGACCTCGCGCCCTACCGCGCAGCGGTCGCCGCGGCGCGCGCGGCCGGCGTGAGGTTCGTGCTCTACGCCGCGCGCGGCACCAGCGACAACGCGGCCGTGTTCGGCAAGTACCTGGCCACCATCCACGCCGGACTGCCGGCGGGCCTCGCGATACCCAGCTCGGCGACCGTCTACGACACGCCCATCGACCTGCGCCAGTGCCTCGTGGTGGGCGTGAGCCAGAGCGGCGAGACGCCCGACGTGGCCGAGTATGTCGCCCACGCCCGCCACGCGGGCGCCTTCACCATCGCCATCACCAACGACGACGACAGCCTGCTGGCCCGCCAGGCCGACAGCGTGCTGGCCACCCATGCCGGACACGAGCAGGCCGTGGCCGCGACCAAGACCTACACGAGCCAGCTCGCCGTGCTCGCCCTGTTCTGGGCGCAGTGGTGCGACGACGAGGGCCTGCTGGCCGCTCTTCGAGGCGCCGTGCCCGAGGCCATGCGCGCCGCCCTGTCGCTCGACACCGAGATCGCCGAGATCGCTCAGTGGCTGCGCTTCAGCGAGCGCCTGCTGGTGACCGCTCGCGGTTACAACTTCGCCACCGCGCTCGAGGCGGCGCTCAAGTTCAATGAGACCTCCTACATCGCCGCCATGCCCTACTCGGCGGCCGATCTCATGCACGGTCCCATCGCCATGGTCGAGCCCGGCTACCCGGCTCTCCTCTACTCACTCTCCGGCCGCACGCTGCCGGCCATGCGGCGACTGGAGAGCGATCTGCTCGAACGCAGGGCCGAGCTCGTGGTCGTCGAGGACACCCGGCAGGACGACGACAGCGACCGGCGCCGCGGCCTGCGCCTGCCGCAGACGGTGCCCGAACCGCTCTCGCCGCTCGTGGCGATCGTGCCCGGCCAGCTCCTCGCCGCGCGGCTGGCCGAGGCGCGCGGCTACGACCCTGACAAGCCGCGCGGGCTGAACAAGATCACCAGGACCATGTAGCTGGGCGACCGCGCGCGGCGGTTGGAAGAGTTGCTTAAGTTTGTCCGTCGGCCTGTCGACACCACCTTTGTGTCGTCTAAACCCTCTAATGAAGCGACGGGGAACGACTGCTGGTTGCGTGTCGCCTCGGCGGCAGATCTCCTCGGTCTGAGCGCGAGCACACTTCGCCGCTGGAGCGACGCCGGCAGGCTCCCTCACCACCGCACCGCGGGTGGGCAGCGCCGGTACCGACGGCGCGACCTCGAGCTTCTTCTCCACGACTCGCCGGCGATACGCGCCGCCGGGTCCGACACCGCCCTGGTCGCCACAGACCGGCCCCTGAGCGAGCAGATGCGCCGTCAGTCGCTGGTCACCACGATGACTCGTGAGCTCTCTTCAAGCCTCGAGGTCGAGACCGTTCTGGAAACGACCGCCAACCGTTTCGCCGAGCTTCTGGACATCGCCGGTTGTGTCGTCTACCGGCTCGACGGCGAGGAGCTTGTCTGCGTCGTGTCGGTGGAAGACGGCGCGCGGCTGCACGACAGGGCCGGCAGACGGGTCAGCCTGGCCGAGCGCTGTGCCGATCGCACCGCGGTCGAGACCCGCGCGCCCGTCGTCGTGGACTCCAGCGACGATCCCCGACTCAGCGCGCTGGAACGCGAGGCCATGCGAAGGTGCGACGAGCGCGCCGCCCTCATCGTACCGATGATCGCTCGCGACTCGGTGATCGGCACGATCGAGCTGACCCAGACCCATCGTGAACGCGTCTTCAGCGCGGACGAGGTGGCGACCGCCGAGGCGATCGCCGGCGTCGTCGCACTCGCCCTCCAGAACGCCGAGCTCTATCGCGACCAGACCGAGCGGACACAGAGGCTCGCCTCGCTTCTCGAGGCGAGCCGTGCCATCAGCTCCAGCCTGGTCGTCGACGAGGTTCTCGACACGCTGGTCCGCCGGGCGGCAGAGACGCTGCGCGCCGACATCAGCATGCTGTTCGCCTACGACGCGGCGAGCGACACGATCACGCCGCGCGCACTCTTCGAACGCACGCCCACGCCCTACGAAGACATGGGCAAGCCCCGAGCGCTGTCCGGGTACCCCCAGGGCCGCGAGATCCTCGAGGGCGGCGAAGTCAGCCTGGAATGCATCTCCGACCCGCAGCTCGACCCGGAGAGCCGCGTCTCGATGGAGGAGTGGAACGAGAAGAGCTGCCTCAGCGTACCGCTCAGCTTTCACGCCGAGCCCATGGGCATACTGGTGATCACCGACACCGTGGCGGAGCGGCGCTACTCGGCTGAGGAGCTCGAGCTCGTCAAGGCTCTTGGAGAGCAGGCGGCCGTGGCTTTGCACAACGCCCAGCAGTTCGAGACTCTCGAGCGACACAGCGGGGCTCTCGCCGAGCGGGCGCGTCGCGAGGCGCTCGTCAACTCGACGAGCCTGGAACTCTCCTCGAGCCTCGAAGTGGAGAAGGTCCTCGAAACGACCGCTCGCCGCTTCGAAGAGCTCATCGGAGCCAGCGCCGGCTGCGATCTGTATCGGATCGAAGGCGATGAGCTCGTGTGTGTCGCGTCGGTGATGGGCGGCGTGCACTGCGGGGAGTGGAGCGGCAAGCGGGTGTCACTGGCCGATTGGCGCACTGATCGCCTGGCGATCGAGACCCGCGCGCCGGTCATCGTGGACTCGATCGACGACCCTCGGTTGAGCGCGGTCGAGCGTGAGGCGATGCGCGGTTGGGACGAGGGGGCCGTCCTCGTCTTACCCATGATCCGCAGAGACGTGGTGACCGGCGTCATCGAGCTGGCGACAAAGCAGGGCGATCGCGGATTCAGCTTGGACGACGCAGCGACGGCCGAAGCGCTGGCTCGCGTCGCCGCCCTCGCCATCGAGAATGCGGAGCTCTATCGCGACCAGGCCCGGCGCACGCAGCGGCTGACCTCGATGCTCGACGCAGGCAAGGCGATCACGTCGTCGCTGGTGCTCGACGAGGTGCTGGGGACCGTCGCGCGCCAGGCCGCGGCGGCGCTCGGCTGTCCCGAGTGCATCATCTACGACTACGACGCAGACGAGGACACCCTCGTGGCGCGAGCGCTCCACCAGGTGGCACCGACACCTTACAACGACCTCGGCGTGCCGATCCCACTCAACGACTGGCCCGCCGACCGGCGGCTTCTCGAGGGGCACAAGATCGTCGCCGAGATGCTGTCGGATCAGACACTCGACCCGGAGGTCAGAGCCTCCATGGAGTCCTGGGGCGAGAAGACCTGCCTGAACGTCCCCCTGTACTTCGGAGAGCAGCCGCTCGGCATACTCGTGCTGATCGAGACGCAGCGCGAGCGCGACTTCACGGCCGACGACATCGAACTGGCCGCCGGGCTCGGCGAGCAGGCGGCGATCGCCATCCACAATGCGCGTCTCGCCGAGCGCCTGCGGCTGCGGACCGAGGAGGCCACGCTGCTGAACGACGTCGCGCGGGCCGCTTCGACGAGCCTCAGCGTGACCGACATCGCCGCCGCGATCATCGAGCCGCTGCGGCAACGGATCCCGTTCGACCGGGCGACGCTGCTGCTACGGCGATCGGGGAGCGCCGCCTTCGACGTCGCGTTCAGCACCGAGGCCGCGAGTCAGGTGTCGGGCATCACGATCGCGGATCTCGAGGTCGGCTTTCTCGCGCGGCTGAGCGAAAGCAGCGTGGCGCTGCTGTCGCTGCCGGAGCAGATGCCGCTCGCTGCCGGTCACCCGATCACGGGTCTGCGCTGCGGCGCCGTCGTGGGCATCCACGAAGACGAGGAGCTGATCGGCGCCCTGGTCCTGGGCAGCGAATCCGAGGCGGCCTACTCAGAGGGAGACGTGGCCGTGCTCGACGGCATCGCCGCACAGCTCTCGCTGGCCGTCTGCAACGCGCGGCTCTACGAAAACGTCAGGCGCATGCACCTGGGCAACGTACGGGCACTGAGCGCCGCCCTTACCGCGAAAGACAACTACACCATCGGCCACACGGCACGAGTGGCCTGCTACGCGGTCCTGCTGGCGAGCGAGCTCGGGTGGTCGCATACGGCTATCGAGGAGCTCGAGGAGGTCGCCTACCTGCACGACATCGGCAAGATCGCCGTCTCGGACCGGGTGTTGCTCAAGGCAGGCCCGCTGACGAGCGAGGAGTGGGAGCTCATGCGCCAGCATCCGGCGGTCAGCGCCGAGATCATCGAGCCGCTGCTCGAGCCGCGACTCGTCGGCGGCGTGCGCCACCACCACGAGCGTTACGACGGCACGGGATACCCCGACGGGCTCGCGGGCGCCCAGATCCCGGAGTCCGCCCGCCTCCTCTGCGTCGTCGACTCCTACGACGCGATGTCGTCGCGGCGCGTCTACAAGAAGGCGCTGAGCTACACCGAATGCCTCGCCGAGCTCGAGCGCTGCAAGGGCACCCAGTTCGATCCCGCGCTGGTGGACGCCTTCGTGCGCGTCCTTGCCCGAATGGAGATCGACAGACGCTTCGCCACCCAGGTCGCAAGCGAAGCGGCCGCCTGCGTCGATCCGGCCAAGCACGCTCTCCTGCGCAAGCCCGCCGACGAGACACGTCCCGAATACGCCGAGATCTGCGCCGCCCTGCGGGCAGTGCGAGCCGCGCATCCCAAGGTCGAGACCGTGCTCACCGAGGTCTTGGTCGACGAGCGGCGCTGCATGGTCGTCGTCGACAGTACGGAGGACCCGGCGATACGGTCGCCCATCGGCGAGCTCCAGCTCGCCGACGACGAGGAGCTCGAGATGTTCTGCGGCCGCACCTGTGACGCGAACGTCGTCTATGTCGACGCCTGGGGAGCCTGGGTCTGCGGCATCGCTCCTCTTCGCGACGAGACGGCGGCATCGTCGCCATCGTTTCGGCCGACATCGCCGCGACCGACTCGGCCGACCTGCCACGCACCCCGAGCCAGGTCAGCGAGACCTTCGCGGGGCTCGTGCACTCGGCGGCGGAACGTTTGACCCGGCCCGAGGTCGACGCCATGAGCGACACCTTGACGGGCCTCTACAATCACCGCCACATCCAGCAGCGGCTCATCGAGGAGGTCGACTACGCCGTCGAGGAGGGCACCGAGCTGTCGCTGCTGTTCTGCGACATCGACCGGTTCAAGGGCCTGAACGACGACCTCGGGCACGCCGCGGGAGACGACGTGCTCCGCCAGGTGGCGGCCATCGTCGGCCGCTCGATCCGCCGCGGCGACCTGGCCGCCCGCTACGAAGGCGACGCGTTCGCGGTCATGCTGATGGGCGCCGGGTCGGAGCAGGCACTCGAGATCGCCGAGCGCATCCGCTCGAGCATCGACGAAGCGCGCGTGCACCCCGCCGACGGGCGCCTCACGGTCAGCGTCGGCGTCGCGACCCTGCCGGGTGACGCCCGTACCAAGGACGAGCTGCTCGAGAAGGCCGACCGAGCCCTCCGCCTCGCCAAGCGCCGCGGTCGCAACCGCTGTCAACGTTTTGCGCCCGGCGAGCCCTCAGTGGACGCCTCCGGCACGCGGGGCAGAGCGACACGCCCGGCGCCTGACTCGTGATGTGCGACTGGATCTGCTGGAACTTTGCACGGCGCGCCGTCGGATTGGTCATGACCGGGGCGTTCACCAGGTCGGTCTCGACCTTCGTGCCCCTCCGGCCTCTCACGGCCGGTGTGCTAACGTAAGCACACGGTTTGCAGCTTCTGACCCCACTGGAGGACTCGCCCGCCATGCGACCGACCGACGACGAGCTGATCCGTCTCCTCTGCGACCTCATCGCCATCGATTCGACCAACCCAGGCCTCGTGCCGGGCGCGCCGGGCGAGGGAGCCCTCGTGGCCTTCCTGGCACGCCGGCTCGCCGCCGCCGGCCTCGAGGTCGACGTCTGGGAGCCTCGCCCTCACCGGCCCAACATCGTTGCGACGCTGCCAGGGTACGGACGCGGCCAGGGCGCTGAAGGCGACGGCCAGAGCCCCGCGCCCAGCCTCATGCTGGTGAGTCACCTCGACGTGGTTGGCGCACCCCCCGAGCTCTTCACGCCGCAGATCCGTGACGGCCGTCTCTACGGACGCGGCAGCAACGACATGAAGGCCGGGATCGCGGCCGCCGTCGTTACCGCCGAACGCCTTGCCGGTGAGGCGCGCGCGGCCGGCGGCAGGTCGCCGCTGCGCGGTGACCTGCTCGTGGCCGGCTGCGCCGACGAGGAATGGGAGAGCTTCGGCGCCGAGGCCATGGCCACGCGCTACCACCCCACGGCCGCCGTCCTGCCCGAAAAGACCGACTTCGACGTCACGGTCGAACACGGCGGCTTCACCTGGTTCGAGCTCGAAAGCCGCGGTGTCGAGGCGCCCGGCGCCGAGCCCGAGAACGGCATCGACGCCATCGCCCTTCTGGGCCCGTTGCTGGCCGGCATCGCGAGTCTCGACCGCGAGCTCGACGGCCGGCCACGCGCCTCGTACGGACGCGGCTCGATCCACGCCGCAACGATCGCCGGCGGAACGCAGCTACCGGCCGACCCGGCGTCCTGCCGGCTCGGCATCGAGCGCTGCCTGATCGCCGGCGAGTCGGTCGCCCAGTCGTGCGCCGAGATAGAGACCCTGATGACGGCCGCGCGGGCCGCCGACGAGCGCTTCGCGGCGAGCAACCGCCTCGTCGTGGGCCGCGAACCCGTCTCGCTGTCGCGCGACGACCCGGTCGTGCTGGCCCTGGTCGCGGCCGCAAGCGCCGAACTGGGCCGGCCCGCGCAGGTGCGCGGCGACATCGGCTGGGCCGACTCGGGCATTTTCGCCGAGGCCGGCATCCCCGTGCTCAGTTCGGCCCGGTCGGCGAAGGCGAGCACACCGCCGGCGAATGGGTCGACGTCGCCTCCGTCAAGCTCTTGGCCCGCGTGCTCGAAGCCGCCGCCCGGCGCTACTGCGCCTGACGGGACGCCGACCGTATCACACCGGCGACC
This sequence comes from uncultured Actinomycetes bacterium, assembly GCA_963845355.1. GTDB lineage: Bacteria > Actinomycetota > Thermoleophilia > UBA2241 > UBA2241 > Bog-752. The sequence goes on from CAWJRV010000039.1 coordinate 47,528, forward strand.
ATATGATCCGCGCCGTCACGCTCGACTTCTGGAACACCCTCATGAACGATTTCCACCTGCCGGCACGCGACGAGTTGCGCGCCGCACGACTGCTCGAGATCGTCGGTCCGTATGGATATGCGCCCGACGAGTACGAAATCGAGGCTGCCTTCGCCAAGGCCTGGCGGCATTTCGATCGGTCCGGCACAAGAAGGCGCGCACGCCGACGACCGCCGAGTCGACCGCCGTGATCCTGCGCAGCCTGCGCATCAAGCTGCCCGACGAGGCTCGGCAGCGCGTCGTCACCATGCTCGAGGAGATCATCCTCGAACACCCGCCGCGACTGGTCCCCGGCGTGGCGGAGACCCTGCCCGTGCTGGCCGAGCGCTACGCCCTTGCCGTGGTCAGCGACGCCGCCAGACGCCCGGCCGCGTCCTGCGCCGGGTGCTCGCCGACTACGGCCTCGCGAGTGGTCCGGCGCCTTCTTTTTCTAGACGAGCACAACTGGTCCAAACCCGACCGGCGGGCCTTTCTCACACCGCTCACGGCGCTGGCCATCGCGCCCGCCGAGGCCGTCCACGTCGGCGACATCCAGCGCACCGACATCGCCGGCGCCCAGGGCGCCGGCCTGAAGGCCGTGCTGTTTGTGGGGATCAACGCGGCCGACAGGCAGACCTCGAGCGCCGACGCCGTCGTGACTCATTTCGCCGATCTGCCCGCCGCCGTCGCCGAGCTCGGCTGATGATCGCCCGGTGAGCCCGCCGATCGCCCTGGCGCCGTGAGCCATCCGGTCTCCGTAGCCGCGTGGGCGGAGCTCACGTGTGCATCCTGCTGGCCTGCGGGACGGCGGCAGCCGCGATCGGGCACCGGCGGCTG
>CAWJRV010000040.1:0-42197 GCA_963845355.1 uncultured Actinomycetes bacterium
GCGGCGCACCCCTGTTGATATCCATCGTCCGATGTCAGATACAGTGATCAGTCGCACGACCGTGGTCGAAAATACCCGCTCGCCCCCGAGGCCGTCCTGACCACGCTCGAAGCGCTCGGCCCGCAGGCGCGCCCGTACAACTTCGACGACCGCTTCGACTGCTGGGGCCTTGTCCGCGAGGTCTACGGGAGGCTCCTCGATGGGCGGCCCCTCGACGACGATCTCGACACAGCGACAGCCATCGAGCTCTCGCGGGTCGAGCGCTGGGCGCCGATCACTACCCTCGCCGAGTTGCTGCCAGGCGACGTCGTCACGACCCACGACCACCATGAGCCCGGAAAGTTCCACGCCGTCATCGTCTACGGCTGGCTCGACGGCCGCCTGCTGGTGTACGACTCCTCGCCGCGCGGCGACATCCCGCTGGTCGAGGAGCGCGACGACGGGCTTGCGGTGGTCGACGCGCGCGAGCTGTACACGCGTCACATGCGGGCCACGGGGGGCACAGACCGGCTGCGCAATGACGGCGGCGCCTACCTGCGGCTCTGGTTCGTCGGCGGCCGCTACTTCGACCGGCGGCTCCACGAGGCGCTGCTTCAGGCAAACCCGCAGCGCGAGACCGACGCCGTCGCGCTGCGCCGTCGAGCCGGACTTGCGCCGCTGCCGTTCTACGCCACTCGCCGGCTGCCCACCGACCACGCCGGCCGCGAGCTCTACGACAACCGCGCCACGCGCGCCCAGAACGCCTACCTGCCCGACGGCGCGCCCGTGCTCGACGACGACTATCCACGGGCCTACGGCGACACCGGTGGTGGTCCACCGGCCGACGGCTCTACCCGCCGTGGCCGGCGACCGGAGCCGCCGGTGCTCGAGTCGGCGCCGGCCGCCGTCCACGTGGGCGGTGCCGCGCATCTGACCTGGAGCTACCCGCCTGCCTCCGCCGAGTCTGCGGCGGGCAAGTCCGCCTCGGGCGCGTCCGGTGAGCGCGAGCTCGCTGTCGGCGGCTGCCGGATCGAGGTCTACGAGCTGTGGCGCGGAGTCTGGAAGCACCTGGTGATGGTCCACGACTGTGCCGAGTCAGAGCGGTCGTTCACGATCCCGGCCGCCGAGCTGCGACCCGACATATGCTACGAGGTCTCGCTGTTCACGCGCGCCGCCGCCGGGTACTCGAGCGACGCGGTGGCGACCTTCGTGAACGAGCCCGCCGCCGACAATCCGTTCCTCGCCGCCTCGATGGTGCGGCCCTTCGCGCTCGCGCCCGATGACGGCGCGGTGGTCGCGACCGTCACGCCCGAGCTGTCGTGGTCGATCTTCGGCCCCGGGACTCATCAGAGCGCCGTGAAGCTCTCCGTCTATGCGGGCGGCTGCTGCGACAGCGAGGCGCCGCTCGTCCACGAGGTCGTGCTCGAGGGCCAGGAGGCGGCCGGGACGGCGTACGCCGTCCCGGCCGCCGCCGGCCTCGCGCCCGGCACGGCCTGCTACTGGTACGTCACCCCGCGAGATCGTGAGGGGCGCTGGGCCTACGCTCCGGTCGAGGGCATCTTCACGGTCGCCGCCGACGCCACCGCGACGAGACCCGGCGCGCCTGCCTCACCCGGCTCGGCTGCGTCACCATCCGACGCTCCCGCCGACCCGCCGCGCCGCGACCCGCGTCGCCGGCCGCGCGCCGGGGGGCTTTGACGCCGACGACGACACCATGACCGCGATGACTGACACCATGAAGGCGACGACGACACCATGACGGCGATCGGTTTTGTACCCCTCGACCTGGCCACGCCGGCGCCGTTCGGCATATCGCGCTGGGCTCACAGCACCTTCGCCGACTTCGTCGTCACCATGACCGACGAGAACGGCCTGACCGGCTACGGCGAGGGCGCGCCCAACGATCGCTATCACGAGTCGCGCGACGACGACGCGGCCGCCCTCGAGGAGCTGTCGCCGGTGCTCGCGGCGGTCGAAGGAGCGGCCGCCGTCGAAGCGTTCTGCGTCGCCCAGCCCGGGTTCCCGGCACTGCGTGCCGCCCTGTCGGCGGCCGCCTGGGACCTCGCCGGCAAGCAGGCCGGCGAGCCGGTCTGGCGACTTCTGGGCCTCGAGCAGGCCAGCGTGCGGACCTCGCTCACCATCCCCATAGCCGACCCCGAGACCATGCTGGCACGGGCGCGCGCGGCGCAGGGCTTCGGCATCCTGAAGGTCAAGCTCGGCTTCGACGGCGACCTCGATGTCGCCACGCGCCTCTCGCGCGAGCTGCCCGACAAGCGCTTTCGCTACGACGCCAACGAAGGCTGGAGCAAGGAGCAGGCGGCCAAGGCCCTCGAGGTGCTCGGCCGCCTCGGCGCGGAGCTCGTCGAGCAGCCGCTGCCGGCCGCCGACCGCGAAGGCCAGGCCTGGTTGCTCGACCGCTCGCCGGTCCAGCTCTTCGGCGACGAGGCGCTGCTCGATCTGGAGCACCTGGACGAGGTCGTCGATCTCTACGACGGCTTCGTCGTCAAGCTCGCCAAAGCCGGCGGGATCGCCGCGGCGGCGGCCCTCATGACGGCCTGCAAGGAGCGCGCCGTCCGGGTGCTATTGGGCTGCATGGTCGAGTCGAGCCTGGGGATCGCCGCCGGGCTGCACGTGGCCGGTCTGGCCGACTACGTCGACCTCGACGGCTTTCTGCTGATCGCCGCCGACCCGTTCAGCGGCATCGCGACAGACGGCGACCTTCTCATGGCGCCCGACGCGCCGGGCCTGGGCGTCGCACCGGTCGAGACTCTCTGAGGCGAAGGAACCGTCGCTGCGGCCGCGCCGGGACGTCTCCGCCGCCACGTCTACGCCGGTGCGTCTGCGCCCCTACACCCGCGCCGCTGCGTCTGCGCCGTCAGCTCGTCGTAGAGCCGGCGCCCCGCGGCGGCCACCGCGTCGTAGCCGTCTTCGCCGTCGGTGAGGACCGCCAGCACCAGCGTGTGACCGTCGGGCGTGGTGACGACGCCGCAATCGTGGCAGTAGCGGCCCTCGGGCAGGTCGTCGCCGGGCTTGCCGGCATAGGTCGCGCCGGTGGGGATGGCGCGGGCGAGGCCGTCGCGGTGCTCCTGGGCGCCGAGCGAGGTGAGCACGTTCTCGCAGGCGACGGTGCCGATCCGCGGGTCGCCGGCGACGAGCTGCTCGAGCAGGGTCGCGAGGTCGCGGGCACAGGTCACGTTGTCGCGGCCCGCCGCGGCCGCCTCCCAGTCCATCATCTGGCGGCGCAGGGCGGTGTCGCGCAGGCCCAGCTCGGCGGCCAGCGCCTCCACCCGCTCGAGGCCGACGAAGGCGATGACGATATTGGTGGCGTCGTTGTCGCTCACCACGAGAGCGAGATGGAGGTAGTCGGCCAGGGCGAGCTGCGCCGCGTGGCGAAAGCCGCGCAGCACGCCGGCGCCGCCGACCGCCTGCCAGGGCTGGAATGCGTAGGGGCGCGACTCGCGCAGCTCGCCGGCGGCGACCGCGCGCCAGAAGGTCGCCGCCAGCAGCACCTTGATCGTGCTGAACGACGGCATGACCACGTCGTCGTGTGAGGCGCTCAGGCGGCCGCTGGTCAGATCCTTGCCGTAGCAGGCGATCACGGACGCGATGATAGCACCGCCTTCCACACCCGCCTCTGCCTCAGCCGCCGCATCCCTGCCGCTTCGTACGTATTTGTCACCGCGGCCAAAGGAGAAACGTTGACACGGGCCCTGCCTTCCCTACTAAATGCCACCACGCGGGTGCGGCGCGCGGCAGGCGCGGCCCGGAGACCTGTCATCTGCCCGGAGGGGAGTACATGACGCGGGGCGGTTTCCTGAAGTGGCTGATCGGCGTCCTCACCGCGATCTGCCTGGGTGGCATCGTCTATCCGATCGTGCGGTTCCTCAAGCCGCCCACGGCCAGCACGGCCACCATCGGCCAGGTCGTGAACATCGGCCCGGTCTCATCGTTTCCGGCCGGGCAGCTCACGGTAGCCCAGGTCCAGGGCCGGCCGGCCATCGTCACCAACGTGGCCGGCAAAATCGTCGTTTTCTCGGCGATCTGCACGCACCTCGGGTGCGTGGTGGCGCCCAGCGGCAGCGGGCTTCACTGCCCCTGCCACGGCAGCGACTATTCGGCTACCGGCGAGGTCGTTCACGGCCCTGCTACCCTGCCCCTGCCCTTCTATAGCGCCAAGGTCAGCGCCGGCTCGGTGCTCGTCGGGCCGGTGACCTTCACGCGGGCCAACTATCCGACCTGGTACAAGGGGCAGTTCGCGTGAGCCTCGATGCCCTCGGGCCGCAAGGAGGCGACGTGACGCCGACCGACTCAACGCCGGCCGCCGCGCAACCGGCCGCGCCGACCCACGGTCGCGCCCGCGGGGCGCTCGCCTGGGTCACCAACCGGCTCGGCATGGAAGAGCTGATGGAAGATCAGTTCAACCGCATCGTGCCGATCCACGCGACCAACTACATCTATTGCTTCGGCGGCATCGCCTTCATCCTCTTCCTGATCCTCGCCGTCACCGGCATCATGATGGTCGTCTACTACCAGCCCACGCCCGACGCCGCCTACCAGAGCGTCGTCAACATCTCGACCAACGTGGCCTTCGGCTGGTGGATCCGCTCCATCCACAAATGGGCCGCCACGGGCATGGTGGTCCTTGTCTTCGTGCACATGCTGCGGGTGTTCTTCACGAGCGCCTACAAGCGCCCACGCGAGCTCAACTGGCTCAGCGGCGTCGTGCTGTTCGGGGTGACCATGGCTTTTGGCTTCACCGGCTACCTGCTGCCCTGGGACCAGAAGGCCTACTGGGCGACGCGCGTGGGCACAGACATCGCCGGCTCGACGCCGTTCATCGGCCACTTCCTGCTCGTGAGCCTGCGCGGCGGCGACAACATCACCGGCGCCACGCTCGGTCGCTTCTTCACCCTGCACGTGCTCGTGCTGCCCGTGATCATCGTCGTGTTCCTCGGAGCGCACTTCTTCATGATCCGCCGGCACGGCATCTCGGGCCGGCTGTAGCGGAAGGGGGAGCGTAGCGATGCCCGATATCGTCGACAGGCCCCGGCAGGAACACACCTCGCGCTACTACTGGGAGCGCGAGCACGAGCCCGGCGAGAAGTTCATCCCGTACTTCTGGCAGGAGTTCGTGTCGCAGGTGATGATCCTCTTTTTGTTCCTGGCCGTCGTCGGCGGTCTGGCGCTGTTGTGGCCGGCCAGCCTCGGCGAGCGCGCCAACGCCCTGGTGACGCCGGCCAACACCAAGCCCGACTGGTATTACCTGAGCCTGTTCCAGCTGCTCAAGATCGTCCCCGAGAAGATCGGCCTGATCGTGCCGGCCGTGCTGGTCGTGCTGCTGATCCTGCTGCCGTTCATCGATCGCAGTCCGGTGCGCAACCCGCTGAAGAAACCCGTGACGACGACCATCGCCATTCTCGTGATCGTCGCCACGATCGTGCTCACGATATGGGGGGCGGTGTCCTGATGGGTCCCAAAAGGAGACACATGAAACACTTGATCGTGGCTCTGGCCGCTCCCGTCGTCGTAGCCGCTCTGGTGGTCGTCGCCGGGTGCGCCAGCCTGGCGACGCCCGAGGCGCCCTCCAGCGGTTCGCCGGCGCCGGGCGCCACGGGCGGCGCCGCGGTGGCGGTCAGCCAGCAGGTCAAGGACGGGGCTGCGCTCTACGTGGCCTTCGCCTGTGTGCGCTGCCACTCCCCCAACGGCGTCGGCGGGGTGCCCAACCGCCTGAACGTCGGCGGCGACGATACCATTCCGGCCCTGAACAACGCCTTCCGCGACCCCTCTGAGCAGTTCCACAACGCGGCCGCAATCACCCAGGTCATGATGCAGGGCAGCATCATCAGCAAGAAGCCCGGCGTCATCAACATGCCGTCGTGGACGGGAGTGGTGAACGACGCTCAGGCGAGCGCGATCGCCGCCTACATCCTGGCCGGCTTCCCCCAGGTCTCCGGGATCGCCTACGACGCCAATCCGGCTTCGGCCGCCGACATCTATACGGCCTACGCCTGCATCACCTGTCATGGTCAGGTGGGCGGCGCGAGCGCCACGCCAGCGTCGGCGCCCAACCCGGACAGTCCCGACAAGGTCGTGCCGCTGCTGCGCAACCCGGCCGACAACGTCACGCCGGCCGACATGCTCGCCACCATCATGCAGGGTTCGATCCCGCCGCCCGGCAAGGTCGGCGAGATCCTCATGCCGGCCTGGGGCCAGATCCTCTCGACCCAGCAGGTCGCCAAGGTCCTCGCGTACATCCCGGACGGACCCAGAGGCAAGTCCCTGCCGGCGCCCGCTGCCGCGTCGCCGCTGCCGCTCGCGTCGGGCGCCGCGACGCCGGCCGCCGGCGCGTCCCCCGCGACCTCGTCGAGCCCGTGACGAGGCGGTCGGCATGACTCTCACCGTGCTTTTGGGACAGATCCCGCTGTCGCCGCCGCTGAACGTACGGCTGATCGCGCTCGCCGTGGTCGAGGTCGTGCTGCTGATCCTCGTCGTCGTGCTCTGGCTCAAATACGAGCAGCTCAAGACGGTTTCCGTCGACGAGTGGTGGCAGCGGCGCAAGCGCGCCGGTGTCTCGCGGCGGGTCGAGCGCATGATGCGCGAGTCGCACGACGCTTGGCTGGCCGAGCAGGGCGAGACCGCCGAGAGCGGTCTCACGGGCGCAGGCGCACCGGCGCCGGCTGAGCCCGGCCCACCCGACGACCGGCCGTAACGCCACCTCCCCCGACGACCGACCCCGCTGACCCGACCCGACGACCGGCCCCAGCGACCCAACGACCGGCCGCAGCGCCGACCCGACGACCGGCACCCGCTGACCCGACGCCGGGCGCGTCGTTTCACGTCACAGCGTGGGCTCCGGCGTCGACGTGGACGATCTCGCCGGTGATCGCGCGCGACAGGTCCGAGAGCAAAAAGACGGTCGCGTCGGCGACCTCTTCGGCGGTCACGTTGCGGCGCAGCGGCGTGTGGGTCTGCAGCAGTTCCAGCATGCCGGCGAAATCCTTGATGCTGCGCGCCGCGACGGTGTGGATCGGGCCCGCCGACACGGCGTTCACGCGGATCTCGGCAGGCCCCAGGTCGGCCGCCAGATAGCGCACATTGGCTTCGAGCGAGGCCTTGGCCGGTCCCATGACGTTGTAGTTGGGGATCACCCGGTGGGAGCCGGCGTAGGTCATGGTCACGATCGAGCCGCCCTGGGCCATGAGACGGCGCGCTTCGCGTGCCGCCGCGATCAGGCTGTACGAGCTCACGTCGTTGGCCACGGCGAAGCCCTCGCGCGTTGTCTCGACGAAGCTGCCCTGCAGGTCGTGGGCCGGCGCGTAGGCGATGCTGTGCACGAGCCCGTGCAGCACCGGCGTCTCTTCTGCGAGCCTCTTCATGGCTCGGGCCACGCCTTCGTCGCTACCGACGTCGCACTCGATCAGGGCGACCTCGTCGCCGGCTTCGACGCCGGCCACCAGCTGCTCGATGCGCGGCTTGATGCGCTTCGACTGGTAGGTGAGTGAGAGGCGGCCACCGTGGGCCAGCACGGCGCGCGACACCGCCCAGGCGATGCTGCGCTGGTTGGCGACACCCATGACAAGCACGTTCTTGCCCTCGAGCAGTCCGGACATGGGCGACTTATACCCTGCCGCAACGCGAGGCGCCAGCGCGGGGCACGCCCGATAGCCCCCGATGGTTACTTCGGCAGCTTGACGGCCGTCGCGGCGACGCCCGCCGGCAGCGGCGTGAGCAGGGCTCGCCCGCCGTTGAAGGAGTAGGTCGGCGGCGCGCTCGACGACGGTTTCGTGAGCGGTCGCAGATAGGCGATCGCGAGCGTGCCGGCGTTGGGAGCGCCGGAGGTCGCGTACAGGGTCAGTGAAAACGACGCCGGGGGCTTGCCCTTCAGGACACGCACCACCGTGAAGCTCTGATCGGCGCCGATCACCGCGCCGGCGCGCACCACGGCGACGTCGCGAAAGTCGGCGGCGTGGAGGGCCGTGACGCTCGCGAGGTTGCCGGACGTGCTGGGGACCGCGGCATTCGGTGCCGCGACCGGCGCCTTGGTGCCCGCCAGGGTCTGACTCTCGCCGCCCGCCGCGCTGTAGGCCGGCGCCGCGCCGGACCCGGAGGTGGCATGGGAGCCGGTCGAGCCGGCCGAGTTGGACGAGCCCGACGAGGACGAGCCACCGTGCGGCAGGACCGACACGACGCCGATCACGAGTGCCAGGGCAAGCGCGGCGGCCAGCAGCACGGTCGCCACTCTGCGGGGCCGCAGCGACCGGCGACCGGTGGCTGCGGGTCCGCTGCCACCGAAGGAAGGCTGCAACCGGGCCCAGCGCGCCGCGCCGGGGTCGGCGTAGGAGTCGTCGAGCTCGGGGATCGCGTGCCGCAGCTCCGCTTCGATGGCGGCCAGGTCGGCCTTCATGTCGGCCAGCCGCTCGCGCAGCCGGGCAGAGCGCGACAGCGCCGCGGCGAGCTCCGGATCGTCCTCGAGACCGAGGGCGTAGTCCAAGAGCCGATCGTCGTCGAAGGCCGCCGTCGGGCTGTCGTGGAGATCGCTCATTTCGTGGGCACCTCAGAACGCATATCCCCCGAATCGCCGCTACTAGTCCACTTATTCGGCGACTCACCGCCGCCCGGCCCCGGCGTGGCCGTGAGGGCGACCCGCAGACGGGCCAGGGCGGTGTGCAGCCGCGACTTGACCGTGCCGGTGGGAACGCTCTGACAGCGCGCTATCTCGTCGAGCGAGAGGTCGGCGAAGAAGCGCAGGGCGACGACCTCGCGAAACTCGGGGGCCAGCGCCTGCAACGCGTCGCGCAGGTGCCGGTCGCCGGTCGGCAGCGCCGGAGCCGGCGCCACGTCGGCGGGCGCCGTGTCGGTGAGGCGATGCAGGAGCCGCAGGCGGCTGCGCCGCCGCCGGCCCAGGTCGCGCCCGGTGTTCACGATCACCTGGTAGAACCAGCCGAGAAACGTCTCCTCGCGCGGCAGCGTTGCCCGGAACACTTTGACGAACACCTCCTGAACACCGTCGTCGACGTCGTCGCACATGCCCTGCAGAAAGAGGATCTCCCTGGCACGCGGAGCGTAGAGGCGAAAGAACTCGGCGCGGGCCTCGGGCGTACCGCGCCGCAAGCGCTCCAGCAGGCCGGGGGGCAGGTCTTCGATCCTCGTCCTCCTTGCAAGGGAGACGCGGCGGCCGCGTGAGGGGTTCGCGGCGCCCGGACGAGGCCAGTATAGCGCGGGCCGGGCGGCGCCTGGGGGCGACCGCGCAGCCTCGTCGGATCGTTCTCGCGCGCGGGCGGGTCCGGCCAGACCGTCTGCCGCTCGCAGCGCCCGGGACCGGCAACGCGCCGGGAGTACGGCGATTGTTAAAGGTGGGCAGCTCGAACGCCGATTGTGTTGGCGCCGGGATCGAAGCAATCGGAAGGTGGGTGGGGGCTTGACCGCGGCCGTCGATTCGAGCCAACTCGTCATGTTCATCGTGGATCGACAGCGCTACGCGCTGCCGCTTTCGATCGTCGAACGCGTCGTGCGCGCGGTCGCCGTCACCGCCTTGCCCGAAGCGCCCCCGATCATCATCGGGGTGATCGGTGTCCAGGGCCGGGTCGTGCCGGTCGTCGATCTGCGCAAACGCTTTCGCCTGGACCGCCGCCCGATCGACATTGGGGACCATTTCGTCATCGCGCGGTCATCGACCGGCGCCGTCGCGCTGCCCGTCGACGAGGCGGAGGGCCTCATCACGGACTCCAGCGGCGAGAAGGTGCCGGCGGCCGAGATCGTGCCCAATCTCAACTACGTCGACGAGGTCTTCCTGCTGGGGCCTGAGATGGTGTTCGTGCTCGACATCGACACCGTGCTGACCGACGACGAGGAGTTCGTCCTGGCCGAATCGCTGCGCGAGATCGAGGCCGTGCGCGACTGATGGCAGCGATCCCCCGCCAACAGCTCGTCGCACTGGCAAGCCTTGTCGACCGCTGGACCGGTCTGCACTTTCCCGCGGAGCGCTCCGCGGAGCTGGAGCGCGGCCTGGTCCGCGCCGCCAAGGATTTCGGCTACCCGAACACCACGTCGTTTGTGAACTTCTGTCTGACCACGTCGAGCCTGACCCCCGACCAGGTACAGACCCTGGCCTGGCATCTGACGATCGGCGAGACCTACTTTCTGCGCGGCACCCAGGCGTTCGATGTGCTCGAACACGAGGTCCTGCCCGAGCGTCTCGAGGCGCGCCGGAACGACGAACGGCAGTTGCGTCTGTGGAGCGCCGGCTGCGCCGGGGGCGAGGAGCCCTACTCGCTGGCGATCAGTGTGACTCGTCTGCTGCCCAATCCGCAGGGCTGGACCACGACCATCCTGGCCACCGACATCAACACGCGCGCTCTGCACAAGGCCAGCGAGGGAGTCTACGGGAGCTGGTCGTTTCGCGACACGCCCGGCTGGCTGCGGCCGCAGTTCTTCGACAAGACGTCGTCGGGAGACTGGGCCATCCGCCCCGAGATCAAGCGTCAGGTCACGTTCTCCTATTTGAACCTGGCCGCAGACCCGTACCCGTCGCTTGCCACCAACACCAACGCCATGGACATCATCTTCTGCCGCAACGTGCTGATGTACTTCCGTGCCGACACGATGCGCCGGGTCGTCGCACGCCTCTTCGACGCGCTGCGCGACGGCGGCTACCTGTTCGTGGCGCCGAGCGAAGCGTCGCACGAATTCTTTCCGCAGTTCGAGCGGGTCGCGTCGCGCGGCGAGATCTTCTACCGCAAGCTGGGCGCGGGTCACGCTGCCGGCGCGCGACCGGGCGAGCGGCACTCGCACCCCGCAACGCCGGCCGTCGCGCCGGCGCGCCCGAGCGCCGGGTCGACGACCGCTCCCGGCAACGGCAGGCGTGCGCCGGCCTGGCGGCCGGCCGCGGCGCCGTCTCACGAGCCCGCCTCGCAGCCTGCCGCCACGACCACGCGGCCCGCTCCGCGCGCCAAGCCGAAATCCGTAGCGGCGCATCCGGCGGTCGAGGGGCGGGCTGCGGCGGCGAGCGGCGCCGCGGCGCCGCTCGCCGCCGCAGCCCGCCGGGCCGCCAACGAGGGTCGCCTGCGCGAGGCGCTCGCGAGCTGCGAGGAGGCGATCGGCGCTGACAAGCTGTCGGCCGGCTACCGCTATCTCTACGCGACGATCCTCGCCGAGCTCGACCGCGAAGACGATGCCGTGAAGGCGCTGAACTCGACCCTTTATCTCGACCCGGGCTTCGTGCTGGCGCATTTCCTGTACGGCAACATCGCCCGCCGGCGAGCTCGCGCCGACGAAGCCGAGAGCCACTTTCGTACCACGCTCGCCCTGCTCGAGGAGCTGTCGCCCGACTGTGTCCTGCCCGAATCCGAAGGCATGACCGCCGGCAAGCTCGCCGAGATCGTCAAGTCCGTCATCGAGTTGGAGGCCGCACCATGAGCCCGACCACGTCTCCAGATACGCCCGCGTCCGGTAACGGCGGCGCCGAGACGCTGGTCGACTGGACGAGCGTGCGCGAGCGGCTGGCGCGACTGTCGGCGGCCACCGCGGCCGGCAGCCAGTCCGCAGACGAGCGGCAGCGCCTGCTGGTGGAGCGCGCCGAGGTGCTGGCCCGGATCGTCGCGCCGAAGAGCGACGAGGGCGAGACGGTGAGCGTGCTCGAGTTTCGCCTGGGGGCCGAGCGCTACGCGGTCGAGAACACCGCGGTGCGCGAGGTCCACGTGCTCAGGGAGATCACACCGGTGCCGGGCACGCCAGACTTCATCCTCGGCGTCGTCATCGTGCGCGGGCGCATCTGTTCGGTCGTCGACCTGGCGCGCGTGTTCGAGCTGCCCGCTCGCGAGCGGGGGGCCCGCGCCAGGGTAGTGGTCCTGGCCGACCGGGCGATGGAGTTCGGCATCGTGGCCGACGAGGTCGTCGGCATGCGCTCGATCGCGACCACCACCCTGCAGGACTCGCTGCCGACCATGACCGGAGCCCGTCAGAAGTATCTGCGCGGCGTGACGCCTGAGCGCATCGCGGTGCTCGACGCCCGGCGACTGCTCGCCGACAAGAACCTGGTCGTGCGCGACGACCCCGGGACTGCGCGCTAGTGCCAGTGAAGACGAGGGAGCCCCGAATGACCGTGCGACATATGACGATGGGACGCTGATGGATCAGGACGACAGCGAGTTCCTGGCAAGACTGCTGGCCACTTTTCGGATAGAGGCCGAGGAGCACTTCGAGGTGCTCTCGAACGGACTTCTCGAGCTCGAACGCGACCCGGACGGCGACCACCTCACGCTGGTGGAGACCCTGTTTCGCGAGGCGCACAGCCTGAAGGGCGCCGCGAGAGCCGTCGAGCTCGGCGACATCGAGTCGGTCTGCCAGGCGATGGAGAGCGTGTTCGCCGCCTGGAAGCGCGCCGAGATCAGTCCCTCGACACCTCTCTACGACACCCTGAACGAGGCCGTCGACGCACTGCGCGAATCGAGCGCCCACGGCTGCGACAGCCCGAGCGTGGCGCAGAGCATGACGGCTCTGATCGACCGCCTCGTGCGACTGGCTGAAGCCGGCAAGACGGCCGGCGTGGCGGCGGCTCCCGCCTCGGCGCCCGCGAGCGGCGAGGCGGGGGCAGACGACTCCGCGCCGACGCCCGCCGCGGGGGCCGCGGCATCCGCGCCGGCGACGGCTGCTCCAGAACCTCTGGTCGCCGCGCAGACGCCGCCGGCCGCGCAGACGCCGCCGGCCGCGCAGACGCCGCCGGCCGCGCAGACGCCGCCGGCCGCGCAGACGCCGCCGGCCGTGCCGCCGGCCCCGGCCCCGGTGCGCGCGACCACCCGCGCTCCGGCAGACGGGCAGGCCGCCGCTCGACCGTCGGCCGCCGAGCCCTCTCACCAGGGAGAGACCATCCGCGTCGCGCTCAGCCGGCTGACGGAGGTCATGCTGCGCACCGAGGAGCTCATCACGGTCAAGCTCGTCCTGCGTCAGCGCACCGCCGAGTTGAACGATCTGCTCGCTGAATTCGACGTCTGGAAGAAGCGCTGGCAGGCGGTGCGGCCCTCGGTGACTCACGGTCGCGACCACGCGTCGTCGGCCGGTGGCCGGGCGCTCGCCCTCGAGAACGGGGCTCGCCGCACGGGCTCGCCCGACGTCTGGCTCGGTGATCCGCCGCCGGAGAGTGAGGCCGGCGCCGGTCGCCGCCGCGACTCCGACAAGCTGCTCGACTACGTCGACTGGAACACGACGTTCGTCAACGACCTGGCTCGGCGCATCGGACACCTGGCGACCCTGAGCGACAACGACCTGCGCTCGCTCGGGCCGCTCGTCGAGGACCTGCTCGGCGACGTCAAGACGCTCGTCATGCTGCCCTTCTCGTCGTTTTCTCAGAGCTTCCCGAAGATGGTCCGCGATCTCGCCCGGGCCGAAGGCAAGGCGGTCGATCTGACCTTGAGCGGCGGCGACGTCGAGATCGACCGCCATGTGCTCGAGACCATCAAGGACCCGGTCGTGCACATCCTGCGCAACTGCGTGGGCCACGGCATCGAGACGCCGGACGTGCGCGCCAAACGCGGCAAGCCGGTCCGCGGCCAGGTGACGATCGCCGTAACGCGCATCGAGGGCAACAAGCTGAGCGTCGTGATCTCAGATGACGGCGGCGGGATCGACGTCGGCAGCCTGCGACAGGTCGCCGGCAAGGTCGGTGCGCGCTCGCCGGACCAGATCGAGGACTTAGACGACGAACAGGCCCTGGGGCTGGTCTTCGAGTCGGGCGTGTCGACCAACCCGATCGTGACCGACGTTTCGGGCCGGGGCATCGGCCTGGCCATCGTGCAGGAGAAGGTCGAGCAGCTCGGCGGCACCACTGCGGTGCATTCCACGCCCGGCTTGGGCGCGTCGTTTGAGCTCGTCGTGCCGGCCAGCCTGGCGTCGTCGCGGGGCGTGGTCGTGCGCGTCGCCGATCGCCTGTTCGTGCTGCCCACCCTGCACGTCGAACGCGTGATCCGTGTCGATCCCAAGGAGATCGCGACGGTCGAAAACAGCGAGACGGTGCCGATCGGCGGAAGGCCGGTCGCCTTCGCCTTCCTGCACGATGTGCTCGATCTGCCGCGCAAGCCGCGCAGCGACGACGCGGAGCTGCTGCCGGTGGTCGTCCTTGCGGCGGGCGCCGAGCGCCTGGCCTTTTCGGTCGACTGGGTCCTCGGCGAGCAGGAGGTGCTCGTCAAGGGTCTCGGACCGCAGCTCGAAAGCGTGCGCTACGTGACCGGCGCGACCGTGCTCGAATCCGACAGGATCGCCCTCATCCTGCACCCGCCGGAGGTGATTCGCGCGGCCACCTACGGCAACGTTCGCGCCACGCCCATAGCGACCGTGATCGAAGAAGCCGCGGCCCGGCGCAAGAAGCGCATCCTCGTGGCCGAGGACTCGATCACCTCGCGGACGCTGCTGAAGAACATCCTCGAAACGACGGGCTACGAGGTGCGCACTGTGGTCGACGGCCTGGAGGCGCTCACGGCCCTCATGGAAGAGGACTTCGACCTGCTCATCTCGGACGTCGAGATGCCGCGCATGAACGGTTTCGAGCTCACCGCCAAGGTCCGCGCCGGCGATACGTACGGCGATCTGCCGGTGATGCTGGTCACGAGCCTCGAGTCGCGTGAGGACCGCGAGAAGGGCGTCGACGCGGGCGCCAACGCCTACATCACCAAGGGGAGCTTCGACCAGACGACGCTCCTCGAGACCGCGCGCAGGCTGATGTAGGGGGCGAGTGCCGGTGATCAACGTCCTCCTGGTCGACGACAGCGCCCAGATCCGTGCCGATCTTCGCCGTCTGCTCACGGCGCACAGCGGCATCGCCGTCGCCGGCGAGGCCTCGAGCGGCCGGCAGGTGGTGCGCATGATCGCCATGCTCAAGCCCGATGTGGTGCTGATGGATGCCGACCTGCCGGGTATGGACGGTTTCGAGACGACGGTCGAAGTGATGACCAAGGCAGCCGTGCCGATCATCATCGTCAGCGCCTCCGAAGAGTCCGGCCACGCCGACAAGGCCTTTCGCGCTATGGAGGCCGGGGCCGTGGCCCTGGTCGCGCTGCCGTCGGGAACAGGCGAGCCGCGCGCCCGCCGCGAGGCCGAGATCGTGCAGACCGTGCGGGCCATGTCGGAAGTGCGCGTGGTGCGGCGGCGGCGGCGGGCGGCGGCGCCTGCGGCGCCGCCGCCCGCCGCCGCCGCCGTCGTCCCGGCGAGTCGCGGCCCGATCGATCTGATCGCCATCGGCGCCTCGACCGGCGGCCCGCAGACCCTCCAGCGCCTGCTCGTCGGCCTGCCCCGCGACCTGACCGCGGCGGTGGTCGTCGTGCAGCACATCACGCCCGACTTTCAGACGAGTTTCGTGAGCTGGCTGGCCGAGGCCACAGGGTTACCGGTCTGCCTCGGGCAGGACGGTCAGCTCCTGCGCCGCGCCACGGTGTACGTGGCGCCTCATCCGTTCCAGATGGGTGTCGATCGCGAGCGGCGTGTCGTGCTGCGCGACGATCCGCCCGAGAACGGCCTGCGGCCGTCGGTCTCGTATCTGTTTCGCTCGGTGGCCGCGGCCTGGCCGCGGCGCACCGCCGCCGTGCTGCTCACCGGCATGGGCCAGGACGGCGCGCGAGAGTTGGTCGAGCTGCGTGCCCGCGGTGCGATCACGGTGGCCCAGGACGAAGGCAGCTCGATCGTCCACGGCATGCCCGGCGAAGCGATCCGCCTGGGGGCGGCGATGTACGTGCTGCCGCCCGACGAGATCGCAGCGCTGCTGACCGGCGTGACGGGCGCGACGCAGGCCGGACGCGCCGGCTCCGAGCCGCCGCGCCGCGCCGGGGGGCAGTCGCGATGACCGAACAGTCCCAGTATGCCGGCGTCGAGATCGTGATCGCCGAGGACAGCCTCACCCAGGCGGAGCGCCTGCGCTACTTCCTGGAAAAGCACGGCTTCGTGGTGCGCACCGCCGTCAACGGCCGCCAGGCGCTCGAGATGGTCGCCGAACGGCGTCCCGGACTCGTCGTCTCCGACATCGTCATGCCCGAGGTCGACGGCTACGAGCTCTGCCGGCGGCTGCGAGCGGACGCCGCGACCGCCGACCTGCCGGTGATCCTGCTGACGGCGCTGTCGGAGTCGACCGACGTGATCGGCGGCCTCGCCGCGGGAGCCACCGACTTCGTCGGCAAGCCCTGCAACGAGCAGTCGCTCGTGGCCCGCATACAGCGCGCGCTGGGAAACAGCGAGCTGCGCCGCGAGTCGGCGCCCGGCGACGGCGTCGAGGTGCTGTTCGCCGGCCGCCGCTACACGCTGCAGTCGAGCACCACCCAGAACCTCGACTTCCTGCTGTCCTCGTTCGAGGACGCCATCGAGAAGAACCGCCAGTTGAACGAGGCCAACAGCCAGTTGAAGGGGGCGCTGCAGAAGATCTCGAGCCTGGAGACGCGCTACCAGAAGCTCATGGAGTTCAGCCCCGCAGCCCTGCTCGTGGTGGGTCGCGACGGCGTCATCTGGTTTGCCAACCAGGCGGCCGAACGGCTCTTCGGGCGTGACGCCGAAGATCTCAAGGGCACGCCGCTGCCGTTTGCCCCCGACACCGCCGACGGCGAGATCACTTTGGCGCTGGACGGCGGCCACAGCGCGGTCGTCGAGGTGCGGGTCGTGGAAACGACCTGGGGCGACGCCGAGGCCTGCCTCGTGTCGCTGTGGGACGTTACCGAGAACGTCCAGCTCCGCCGGCAGCTCGAGGAGCTTTCGGTCACAGACGAGCTGACCGGCCTCGCCAACCGGCGCGGCTTTCTCATACTGGCCGAGCAGCAGCGCAAGCTGGTGCGCCGCGGCCACGCCATGGTCCTGCTGTACCTCGACCTGAACGATTTCAAGTCGATCAACGACTCGCTGGGCCATGGTGTGGGCGACGACGCCCTGGCGGAGACGGCGCGGTTGCTAGCCGGTTGCGTGCGCGAGTCAGACATTCTGGCGCGCATGGGGGGCGACGAGTATGCGGCCCTGCTGGTCGACGCGGAACCGGGTTTTGCCGAGCAGGCGCCGCGGCGCGTGCAGGCCGCCTTCGAGCGGCGCAACGCCACGCGCACGACGCCCTACAGCCTGTCGATCAGCTGCGGTTCGGCGCCGTACCTGGGCGACGAGCCTTGCTCGCTCGAGGAACTGGTCGAGCAGGCCGACAGGCTGATGTATCTGGACAAGCAAGCCATGAAAGCCGGTCACGAGGGTGCCATGACCGGCCTCTAGGGAGACCACCGCCACGCCCGGCGCACGTCCGGAGCGTGGCGCGACCGCATGACCGACGCCTCGCCGCGAACACTCCGGTGCGGCGCCCCAACGGCACACGACCGACATCGACAAACGGAGGAACAGTGAACCGCCAGACCAACGTCCTGCGCCGGATCTCGATCGGCTTCGCCACGCTGATCGGCATCTCCCTGCTGGCGACCGTCATCGGCTTCGGCAGCTGGCTCTACATGAACAACGCGCTTCAGACCCAGCGCGACCGCCAGGTGAAGCTCGCCACCCTCACGGAGCGCGTCAAGGGCGGTTTCAACATAGAGATCGACAGTGCGCGGGCCGTGCTGCTGGAGCGTGCCTTCAACAGTACCCAGCACACGAACGTCGAGGCGGTGGCGGCGCCGGTCGATGCCGCCGAGGCCGCCCTGCAGAAGATCCTGCCCGACCAGGCCAGCAAGACCGCCTTCGCGGCCTTCAATGCCGCCTCGACCGGGTTCGACGCGGCCCACGCCAAGGTCGTTTCGCTGGCCCAGGCCGGCGACTACCAGCAGGCCGCCCAGGTGGCGCAGCGCCAGCTCGATCCCGCGGGAGCCGGGGTGCAGCTCGCGCTGGCCAACCTCGGCAAGGCCATCGACAACAAGATGGCAGCCGACCAGCATCGCCTCAACAACGTCGTTCTGGCGGTAGGTCTGGCGATGGGTCTCGTCACCGTGGCGGCCGTGATCGCGGGCATCATCATCGCCGTGCGGCTGCGGCGCTCGACGGGCCGGACCCTCGGCGATGTGATCGGCCGGCTGAGCACCTCGACCGCCGAACTGCTGGCCGTCACGAGCCAGGTGGCAGCCGGCGCCGTGCAGACCGCGACGGCCATCAGCGAGGCCGCCACCACGGTCGACGAAGTGCGTCAGACCTCGTTGCTGTCGAGCCAGAAGGCGACCTCGGTGTCGGACTCGGCGCAGAGCGCCGATCAGGTGGCCGAGGCCGGCCGGCGAGCGGTCGCCGAGACCCTCGAGGGCATTCAGCGCATCCAGGACCAGATGGCCGTCGTGGCCGACAGCGTCGTGCGCCTCTCCGAGCAGACCGAGGCTGTGAGCGAGATCATCTCGACCTCCAACGACCTGGCCGAGCAGTCCAACCTCCTGTCGGTCAACGCCGCCATCGAGGCCGCCAAGGCCAGCGACCAGGGCAAAGGCTTCGGTGTGGTGGCCGAGGAGATCAAGAACCTCGCCACGCAGTCCAAGCAGGGTGTGATCCAGGTGCGCTCCATCCTGAGCGACATCCAGAAGGCGACCGGAGCCGCCGTGATGGCGGCCGAGCAGTCGGGCAAGGCGATCGAAGAGGGCGCGCGGCAGGCCCGCGAGTCGTCGGTGGCCATCGAGAGTCTGGCCGAGAACGTGGGGGCCGCCGCCCAGTCGGCCATGCAGATCGTGGCCTCGTCGCAGCAGCAGCTCGTCGGCATGGACCAGATCTCAGAGGCCATGACCTCGATCGACCAGGCCAGCGCCCAGAACGCGGCCGGCGCCCGCCAGATGGAGACCGAGGTGTCTCACCTGCAGGAGCTCGCGATGGCCATGAGGGCGATGGTGGAGTCGGCGCGGGGGAGCGGCACGAAGAGCACGCCACCGCGCTCCGCCGCCGCTCCGCTGGCGGTCACCGACTGACCTGAGGGGGGGCCGGCTCCGCCGGCCCCCCCTCAGGTGGGCGCGTTCAGTCGAAGCCGAGCAGGACGACCTCTTCTTCGAGCCGGATGCCGAAGTGCTCGAAGACGCGCCGCTGCACCTCGCCGGCGACGCGCCGGATGTCGTCGGCGCCCGCGCCGGGGTGGGCGACGATGAAGTTGGCGTGCGCCCGGCTGACCTCGGCCTTGCCGAAACGGAATCCCTTGAGCCCCAGCTCGTCGATGAGCCTGGCCGCCGGCAACTCGCGCGAGGGGTTCTTGAAGTAGCTGCCGCACGAGGCGTAGTCGAGCGGGTGCTTGCCGCGCCGCAGCTCGGCGTCGCGGGCGATCTCGGCGAGCAGCGCGTTGGCCTGGGCGGGGCGCAGCGCGAACGTCGCCTCGAGGACGACGGTGCGCGGGTTGCCCTTGAGGCCACTCGTGCGGTAGCCGAGCGCGAGATCGCCCGGCCCGGCAAGGTACTCTTCGCTGCCGGCCACGACCCGGGCCCGCACGAGGGCGTCGCCCACGGCGCGGCCATAGGCGCCGGCGTTGCCGACCACGGCGCCGCCCACCGACCCCGGGATGTTGCCGGCGAACTCGAGCCCGGCCAGCCCGAGCTGCGCGGCATCCAGAACCATCTCCGGCAGGAGCGCGCCGGCGCCTGCCGTCAGCAGTTCGCCGTCGAGGTGGGTCTCGTCGTTGCGGGCCAGTACGACGAGGCCCCGGATACCGCGGTCGCAGACGAGCACGTTGGTCGCCTGGCCCAGCACGGTGACCGGCAGCCCCAGTTCGCGACCGACCACGACGGCGTGGCGCAGGTCTTCGGTGCGGCGCGCCAGGAACAGGTGGTCGGCTGGTCCGCCGACCCGATAGGCGCAATGCGGCGCGACCGGCACGGCGTGCTGCAGTCCGGGTAACTCGCGCTCGAGGATCTCGGCGACGCGGGGCTGGGGGTTGTCGCTCATCATCCCTTTCGGACGACTCGATGGACTCGTTGGTGCACGCGCGATTATGTCACTACTTATGTACCTGAGCTCATGTGCCGATACCCGGCCTTACCGAGGGTACTGGGGAGGATGCGCATGACCGTGGTGGGACGCGTCAGGCGTGGGTACGCCATGCTGGCGATACTCATCCTGCTGACCGCGGGCCTGTATGTGGCTCGCTATGTGATCGTCGACCGGCCGAACGGGTCCGATCGAGTGACCGAACAGGCGCTCACCGGCGTCGGGCAGACGGTGCCCACGTCGGTGGCCATGTACTCGGCCTGGATCGACAAGGGCCTGCTCTACGGCGGCATGACGATGGCCGCTCCCACCGTGCTCACCGACGACGCTCACGACGCCACGGTCGCCCTCTCGCAGATGAGCGGTCGTCTGGGCGGCGGCGCGCAGGAGCAGCTCGAGACCCTGCAGACGGACTTCGCCAGGTTCCTGGCGATCTCCCAGAAGACCTTTGCCCTGGAGCAGGACTACAAGATGAACCAGGCCCGCGTCCTGGCGGCAAGCAAGGTCAACGGCCTGACCGAGCAGGTGCTCACCGAGACGAGCGACTATCGCCAGGCCGCCCTCGCGCAGCTCGCCGACCAGCGCTCCGGCCGCAACGCGGCGAACACGATCATCACGATCATGCTGATCGTGGTGTTCATCGGCGCCGTGCTGGCCAGCATCGTCATGGTCGTGCGCATCCCGCGCGATATCGCTTCGATGGTGCGCGGCGTCGTCTCCGACCTGGAGCACACCACGGTCCAGGTGAGCGCCGTCTCGACGCAGCTCGCCAGCGGCGCCTCGGAAACGGCCGCGGCCGTGAGCGAGGCGGCGACGACCGTCGACGAGGTGCGCCAGACATCGCTGCTGGCCAGCCAGAAATCGACGGCCCTCGCCGACCTGTCCAAGCAAGCCGAGACCGCCGCCGACTCCGGGCGCCGGGCGCTGGCCGAGATCGTCGAAGACATGGACGACATCGAGTCGCAGGTTGCCGTGATGAGCGGCAGCATCGTGCGCCTGAGCGAGCAGACCGAGGCCATCGCCACCTTGACGACGACCTCCCACGACATCGCCGAGCAGTCCAACCTGCTGGCCGTGAACGCGGCCATCGAGGCCGCCAAGTCGGCCGAGGAGGGCAAGGGCTTCAGCGTGGTCGCCGACGAGATCAAGAGTCTCTCCGGCCAGTCGAAGGCCGCCGTCGCGCAGGTCCGCCGGGTGCTGGCCGACATCGTCAAGGCGACCACGGCGGCAGTCGACGCGGCCGAGCGCAGCACAAGTGCGATCGCCCGCAGCGTCGAGCGGGTGGCCGGCTCGAGTGACGCCATCGAGGCGCTGGCCGGCAGCGTCGAGACGACGGCGCAGTCGTCGTTGCA
This sequence comes from uncultured Actinomycetes bacterium, assembly GCA_963845355.1. Classification (GTDB taxonomy): domain Bacteria; phylum Actinomycetota; class Thermoleophilia; order UBA2241; family UBA2241; genus Bog-752. The sequence continues at coordinate 21,210 of CAWJRV010000040.1, forward strand.
GATCGCCGCTTCGAGTCAGCAGCAGCTCGTCGGCATGGACCAGATCAGCCAGTCGATGGAGTCGATCAATCAGGCCAGCCTGCACAACGCCGCCGCCGCCCGCGAGATGGCCGAGGAGTTGGCCCGCCTCAAGGCGGTCGCCGCTCGCCTGCAGACGATGATCGGCACCGACACGACGGGCGACGCGCCCGACGAGCTCAGCCCCTACACCGCGCCGTTCGCCGACGAGGTCGTGCCCAGTGACGACGACGCGGGCGAGCAGGACGATCGGGTCGCGCTCGACGAGCCCGCCCTTGATCGAGCGTTCGATCCAGCGTTCGACGAAGCCGAGCTCCACTCGGCGTTCGGTGCGGAAGGCGCGGCGCAGCCCGCAGACTGAGCCGTCCTATCCGGCCATGAGGTTGACCCTCGTGCCGGCGTGAGATAAAGTGCGTAACTCCTGTAGGGAAGAGGGAGATTACGCTGTGCACATCTCGACTCGCTGCCGCTACGCGATCAAAGCCCTGGTCCGGCTCGCTCTGTCGTTCGGCGGCCCGCCCGTGCAGTCTCGCGACATCGCCGTCTTCGGCAACATTCCGGCGAAGTACCTGGAGCAGGTCATGCACGATCTTCGTCAGGGCGGCCTCGTGACCAGCACGCGCGGCAAGAACGGCGGCTACGTGCTGGCCCTGCCGCCCGACGCCATCACCTTCGCGCAGGTGCGCGAGATCGTCGACGGGCCGTTCGCCGATCCCGAGCGAATGCCCGAGGCCGGTCAGGCCGACGCCCTCGTCGAGCCCGTGTGGCAAGACGTGCGACAGGCGGTTCGACAGGTCCTGGCCGGCGCGACCATCGGCGCCGCCGCGCAGCGCGCGCGCTCGACGCTCACCTACGCCATCTGACAGGCTAACAAACACGCCCCTGGAGAGGCCATGACCGACCTGAAACAGACGAGCCCCGGGTTCGAGACGATCGCCCTGCACGGCGGTCAGAAGCCCGATCCCACGACCAACGCGCGGGCCGTACCGATCTACCAGACCACTTCGTATGTCTTCGACAGCGCCGACCACGCGGCCGACCTCTTCGGCCTCAAGGAGTTCGGCAACATCTATACGCGGATCATGAACCCGACGACCGACGTCTTCGAGCAGCGCATCGCCGCGCTCGAGGGCGGGGTCGGAGGGCTCGCCTTCGCCTCAGGCTCGGCGGCCGTGACGTTCTCCATCCTGAACATCGCCGGCGCCGGCGACCACGTGGTGAGCGCCAACAGCCTCTACGGTGGCACCTACAACCTGTTCGTGCACACGCTGCCGCGCTTCGGTCTCGACATCGACCTGATCGACTCCGTCGACCCCGAGAACTTTCGGCGCGCCCTCAAGCCGAACACGAAGGCGCTGTTCGCGGAGACGGTCGGCAACCCCAAGCTCGACGCCCTCGATATCGCCGCCGTCGCGCAGATCGCGCACGAGGCCGGGGTACCGCTGATCGTCGACAACACGATGGCCACGCCGTACCTGATCAAACCGATCGATCATGGCGCGGACATCGTAGTGCACTCGGCGACCAAGTTCATCGGCGGGCACGGCACCTCGATCGGCGGGGTGGTCGTCGACTCGGGCAGGTTCGACTGGTCGCAGAACGACAAGTTCCCCGGCCTGGTCGAACCCGACGCGAGCTACCACGGCCTCAAGTTCCACGAGGCCCTGGGGTCGCTCACCTACATCGTCAAGCTGCGTGTCAGTCTGCTGCGCGACATCGGCGCGGCGCTCTCGCCGTTCAACTCCTTCCTCTTCGTGCAGGGCCTCGAGACGCTGCCGCTGCGCATGGAACGGCACAGCACGAACGCGCTGGCCGTGGCCGAGCACCTCGAGGCGCACGACAAGGTGACGTGGGTGAGCTATCCCGGCCTGTGCTCGCACCGCTCGTGCGAGGTCGCCCAGAGGTACCATTACCGTGGCCTCTACGGCGCCATCGTCGGCTTTGGCGTCAAGGGCGGTCGCGAGGCCGGGCGGCGGTTCGTCGAGAGCACCGAACTCTTCTCTCACCTCGCCAACATCGGCGACGCCAAGTCGCTCGTCATCCATCCGGCCACGACGACCCACTCGCAGCTCGGCCCCGATGAGCTGCTCGCGAGCGGCGTGACCGACGACTTCGTGCGGCTCTCGGTCGGCCTCGAGTCGATCGATGACATCATCGCCGACATAGACCAGGCGCTCGCGCGGGCCTAGGGGCTCCACGCCCGCACCGGGCGGGGGCGCGCCGCTTGGCGCGGCCCCGCCCGGTGCGCGTAGAATCTCTCGCTGATGGACCCCATTGACAGCCACACCAGCGCGGCCACGAGCGGCGGCCCGGCCGATGTCGCCGGCGCGGCGACCGCCGGCGCCTCGCAGATAGGCGACGTGCCGGTCGTCGCCGACCCCGACGCCGGCTCCGTCGGCCTCGTCAAGCCGCGGCACGTCACGGTCGCCCAGCCGCCGCACGCGCTGGCGCTCGAGGGCGGCCAGTCGCTCGGTCCGATCACCGTGGCCTACGAGACCTACGGCACCCTGAACGAAAGCCGCGACAACGCCATCCTCGTCTCGCACGCGCTCTCGGGCGACGCCCACGTCGCCGGTCGCCACAAGCCCGACGACAAGCGCCTGGGCTGGTGGGACATGCTGATCGGTCCGGGCAAGGCGCTCGACACCGAGCGCTACTTCGTGATCTGTACCAACGCGCTGGGCGGCTGCAACGGCACGACCGGTCCGGCGAGCATCGATCCGGCCTCGGGCGACCGGTTCGGCACGGCGTTCCCCATCATCACGATCGCCGACATGGTCAACGTCCAGACGCTGCTGCTCGACAAGCTCGGTATCCCCAAGCTGCTCGCCGTGATCGGCGGCTCCATGGGCGGCATGAAGGCGCTGCAGTTCGCGGTCGCTCACCCGCGGCGGACGCACGCCGTGATCGCCATCGCGACGGCCGCCCAGCAACCGACCAAGGCGATCGCCTTCAACGAAGCGGGCCGCCAGGCGATCATGGCCGACCCCGAGTGGCGCGGCGGCGCCTACTACGGTCACAAGACCCCCCGCCGCGGCCTGTCCGTGGCGCGCATGGTCGGCCACATCACCTACCTGTCCGACACCGCCATGCGCGAGAAGTTCGGGCGCCGTCTGCAGGATCTGCACGACTACTCGTTCACGTTCTCGGCCGACTTCGAGGTCGAAAGCTACCTGCGCCACCAGGGGCTCGCCTTCACCGAGCGCTTCGACGCCAACAGCTACCTCTACATCACCCGGGCCATGGACTACTTCGATCTCGCCCGCGGTAAGGCGAGCCTCGCCGAAGCGCTGCGACCCGCCCAGGCGCGGTTCCTCGTCATGTCGTTTTCGAGCGACGGCCTGCACCCGCCCTACCAGCTCAAGCAGATCGTCAGCGCCCTGCGCGCGACCCACAAGCATGTCAGCTACTACGAGGTCGAATCCGACTTCGGCCACGACTCGTTCCTGCTGGAGCGCTTCAAGATGGAGGGCGTCATCGCGGCCTTCCTGTCGAGCAGCGCCGCGACCTTCAAGCCTCTTGCGGCCGCCGACGCCGCGGCGGGTGGAGCGGTCTGATGGACCGCTTCGACTACAAGCTGATCGAAGAGATGGTGCCCGACGGAGCCACGGTGCTCGATCTGGGCTGCGGCGACGGCGAGCTGCTTGCCGAGCTCGTACGGGACAGGCACGTGCAGGGCAGCGGCGTCGATGTCGATCCGGCGGCGGTCGAAGCCTGCGTGGGACGTGGACTTTCGGTCTTCCACGGCGATCTCGACGAGGGTCTCGCGGACTACCTCGACGGCTCGATCGAGGTCGTCATCCTGAGCTTCAGCCTGCAGCAGCTTCGCCGGCCCCGCATGCTGGTGCGCGAAATGGCCCGCGTCGGCCGCCTCGCCATCGTCAGCTTTCCCAACTTCGCACACTGGTCGGTGCGCGGCCAGCTTCTGGCCCGCGGGCGCATGCCGGTCTCTGAAGAACTGCCGTATCAATGGTACGAGACGCCCAACATCCACCTCTGCACGGTCAACGACTTTCGCGACCTGTGCCGCCGCGAAGGGCTGCGCATAGAGCGCGAGGCCTACCTCAACCACTTCGACCGTCCCGCCCGCCCCCTGCGCTACCCCAACCTCACGGCGCGCATCGCGGTCTTCGCCGTCGCTCGCGCCGCGCCGCCGCCGGCCGGCTGACCGGCGATCGACTGCGTCGCGGCCGCTCAGGCCGGCGCGACTTCGTTGCGCGTCTGGTCGCATTCCACGCTCCGCAAGTCGCCTTTCGCGCTCCGCGGCGACTCTCGCAGGGAGCCTGCCGTCACCCGTCGGAGGCCGCCGACATCAACGGGCTCGCCGGGTTTCAATCGGCGGAATCTGTGCGTACACTACCTGTGGCGCATCGAACGACAGCAATGGCCGGACGCTCACCTGCGCCGCGTTCCGGCCGAGCGCACACCGTAGCCCTCGCACAGGTCGGCATACGGGCACGCTCCAGAACTGAGGAGGAAAAGGTGCCTCAAGGTACAGTCAAGTGGTTCTCGACGCAGAAGGGCTACGGTTTCATCACGCAAGACGAAGGCGGCGACATCTTCGTGCACGTGACCGGTCTCGCGCCGGGCACCACGGGCCTCGAAGAAAACCAGCGTGTCGAGTTCGAGCTGAGCGAAGGCCGCAAGGGTCCGCAGGCCACCGACGTCAAGCCGGCGTCCGGAGCAGCCCCCGCAGCCCCGGCAGCCGAGGCTGCGCCCGACGACGACGAAGAAGAAGCCTGAGCGTCTCCGGCGCTTACGACTGAACGCCCTGACGGGCGGGGGCGGTCGCCTGCAGGCGACCGCCCCCGCCCGTCTTTTCTTGTCATCGGCAGCGCGACTCGTAGCGGCCCCCGGCGGGCAGACTGCTCGTAAAGGCAGGCTGAATCTCTGCGGCGGACGGATTTCCCGCCAGCGAGACTCCGCCGCAGGCAATCCTGCCGTGGGCAGCATCCAGCGGCGGGCGACATCATGCCGTGGGCAGCATCCTGCCGCAGACTGAAAGAGACAAGGGGGCTCCAATGGTCGACCATGTAGCCTGGCTCGGGCACGACTCTTTTCGCCTCACCGGTTCGCGGACCATCTACATCGACCCTTGGCACATCGCCGAGGGCGCTCCGCCGGCCGACATCGTGCTCGTCACCCACGAGCACTCCGACCACTTCGACAAAGGCGACATCGCCAAGGTCTCGCGGCCGTCGACCGTGATCGTCGGCCCAGCCGAGGTCACGAGGCAGCTCAAGGGCGACACGCGCACCGTGGCGCCCGGCGATGTGGTGACGGTCGCCGGCGTGACCGTGAGCGCGGTGGCCGCCTACAACACCAACAAGTTCCGCCAGCCCGGTGTCGTGTTCCACCCGCAAGCCGACGCCAAGGTCGGCTACGTCGTCGAGCTCGACGGCACGAGCTACTACCACTCCGGCGATACCGACGTGATCGCCGAGATGAGCGCGATCGACGTCGACGTGGCCCTGCTGCCTGTGAGCGGCACTTACGTGATGACCGCCGAAGAGGCCGCCGAAGCCTGCGGCAAGCTGCACGCCAAGGTCGTCGTGCCGATGCACTACGACACCATCGTCGGCTCGCTCGACGACGCCCAGCGCTTCGCTACGCTCTGCCCTTTGCCCGTCGAGATCCTGCCACGCAGCAAGTGAGCGCCCGCCGTCGGCGGGTGCGACCAGGAGGTACCACGTGAACGTCGTCCATGCCGCTCCGACCGATAAGGTCTCCGACACGCTCAGCGTCAAGCGCCTGACCGACGAGCTCGGCGCCACGAACCTGCGGGCCAACATCTTCACCGTCGCCGAAGGCTCGATGATGAAACACGTCCATCGTGAGCAGGAGGAGCTCTATCTGGTCCTCGACGGCACGGCCGCGATCATGGTCGACGGCGTCTCGTTCAAGCTCGGCGAGCGCGACGCACTGGCGGTGCCGGCCGGCGCGGAGCACCAGCTCAGCAACGTCGGCCTGGGGCCGCTGACCTTCTTCGTGACGGCGGCGCCCAACGTCACCGGAGACGCCGAGAAGCGCTGACCGGCGGGGCGAGAGGCCTAGTGCCGGCGACCGACTACGTCGCCGCCGCTCAGGCCGGCGCGACTTCGTTGCGCGCCTGGTCTTCATCCTCCTCGATCACGATCGCCTCTTCGGGACAGGCCTCCTCGGCGCGCCGCACGCAGTCCCACAGGGTGGGGTGCGGTTCGGGTTCGAGGACGTCGGCCAGGCCGTCTGACGCGCGAATGACGAACACCTCGGGACACACCGCCTCACAGGCGGCCACGCCGGTGCACTTGTCGTAGTCGATGCTCACGCGCATGCCCATGGTCGCAGTCTATGCCATCGTCAACGCTTGGGCGGCCGGCTCCCGACGCAGCCGCTCGGGGCCGTTGCCGCCGTTCGCGGCGGTCGCCGTCGTTTCGGGCCGAGCCTGCCCGGCAATAGGGTAGCAACGATGGCGCTCGCAGGGCGGTGGTCCGCAGGCCCGCCTGCCGCGCGCGCCGTGACCGGGGAGGGAGACGATGCTCGCGGAGGGCGACAAGGCGCCGGCGGTGACCGGCACCTCGTACGACGGGCGCACGTTCGACATCGGCGCGCCCGCGATGAGGACGGTGCTGTACTTCTATCCCAAGGCCAACACATCCGGGCTGAACGGTCGAAGCCGTTGAGTTCAACGGCCTCCTCGACGAGTTCGCGGCGCTCGACGCGCAGGTGATCGGGGCGAGTGTGGATCCGGTCAAGGCGAACACGAAGTTCGCGCAGGCCTACGAGCTGCGCTTCCCGCTGCTCTGCGACACCGACTACACGGTGTCGGCGGCCTTCGGCGTGGCGCGCCCCAGGGTGGGCGTGGCCAAGCGCAGCACGTTCCTGATCGACCCCGACGGTACGGTGCGCAAGGTGTGGCGCGCCGTGCACGCCAAGGGGCACGCCGCGCAGGTGCTCGCGGCGGCCCGCGAGATCTGGTCGCCGGTCCGCCGGGCCGGGTGACGACAGGGCCGCGGCGCGCGGGCGCGACGTACGTCGCGCCCGCGCGCCGCCCACCCACGAAGGAGAGCGACATGCGCCGCGAGCACGATTCGCTGGGCGACAAGGACGTGCCGTCAGAGGCCCTGTACGGCATCCAGACCCAGCGCGCCATCGAGAACTTTCCCATCTCGGGGCTGCCGCCGCGAGCGGAGTTCGTCGAGGCCATTGTGCTCGTCAAGAAGGCCGCCGCCCAGGTCAACGGCGGACTGGGGCTGCTCCCTGCCGACAAGGCCGATGCGATCGTGCGGGCCGCCGACGAGATCCTGGGCGGAGCCCACCGCGGGGAGTTCCGGGTCGACCCGTTCCAGGCCGGCGCCGGCACGTCGCACAACATGAACGCCAACGAAGTGCTCGCCAACCGCGCCAACGAGCTGCTCGGCGGCGGGCCGCGCGGAGTGTACGCGCCGGTCCATCCCAACGACGACGTCAACCGCGGCCAGTCGTCCAACGACGTGGTCCCGACGGCGATCCGCATCGCCCTGCAGCGGCCGGCCGACGAGCTCTGCGCCGCGCTCGAGAGCCTGCAGCAGGCGCTCGAGCACAAGGGCGCCGAGTTCGACCACATCCTGAAGAGCGCCCGCACCCACCTTCAGGACGCCGTACCCATCCGTCTGGGGCAGGAGTTCGCCGCCTACGCGGTGACGGTGCGCAAGGCCCGCGATCGCGTGGCCGAGGCGCTCGCTCAGACCCGCGCGCTGCATATCGGCGGCACCGCCGCCGGCACTGGGCTGAACACCGACCCGCGCTACGCCGGTATGATGCTCGCCCGCCTGTCGGAGCTCGCCGGCCGGCCGTTTCGGGCCGCCGACGACCTGGTGCAGGCGACCCAGAGCCTCGACGATTTCGTGGCTTTCTCGGGGGCGCTGCGCGGCGCCGCGCTGAGCCTGATCCAGGTGGCCAACGACCTACGGCTGCTATCGAGCGGGCCGCGCACCGGCATCGCCGAGATCAGTCTGCCGGCCGTGCAGCCGGGCTCTTCGATCATGCCGGGCAAGGTCAATCCGGTGATGGCGGAGATGCTCGACATGGTCTGCTTTCATGTGATCGGCGCCGACGCCGCGGTGGCGCTCGCCGGCCAGGCCGGGCAGTTCGAGATCAACGTCATGACGCCGCTCGTGGCCTTCGAGCTGCTGTTCTCGTTGCAGGTGCTGGCCGCCGCCGTGCGCGTCTTTGCCGAGCGCTGCGTGCGCGGTATCGCGGCCGACGAAGAGCAGTGCCGCCGCTGGGGCGAGCGGAGCCTTGGCCTGGCGACCGCCCTGAACCCCTCAATCGGCTACGAGGCCGCCGCCGAGGTGGCAAAGGAGGCCTACGCGAGCGGCAAGTCGGTCTCCGCGGTGGTGCTCGAGCGCGGCATCCTGAGTGCCGATGAGCTGGCGGAGCGGCTGGACCCGGCCGCGCTCACGCAGCCGCGCTCACCCGCAGCCGCGCCCCTTGCCGCCGGGCGACGGGCAGGTAGAGGTAAAGGGCGACTACCTGCGCCGCATGCGCGCGTAGGAGATCCACAGCCGCACGGCCAGCGCGCCCGCGATCACCGCAAAGACGATCTTGACGACCATGGGGGCCTAGAAGAGCGCCGCGCCGGCCGGCTCGCCGCTGCCATCGTCGGCCACCGGCGGATCGTCGCTCTCCGGCTTCGCCGGCCCATCGCCGGTCGCCGGCGCCTCGTCGCTCTCGGGCATCGCCTGCCCAGCGTCGACCGCCGGTCCAGCGTCGACCGCCGGCCCATCGACGGCTTCGGCCAGATACGTGTACGAATCGAGCATGTTGACCCAGCGCGACCAGCGCTCACCGTCGGCCGTGTGGGCGGCGGTCTCGTCGACGGCCGCGAGGCGCGCGGTCATGTCGTCGCAGTAGTGCACGATGACGGCCTCGCGGGTGGCAGGTACCACCGGGCTGCCCTTCTCGCGCTCGCCGTGATGGGAGACGACGATGTGGCGTAGCTGAACGGACATCTCAGTCGGGAAGCCCGCGATCTCTTCGGTCAGGCCGCGTACGATGTCGTGGCCGATGACGATCTCGCCGTGCAGCCGGCCGGTGTCGGTGAAACCCGGCGCCATTGGGTCGGCCGAGTATGACTGCACCTTGCCGATGTCGTGCAGCAGGGCGCCGGCGACCGTGAGATCGCGGTTGACCGTGGTGAAGCGCTCGGCGACCGCGGCGGCCACCTCGGCGACGATCAGCGAGTGTTCGAGCAGTCCGTGACGATAGGCGTGATGGTTGCGCACGGCCGCCGGCACCACGGCGAACGTCGCGCCGGGCTCTGCGGACGGGTCGAAGGCGCGCACGAGCAGGGCGTGCAGCGAAGGGCTTCGGACGGTGGCGATAAGCCGGGCCAGCCGGCCCTCGAGCTCGGCAAGGGGGACAGGCGAGACCGCCGCCAGCGTGCCGATGTCGTACTCACCCGGCGCCAGGATGGAGAGTTCCTTGATCTGGAACTGCTGACCGAACTTCTCGTGCACCGAGTAGGTGCCGCTCACCCTGACGACGTCGCCGCTTGCGAGGTCGCCGACCACCGTCTCGTCAGGGTCGAAGTGGATCGCCTTGACCTCGCCCGAGGCGTCGCGCAACTTGAGCCGCAGGAACGACTTGCCGTTGCGGTCGGTGGCGGGCTCCTTGTCCAGGGCGACGAAGTACGTGGTCACGGCGCGACCCTCGGGCAGATCGGTGACGAGGATCTTCGGCACGGAGGTCGGGCCGGGGTTGGTATCGGTCATGTCTTCTCCTTCAGGTCACCCCTAGCGTAGCAGACGGCGGCGACGGCAGGGGGCGGGCTTCGCGGGCCTTCAGCTCGCGTGCGTCGGCGCCGGCTGCGTCCGCCGCCCGCGACCGACGAAGGCGAGGCCCAGCAGCATGACGGTCCCCAGGCCGATCACGACCACGAAGGGCAGGCCGTAGGCCTGGCGGTAGAGCGCTCCGCCGAGCAGCGCGCCGCCGGCCATGGGAAGGCCCATGCTGGCGTCGAAGACGGCGTACCCCCAGACGGGCGGCACCGAGCCGAACGAGCTGCTCATGACGCCGGCCGCCACGAAGCGGAACGAGTCGAAGGCGCCGTAGAGGAACACGGCCAGGGCCCAGACGGGCGGCGTGCGGCCGGTGAGCAGCAGCGCCGCGCCGAGCACGAGGCAGGCGATCGTCAGGCCTATGCCGCGGCGGTGGCCGTGCGTCGTCGTGCGGCCGGCGGCGAAGGTGATGGCGCTGCCACCCAGGGCGCCGATGCCGGCGAGCACGCCGAGCGCCACCTTGCCCTGATGGTGCACCTGGGAGAGGTAGAGCAGCACGAACGGCTGCGCCAGATACACCGTGAGAAAGCCTCCCAGAAAGAAGATGAGGTTGCGCCGAAATATGCGCTGACCGAGCAGATCGGCGAGCTTCCAGGGCTGACCGGCGGCATGGTAGGGCGTGTCCTTGATCAGGCTGATCACGGTCGACGAGGCGGCGTAGAAGACGATCGCGACGGCGAACACGACGCGCATGCCGTAGTGGGCCCACAGCCAGCCTCCGGCGAGCGGCCCGACGGCCATTCCCAGCGGGAAGCTCGCGAACACATACGAGATGTTGCGCGCCATGCGCGCCGGCTCCGACTTGAGCATGATGTAGACCTTGAGCGCCGGGTTGTTGGCCATGTACATGCCGGTGAGCAGGTAGCCGGGGATGAGCCACGGCCAGCTCGGCGCCAGCGCGAAGCTCAGCGCGGTCGGCACGGTCAGCCACCAGACGGCGACGATGATCGGCTTGAGGCGGATGTGGTCGGCAGCCCAGGCGCCGGGGATGTAGCCGAGCGCCGTCATGGCGAGCTGGATCGCGACCAGGACGCCGATCATGAAACGCGGGGCGCCGAGCTGCTTGACCGCGTAGACGTTCAGGAGCTGGTAGTAGAGGCCGAGCCCCAGCGCGAACAGCAGGTTCGAAAGGAACGTGAGCCAGAGATCGCGACCAAAGCCGGCGCGCGCAGGGGCTCCGCGGGGCGACCGGTGGCCCTCAGGCACGCGCGACCAGGCCTTCGAGATACGCGGCGACGCCGTCGCGTTCGTTCCCGCCGATCACCTCGTCGGCTGTCGCCAGGACGTCGGGATGGGCGTTGGCGACGGCCACGGCGTGCCCGGCCCAGCGCAGCATCGACAGGTCGTTGACCATGTCCCCGATGGCCGCGACATCGGCGGCAGCCAGACCCGCCGCGGAGCAGAAACGCTCCAGCGCGCTCGCCTTGGTGACGCCGGCGGCCGAGATCTCGAGCAGCTCGCCTCCGGAGCGGGTCACGACGGCGTCGTCGCCGGCCACGGCCTCGGCCAGCGGCAGGAGAAGCTTCTGGACCATCCGCGGGTGGCGCGCGAGCAACTTGGCCACGCCGCGCGCCCCGAAGTCGAGCGCATCCTCGACGGCGCCGTCGCGCTTGTCGAGCGGATCGCCCTGCGGGTAGTCCGGCTCGCGCCGGAACGCCAGACCGATCTCGGCGGCAAAGACGACGCCGGGGGCGGCCTGGCGCAGGTCGAGTACCAGCCGACGCACAACGGCGGTGGGGATGGGGTGCTGCTCGAGCAGACGGTCGGCCGCGGGATCGTACACGAGGGCGCCGTTGGCGCAGATGGCGACCTCGGCGCAGTCGCTGACCGCGAGGCGACGTACGCCGCGCGGCGGGCGGCCGGTGACGAGCACGATGCGCAGGCCGCGGGCGCGGGCGGCGCGCAGCGCCGCCCGCGCCCGCGGCGTGACGGTGCCGTCGGGCTGCAGGAGGGTGCCGTCGAGGTCGGTCGCTACAAGTCGGATCGCCGCGGGCATGACGACTAGCCTACAGCACGCTCGTACGCGCCGGCGCGCCCGGCGGCGCCATAGCCGCAAGCCGGGGAAGAACGAAGGAAGGGGCGGGGGCCGGTAGGCCCCCGCCCCTCGGGCGGCTCAACGAAAGACAGCCGCAACAGGTGAGCTAGGCGCTCAGAAGGCGACTGCCTTCCGTCTTGCTACCTCAGAATCTGTCATCAGCCACCTCCTGTGTCGACTGCGGTACGCGCCCCGGCGAGCGCTCGCCGGAACGTTCATCCAGTATAGGGCAAGTCGGCGCGCAGACCACCCGATGTGCTCGGCGGCGATGCGACATGCGCGGTCCACGGCGGGTAATATGGCGAGGCGCCGGGAACACCCCCGGTGGTCGGCGAAACGCGCCGCGCCACACCTGTTTCAGCGTTTCGCAAGACCGGTTGTCCGCGGCGGGCCGGCAGGCCCGCCGCTCGAGACGAAAGGATCACGGTGGCCGATCTGCGTATCGGGGGCATGGCCCTGAGGGACGGCGTCTTTCTGCAAAGCCAGGACAACTGGGCGGCCGCGGTGAGGCTCCCCGACGGCGAGATCACGGTACGGTCGGGGGCCAAGAGCCGGCTGCCGGGTAGCGGCGTCTTCGACCGGGTGCCGGTCGTACGTGGCGTCAGCCGCCTGGTCGAGACGACGACCGCGTTGCCGGCCATGCGACGTGCGATCGGCCGGCCGGTGCTTCCCCAGGAAGACCCGGCGCTACTGAGCGCCGCGCTTGTCTCCGCCGCCGCCACGGTGGTGCTGCGTCGCACCGTCAAGCAGGCGCTGCTGCGCGAGCTCGTCGTCTCGGCGCTCTCGGTGGCGCCGGCCCTGCTTGCCGTGCGCGCCACCGAGCTGTCGCGGTTCCACGGCGCCGAGCACAAGAGCGTGGCGGCCTACGAGAGCGGCGGCGAGCCCGCGGCGGCGGCCAAGGAACACGACCGTTGCGGCACCAACCTGCTCGGACCGCTTCTGCTCACCAATCTGAGCTCGGGGCTCCTGTTGCGTGCCACGCGCAACGAGAACGATCCTTTGTCGACCCTGTTCATGGGGCTCGTCTCGCTCGGCTCGGCGTTCGAGATCTTCTCGTGGATGGCGCGTCATCGCGGTCATCCGCTGGCCGACCTGCTGCGGGTCCCCGGGGTGACCATGCAGCGGCTCTTCACGACGCGCGAACCGAGCAGCGACCAGCTCGACGTTGCCCAGGCGGCGCTCAAGGAGCTGCTGCACAAAGAGGGTGTGGCGGCCGCGTAGCGGTCCGTCGTCGTTCGTGGCGGGGCCGGCGCCCTGCGCCGGCGGGCTCGCACGTCGCTCCAGGGGCTCGCTCGCCGCTCGAAGGGCTCGCGCGCTGCCTGCGGGCTCGCGCCCTACTCTCGGGGCTCGCGCTCGCGTTCGTCGAGGCGCACGCGACGGCGCGCCTCGGCGTCGGCCCAGCGGCGCCGTTCGGCCTCGGTCTCGACGATCAGCTTGGGTACGACCATGGGGCGGCCGTCGTCGCCGAGCGCCACATACACCAGATAGGCCGAGTTGGTGTGCAGCCACGTACCCGTGTCCAGGTCTTCGGCTTCGACGCGCACGCCGATCTCCATCGAGGTGCGTCCGGCCCAGTTGACGGTGGCCTTGAAGACGACGAGGTTGCCGATCTGCACGGGGTGGTGGAACGACGTGCGATCGATCGAGGCCGTGACCACGCGGCTGCGAGCGAACCGGTAGGCGCAGGTGCCGGCCGCCTCGTCGATCGCCTTGAGGATCACGCCGCCGTGGATGACGCCCATGAAGTTGGCGTCGGCCGGCTGCATGAGGGCCGAGAGCTCGACCGCGGTGTCGGCCGCGCGGATGGCTGCTGCGCTCACGTCACACGTCGAACGAGCCGGGCAGGCGTCGGCGTCGCCGATCGCGGGTCTCGCGACCGCCGCCGCCCGAGCTGTCCTTGCGCCGGTCGGCCTTGCGCCGGTCCATGATGACCGTGATGTTGGGGTTGTCCTTGTAGCGCTCGACGAGGTGCGCGTACACCTCTTCGCCGAGTTCGGGCGGGACCACTGAGTAGATCACCTGAACCTCCTCACAGCACGGCCAATCTACCAGACTTCGCCCGTTTGCGTCACCGCCGCGCGACCGAGTCTCCCAAGTGGAACGGGCCCGGGTACTGCGAGCCGCCTCTGGTGAGGAGGCTTGCAGAACCCGGGCCCGTCTTGAAGGGGGTACACGCTCTATCGGCAGAGCGGGCGCCGGACTTTAGCGGGACATCCGCGAGACTGCGGTGCGGCTTCGGCAGGGCTGCCTGCGTTCGTGGTGAAGGTGCACCGCTGCCGTTGCTCGAAGTCTGGGACATACGTCTAGAGGGCAGGCGAGAACGGTCCAGAGCTACCGCGGGTCGGCCGATAGCGTAGGTGAGGACGCCCCACCGCCGGGTCGACCACCGGCGCAGGTGAAGGCGCCGTAACGGCGGCACGACGGACGGGAGGGCCCGATTTTCAAGCGTTGCGCACGGCACAAGGTTCGAGTCAGACTATCGCTGTGCACGCACGTGTCGGGCAAAGCGATCGGGGGGACCGCGTGACCGCTGAACATCACGAGCGAGCCGTTCTCGAGCTGAGCGCGACGCTCGCCTCGAGCCTCGTCCTCGAAGACGTCCTGGCCACCGTCGCGCGCCGCGTCGGCGAGATCATGGACGTCTGGTGGGTCGACATCTGGAACTACTCGAGCGAACGCGACGCGCTGATCTACGAGGCCTACTGGTGTCGCGGCGGGATGAGCGACGACGACCTGGCCTACGTCGGGACGGTCACGCCGTTAGGCGAACGCCCCGAGTTTCGCCGCCTGCTCGAAGGCGGGCGGGCGGTAGAATGCCACATCGACGATCCCGACCTTCCCCCCGAGGAGCGCGTCGCCTACGAGAAGTGGGGCCAGAAGGCCACGCTCGATGCTCCGCTGCGGTTCGGCGACAAGGTCATCGGCACGCTCGGTGTCGCCGAGACCCGACACGTGCGCCACTTCACAGACGACGAGCACGAGCTGTTCGAGCAGCTCTGCGTCGTGGCGGCCATCGCCATCCACAATGCCAAGATGTTCCGGCGCCAGGAAGAGCAGACGAGGTTCATGACCTCGCTCGTCGACGCAAGCCGGGCCATCACGTCGACCGTCGATCTGGACGAGGTGCTCGACCGGGTGGCGCGCGAGGCCGTGACGGCGCTCGGCATGACCCAGGCGGTCGTCTACGAGTACGCGCCCGATGACGAGGCCATCGTGTACCGGGCCCTGTACGAGCGTGAGCCGGCCAGCGTACCGCACGACGCGCTCGGCTCGACCTACTCGTTTGCGACGTATCCGGGCGAGCGGGCGATCATCTTCGCCGACGGTCCCACCGTTGAGCGCTTGAGCGACGGCGACCTTTCGCCCGATCGCCGCAAGAGCATGGAGATCTATCGCGAGAAGACCGTGCTCAGTGTGCCGCTGCGGTTCGGCGAACGACGCGTCGGCGTGCTGCGACTCTACGACATGCACGAGGAGCGGCTCGTGACCGAAGCCGAGCTGCAGCTCGCCCGAGGGCTCGGCGAGCAGGCAGCCATCGCCATCATCAACGCCCGCCTGTTCGGCCGACTCGACGCCACCCAGCGGCGCCTCGGGGCGCTGCTCGACGCCGGCCGGGCGCTCACCTCGAGCCTCGTCCTCGAAGAGGTGATCGATACCGTGACCCGCACCGGCGCCCGCGCCATCGGCTCGCCGCGCTGCATCCTCTACGAGTTCGACCGCGCGAGCGACACGCTGACGGCGCGCGCCTACGCCGAGGCCAGGCCTACGCCGGGGTACGCGGAGATCGGCGTGCCCCTGCCGCTGGCCAAGATGCCGGGCAACCGCGCTATCCTCGACGCCCGGTTGCCGGTGGTCGAACAGCTCTCCGACAAGGCTGTCGAGAAACACACGCGCGCCGAGATGGCGCACTGGAGCGAGTTCAC
This sequence comes from uncultured Actinomycetes bacterium, assembly GCA_963845355.1. Taxonomy (GTDB): domain Bacteria; phylum Actinomycetota; class Thermoleophilia; order UBA2241; family UBA2241; genus Bog-752. The sequence continues at coordinate 36,986 of CAWJRV010000040.1, forward strand.
GGCGCTGAACGTGCCGCTCTTCTACAACGACGAGGCGCTCGGCATCCTGATGTTCCTCGAGACCGAAGCCGAGCGCGAGTTCACGCCCGACGAGCTTGCGCTCGCCGCCGGGATCGGCGAGCAGGCCTCGATCGCGCTCCAGAACGCGCGCCTGTTCCGACGCCAAGAGGTCCACACGCAGCGTCTTCTGGGGCTCCTCGAGTCGAGCCGCGCCATGACCGCGTCGCTGTCGGCCCGCCAGACCATCGACGGCATGAAGGCCGAGATCAGCAACCTGCTGACCGGCGTCGACTGCCGGGTCGGGGTGCATCTGCGCAACGACGACGGTGCCTTCGAAGCGTATGTCGCCAAAGGCGAACGGCGGTCGGCGGCGGCCCAGCGGCGGCCGGCCGGCGACGGAGTCGTGGCCAAGGCGCTCGAGCAGAAGCGCCCCGTGCAGGTCGAGCACGTCAAGGGTCGCACGCGGCTCGTGATCCCCCTGCTCGTCAAGGACGAGCCCTCGGGCTTCGTCGAGCTCTCCGGTCGCCTTGACCGGCCCTTCAGCGAAGACGAGATCGAGGTCGCCCAGATCCTCGCCAACCAGACCGCCGTGGCCGTCGAAAAGGCGCGGCTCTACGAGAAGATCGAGCTCCAGGCCATCACCGACGGGCTGACCGGGCTCTACAATCACCGCGAGTTCCACGAGCGGCTCAAGGCCGAGGTGTCGCGCTCGTGGCGCTACAACGCGCCGGTCTCCCTGCTCATGATCGACATCGACGACTTCAAGCAGTTCAACGACGCCTACGGACACGTGACCGGCGACGACGTCCTGCGCGCGGTCGGGCGTCTGATGATGCTGGGATTGCGACGCGACATCGACGTGGCGGCCCGCTACGGCGGCGAGGAGTTCGCCATCATCCTGCCCAACACGCCGGCCGGCGCCGCTCATGCCGTGGGCGAGCGCCTGCGGGTGACGTTGTCGAGCAGCGGCGCCGTCCTGCCCAGTGCCGCGGCGGACGGAGCGCGTTCGTCCGGCAAGGCCCGTGCGGCCGGCAAGGCGCGTTCGCAGGCGGGTCACGACCAGGCCTCAGTCGCGTCCGGTCACGTCGGCGGCGCCGCCAAGGTGGGCGAGCGGCTGCGCCGCGAGATCGAGCGCGCCACCGTGCTCACCGACGACGGCGAGCCGGTCGCGCGGGTGACCGTGAGCGTAGGCGTCGCGGCGTTTCCCGACCACGCCGGCGACGCCGGCGGCCTGGTCAAGGCGGCCGACGACGCCCTGTATGCGGCCAAGCACGCCGGCAAGAACCAGGTCTGCGTCGCCGACGCCTCCGCCTGAGGAAGTGACGGGGCGGCAAGCTCGAGAGTCCTTGTGCGGTGGGCTCGAACTGCCGACAACGACTGAGGTCGTGGTAACCAATCTCACAGACGAGACCCTCGTCGGCGCACTGGCGTCGCCCGGCGGCCTGGCCGCCTTCGTGGCCCAGGTCGGACGCGCCCTCGACGTCTGGCTCATCGATGTCTGGTCGTTCGACCGCGAGCGCGACGCCGCCGTCTACGAAGCCGTCTGGCGGCGCGAAGGCGCCGCGGCGGACGATCTCGCCGTCGTCGGCACCAGGGTGGCGCTCGACGAACGCCCCGATCTGCGCTTGCTGGCCGACCGTGGAGCGCTCGTCGAGCGCCACGTCGACGACCCCGATCTGGCGCCAGACCTCGCCGCCCTCATGACGCGCCGCGGCTATCGCAGCAGCATCGACGCTCCGCTCGTCGTCTCGGGCGAGGTGATCGGCGTGCTCGGCCTGGTCGAGACGCGCACGGTGCGCCGGCTGGCGCCCGCGCAACAAGCCAACCTCGAGCACGTCTGCCGGTTGGCGGCGCTGGGTGTCGAGGCGGCGGTGGCGCGCCGCCTGAGCACCGAGCACGCCGACCACCTTACGGCGCTGCTCGAGTCGGGACACGCGCTGGCAGGCGCCCTCGATCGCGACGCGACGCTGACCGCCTTTCGCGCGGCCGTGGCGCGGCTTCTGCCGGGGATCGACCATCAGGTCGACGTCTGGCTGCGCAACGAGAGCGGCTCGTTTGTGCGCCAGACGCCTGCCGGCGCCGCGCCGGCCGGATCGCCGCCCGCCGCGTCGGCCGGATCGCCGCCCGACGGGTTGGTCCTGCGGGCGCTCGAGCACCGCCGCCCCACGCAGGCGCGTACGGGCGGTGTGCCGACCAGGCTGGTCGTGCCCCTCGTCGTGGGCGGCGAGCCGGGCGGCTACCTCGAGATCCACGGTCGTCGCCTGCGACGCCTGACGCCCGACGAGTTGGCGGTCCTGCAGGCGCTCGCCGACTACGTCGCCGTCGCGCACGAGTACGCGCGTCTTGGTCGCAGCCTGGGCCGCCAGGCCGCGGTCGACACCGTCACCGGCTTCTTCAACCGCTGGTACTTCTACGAACGGCTCTATTCCGAGACGGCCCGCGCGAGCCGCTACAAGCAGCCGCTCTCGATCGTCTTGGCGCATATAGATCGCTTCGACGAGTTCGTCGCCGTCCGCGGCGAGCCGGCGGGCGACGCGGTGCTCAAGGCGATCAGCCGGCTGCTGGCCGCCAGCCTGCGGCGCAAGGTCGACATCGCCTGCCGTCACGCCGCCGGAGAGTTCGGCGTCCTGCTGCCCAACACGGCGCCCTTCAAGGCCGGCGCCGTCCTGGTCGCCGAGCGCCTGTGCGCGACCATCGCGGGCATGGAGTTCCGCGATGAAGACCATGTGCCGCTCGGCAGGTTCACGCTGAGCCTCGGCGTCGCCGGCTTTCCGCGCCACGCCGAAGATGCGGAGGAGCTGGGGACCTGCGCCGAGAAGGCCCTGGCCCGGGCGCGCGAGCTCGGCGGTAACCGGCTGCAGGTCTTCGGGGCGCCGCCCCACGAGCCGGGACAAGACGACGACCCCGGTGAGGGCAGTGAGCATGCGCCCATCGTTGGGGATCCGGCGAGCCCGGCAGCTCTCGCCGACGACGTCCTGCCGCCCGACTGGGACGACGATCTTCCTTGAGCCCAGACCTTACACGCGCCTGACATACGCCCGATGCACGACCCATGGCAATCAGCCAGGATTTCGTGTGCTGGGTGTGCGGCCCCGGTTGCGGCCTTCCTGATACACCTTTTGCACGCGTCGCGCGAGGATGCCGAGCCCCAGAAGCGCCGCTCCAAGACTCTCATCGACAGGCTGTGACGCCGCTCGTCGGTTGACATTCTTCATGCCGCGGCCTTGGCGTCCGATTTGCAGGGTAGTATCGGTTACCGGGCGAACTGAGGAGGCATGACGGCTAGACCATCGACAATCCCGCTGTACTCGCTGAGCGATATCTCGCGGTACGCCCGAGCACCGACACAGCTCGTCCATCGCCTCTACCTGGGGTATCGCGACGACGAGACCGAGCGGCCGCCGCTGCTGCGAAGCTCTGTCGATCCACGCGGCCCTGCACCGTACTCGTTCGACGACCTTATCGAAACGGCCGTTATTGCCGCCCTGCGGTCGAAAGGCGTGTCCCTCCAGGCCATACGTGCGGCGCATCGTGTCGCTGCAGGAGAGGAGCCCGACCACCCCTTCGCCAGGCGCGACATCATGATCGCCGGCAACGAGGTCTTCATGCGGACGAGCGAGGCGTGCATCGAAGGCTCGGAGCAGTTGGCGTCGCTGACCAGGGGCGGACAGCGCGCGCTAGAGAAGGTCTTGGCGGAGTATCTCCACCAGATCGATTGGCAGGACAAGTGGCCGGTTGAATGGCGGCCGAAGGGCGGCGTCGTGCGCCAGAATCCCGAGGTCGAGTTCGGTTTGCCCCAAGTGCGCGGCGTGCGCACCGAGATCATTCGTGGTCGCTTCGAGGCTGAGGAGCCCATCGACGTCATTGCCGACGATTTCGGGTTGACCGGCGTCGATGTCCAACACGCCCTCAGATACGAGCTCTGGCTGCGGCCGGCAGCCTAGTCTTCTTCTGCGACCGGAACCTTGGTCACAGGGTGCCCGCCGCTTTGCGCGATGCCGGCTGGGCCATCGAGGTGCACGACGACCACTTCACCCAAACAACGAAGGACGTCGAGCTGCTGCCCGCGGTCGCCTCGCATGAGTGGGTGTTCCTGACGCAAGACGCTCGGATTCGCTATCGCACAAGAGAGGCGGAGGCGCTGCGTAAGGCCGGCCTAAAGGTGTTCGTGATCGCATCCGCCAACCTGACTGCGGAACAAACGGCGGCCGTTCTAGCAAAGGCGCGCAAGCGTATCGAGCGGACGGCCGAGTCGGAAACTGCGCCATTCATCTACCGCGTCGCGAAGGACGGGTCGGTCAAAAGGGTGGAGTGAAGGCGTGGTCACAAAGCAAGCCGGCTTTGAAAGAATCCAGGCCGACGCACACCGCCCATGCTCCAAACTCCTCAACTCGATGGACTGCGGCTATGGCGGTCAACGGTCGATCGGGTCGGCGAATCAGTCGAGCTGAGTCGCACGCCGGTCGGACCGCTGGGCCCGGGTTGGCCTGACGAGGTGACGCTGCGGCTGATCGGCTGCGAGAAACACTCCCGGGGGCGGTAGCGGGTCCGCAGACGAGGCGAAAGACGGGGCGCACGCCTGCCCCGGCGCCGGCTCAGTCGCGCCCGAGCGCCTGCAGAGCGTCGAGTGACGCCGGGCTGCCGGTCACGACGGCACGTGCGGCGGCCTCGACCCGCCCCCCCATCTGCTCGATGAAATAGCGCGCCACGAGCAGTTTGCGGGTGTCGTCCTGGGCAGAGCGCAGCAGCAGGTAGGCGCAGACCAGGTCGATGGCCGCTTCGACCAGGCGGCGGGCGTGGAAGTCTCTGAATGCGGTGTCGCCGAGCTCTCGCACGTGGGCCACGGCGGCGGCCCAGCTCGCGCGCGCGGCGCGCACGGCGGCGAGCAGCTCGGGGGTCGCCGACAGGTCGTCGGCGTCGAGCCCGGCCAGGTGCTCGGCCATGGTGCCCGACAGCACACCGCCGATGGCCGCTACCACCTGGAGCTGGGTCGTGCCCTCGTAGATGTTCGTGATGCGGGCGTCGCGACTGTGGCGCTCGACGGCGAAGTCGCGCATGTAGCCCGAGCCGCCGTCGATCTGCAGCGAGTCGTAGGCGACCTGGTTGGCCATCTCGGTCGCGCAGGCCTTGGCGAGCGGCGTGAACAGCGCCGCCAGGCGGGTGTAGCGCTTGAGCTCGGCGCGCGCCTGCTTGAGCTCGTCGTCGTCGCTCG